>NZ_JAAKUB010000006.1:0-208433 GCF_049174935.1 Aeromonas sp. 600886 | reverse complement strand
TAGTTCAGTCGGTTAGAATACCGGCCTGTCACGCCGGGGGTCGCGGGTTCGAGTCCCGTCCGCTCCGCCACTAATTTAAAGGCCTTCCCAGATGGGAAGGCCTTTTTGCTATGGGCTGTTTTGCCCAGCGACCCACAGATTTGCACATCGGAGCCAATACAAAGCCCGGCCTCACGACCGGGCCTTGGTGTTTTTAGCGTGTTAAACAGCCAGTATTAGCATTTATCTGCAGGAAGAGAACTAAAAATCCTGTCATTTCCTCCATTTTCTATCTATATCAAGCCCTTATCTGATGGATTACTGGCTATTTTAACTGGTTTACTTTTGGCCAAACTCTGTTCATGGTGCGCGATTAGGGTTGTATCTCGCTTATAACTCGGTAGAGTAAGGGCATCTTGAGTTTGCCTGTCCCGCGCCGAGTTTGCCGGGTTCCAGGTGTAACTTGGCCAGTTTTTATCAACCTTAAGTCAGTGGTATCGATATGGAACAAGTAAACAAGTCCACCTTCAGCGATGTACTGGAATATGTGCGTATGTCCCGTCGCCAGAACAAACTCAAGCGTGAAATTGCGGATAACGAGAAAAAGATCCGTGACAACCAGAAGCGCGTGCTGCTGCTCGACAACCTGAGCGACTACATCAAGCCGGGCATGAGCATTGATGATGTGCAGGCGATCATCGCCAACATGCGTGCCGACTATGAAGAGCGCGTGGATGACCACATCATCAAGAACGCCGAGCTTTCCAAAGAGCGTAAAGAGCTGAGCACCAAACTGAAGGGCATGAGCTCTCACAAGTAAGCGTTCAGCTTTTGCTTAAAAGACACCGGCCACTGGCCGGTGTTTTGTTATCAGCTCTGATCTCTGCCACTCCTGCAACAATCGGCTCCCCTTTTTAGAATTGCCCTGTTACCATCACTACAAAGCGGTCAATAGTTTCAAGCCATTGACTTGAAAAGACTAAGCTTGAGTGAAACACAATAAATTGCGCAACCATGGTGGGGCTGATATGGGCGCATCAGAACAGACGGATTTGACACAAGTGGCATCTCAAGATTCATCTGTCCAGACCTCGGACGGGAACCCAAAGCGCAAGCGTCGTCCCTGGTGGCGTTGGCTGTTCTGTTTTCTCTTTTTATTGTGCCTGGGGGCGGTGATCGCTCTGGTTGGCTATGAGATGAAAACCTCGAAGCTGCAATCTCAGGAGATCTCCCGCTATGCCGCCAAGCTCACCTATCAGGTCGAGCCAGGCCAGAGCAAGCAGATCGCTTTCCCTGAGGATGGCCCGTTCGACAAGCGGCTCGGCTATGTGCAACTGCCGATGATGCAGGAGCGTTTGCTTCAGCGGGGCTATGAAGTCAGCAAGCAGGTGCATTTCTCCGACGCGCTCTATGACTACGCCAGTCGTGGCTTCTTCGTGCCCTATACCGAGAAGGTGCAGGCTGGCCTGACGTTGCACGATTGCCGCGCAGAACCTTTCTATCAATTCAAGTATCCGACCCATCACTATCCGGATTTTGACTCCATTCCGCCTCTTGTCATCCAGTCGCTGCTGTTTATCGAGAACCGCGACTTGCTGAGCAACGAAGAGCCGTTGGCCAACCCGGCGGTCGACTGGCCCCGTTTTGCCAAGGCGGCGCTCTCCCAGGTGGGCAAGGCGCTCGATATGCAGGATCAATCTGCCGGTGGCAGTACTCTGGCGACCCAGGTGGAGAAGTATCGCCACTCGCCGGATGGCCTGACCCTGTCGCCGACCGAGAAGATCCGTCAGATGGCCTCTGCCAGCGTGCGGGCCTATCGTCTCGGGCCGGAAACCCTCGAAGCGCGTAAGCTGGTCGCCTGGGCCTACCTCAACTCGGTACCGCTCTCGGCTGCGCCGGGATATGGTGAAGTGCATGGTCTGGGAGATGGTCTCTGGGTCTGGTTTGGTGCCAATGTCGATGACGTGAACCGTCTGCTGGATCCCGCCCGAAACCAGAACGCACCGCTGGCCGAACAGGGGCTTGCCCTGCGTCAGGTGGTCTCGCTGATGATTGCGCACCGCCGTCCCTCTTACTATCTGGCTCAGGGGCGAGAGGCATTGGCTACCCTGACCGACAGCTACCTGCGCCTGTTTGTGCAGGAGGGAATGATCACGCCACCTCTGATGGAGGCGGCGCTCAAGGCCAAGATTACGTTCCGTGACTTCCTGCAGTCCCCGGCTATCACCCGGGTGAATAATAACAAGGGGTTGCAGGTTGCCCGTACTCGCCTGAGCCGTCAGCTCGGGGTGCAGCTCTATGACCTCGACCGGATGGATCTGACCGCCGATACCAGCCTCAACATGCCGCTGCAGAACGAAATCTCCCGGTATCTGCAACAGCTGGCCGACCCGACGTTTGCCGCTCAGGTGGGACTGTTTGGTGAGCGCCTGCTCTCGCCGGAGAAGACCGGCGATGTGCGCTACAGCTTCACCCTGTTCGAGAAGTCGCCGGAAGGGTTCAAGGTGCGGGTGCAGACCGACAACACCGATCAGCCGTTCGATATCAACGAAGGTTCAAAGCTGGAGTTGGGCTCAACCGCCAAGTTGCGGGTGCTGACCACCTATCTGGAGATCGTGGCCGAGCTGCACGACAACTATGCCGGGATGCCGGTCGAGAATCTGCGCAAGCTGGCTGCCGTCTCTCAGGACAACCTCAGCCGTTGGGCCATCTCCTATCTGATGACGGCTCAGGACAAGAGCCTGCCTGTGATGCTGGAAGCGGCGCTGGATCGCAAATACTCCGCCAGCCCCAACGAAGGGTTCTTTACCGGTGGTGGCATGCACACCTTCAACAACTTCCGCCGCGAGGATAACAATCGTATTCCGACGTTGCGTGACTCTTTGCGTGAGTCAATTAACTTGCCCTTTGTACGGCTGATGCGCGATATCGTGCGCTACAGCCTCTACAAGGAGGGCAACCGTGCCCAGTTGCTCAAGGATGACAAGGATCCCCGCCGTCAGGAATATCTGGCCAAATTTGCCGACAAAGAGGGCCAGACCTATCTGCTGCGTTTCTGGCGCAAATATCGCGGCAAGACTCCCGAGGAGCAACTCGATACCTTCCTCGACGGTCTCAAGCCGAGTGCGGTACGTCTGGCGGCGGTTCACCGCTACCTGATGCCGGAAGCCAGCGAAGCCGCATTTACTGCCTTCCTGGCGGAGCGGTTGCCGCGAGAAAGGCTGAGTGCCAAGCGGATTAATCAGCTCTACGTCAGCTATGGCCCGGGCAAGTATTCACTGCCGGATCAGGGCTACATCGCCCGGGTTCACCCGCTGGAGCTGTGGTTGCTGGCCTATCTCAAGGAGTTCGACAAGGCCACCTTTGCCGACGCGGTGGCGGCCAGTCGTGACGAGCGGCAGGAGGTCTACAGCTGGCTGTTCAAGACTCGCCATCGCAGTGCCCGTGACAGCCGGATCCGCACCATGCTGGAGGTTGAAGCCTTCCTCGATATCCATCAGCGCTGGGCCAAGCTCGGTTATCCGTTCGACCATCTGGTGCCTTCGCTGGCGACTGCCTTGGGCAGCTCCGGTGATCGCCCGGCTGCACTGGCCGAGCTGATGGGGATTATCCAGAATGGCGGTATCCGCTCGCCAACCTTGCGTATCGAGCACCTCTCGTTCGCCAAGGGGACGCCCTTCGAGACCGAGTTTGAGCCGCAGCACACCGAGGGAACCCGAGTGATGCCGGCAGAGGTGGCGGCAGCCCTGCGCAGTGCGCTCTCCAAGGTGGTTGAAGGGGGCACGGCAAGACGTATAGCCGGTGCCTTTACCCTGCCGGATGGCACTGTGCTGCAGATGGGGGGCAAGACCGGAACCGGGGATAACCGGATTGAAACCGTGGGTCGTTATGGCAACGTGACCAGCTCACTGGCGCGCAACCGCACCGCGACCTTCGTCTTCTATCTGGGTGAGGATCACTTCGGTACTCTGACCGCCTATGTACCGGGTAGCCAGTCTGACAAGTTCCGTTTCACCTCGGCGCTGCCGGTGCAGGTGCTCAAGGGGATGGCTCCCCTGCTGACGCCTTACCTGCAACCGGGCTCCCATACCCAGTGTCTGGCGAACCAGTGATGCGCACGAATTACCGCTCATCACGCAGATAACTAACCAGAAAAAACGGGGAGGCTGACAGCCTCCCCGTTTTTATATCCTCATCGGGCGCTGCGGCGCTCGATTGCGATCAGGCGTTCAGTACGAACTGCTCGATCAGCTGAGCTACACCATCTTCATCGTTGCGGGCGGTGGTGTGCTGAGCGAGATCCTTGATCTCGTCGGTGGCATTGCCCATCGCCACACCGAGGCCTGCGTATTCGATCATGTGGCGATCGTTGCCCGCATCCCCGACGCAGATCACCTGAGCGGCGGTCAGGCCCAAGTGCTCGGCCAGTGCGGCGACGCCAGTTCCCTTGTTGCTCTGCTTGTTCATGAATTCGAGGAAGAAGGGGGCGCTCTGTACCACGGTATAGCGCTCATAGAGCTCAGCAGGCAGTCGCTCGATGGCGCGGGAGAGCTGGGGCGGCTCGTCGATCATCATCACCTTCATGATCTGCTCGTCGGCAGGCAGGGTGGCGAAGTCGATCAGATTGATCGGCATGCCGATCAGGCGGGATTCGTGCTCGGTGTAGGTACTGACACGGGGGCTGATCAGTCCGCGGGTGACCGAGAAACCATGGACGTTCACTTCCAGCTCGTCAGCCAGTTTGGCGACGGCGCTGGCGTCACTGCCGGTCAGCAGCTGGCTGCGGATGATGCGCTGATCGGCCACCTGTTGCACCAGGGCGCCGTTGTAGCAGATGACGTAGTCATGCTCTGTGGTGAGGCCGAGCTCTTCGAGATAGCGGCTCATCCCTTCCAGCGGGCGGCCGGAGGCCAGCACAACGGTTACCCCTTTGGCGCGCGCGGCGCTGATGGCGGCGTGGGTGCGGGGAGTAATCTGGCCCTGCGGGTTGAGCAGGGTGCCATCCATATCCAATGCGATCAGCTTGTACATCTCTCACTACCTGAGTCTGGGTGGCCCGCCCGGTGGGGCCAAGGAAGTGGCGAGTGTAGCGAAAATCGGCGGCGGGATCACGGCCGGTTCAGCGATGGGGCCGTGCCGGTTGAGCTATTTGTGCCCCTCGTAAGGGGTCATCTCCAGGGTTTCATCATGGATGGTCAGGCGGGTAGGGCCTCGGGTGATGGTAACCTTGCGTTTGAAGCTTGCCATCTCGACCTCAATGCCGGAGTAGAGGTGTTGGGTGGCAATGACCTCCATCTGAGCCATCAAGTTTCGCAGCTCCTCCTGGTTGGCGGTGAGCTGCTCATCGAGCTGGGCCAGTTCGGCCAGCTGATGGTCCCGGATCGGTTTGAGCTTGCGCAGGGTATCCGGATTGCGCTTGTCGCCGGGCAGTTGCAGCAACTTCATGACCAGCTCCTTGATTTTCTCCAGCTGGGCCTGACACGCCTGCTGGCGCAGCTTGAGCTGGTGTTCCTGCTCCTTGTGGGTGAAGTAGCCGCCAAGGATCTGCAGCCGGGTATGGTTGGCGGCCTCTGCCCCCAGGCTGGGAGCCATGATCAGGCGATTGGCAATGCTGGTACCCCCCAGCAGAGTGCCTTTGCGCATGTTGCTATCGCCTACCTTGATATCTTGTCCGCTGCGGGAGTAACAGTGGCTGAGCTGGCTCTGGATCTGGATATCGCCCCCCGCTTCCAGCTGGGCATACTGGGCGTAGCTGGCGTGGATCTCCCCCTGCGCATTGAGTTGGCAAAGGTACTCCCCCTGCTCGTTGCGGCGGCCAATGATGCCGTGGCGTACCGTGATGCTGCCCCCCGCCTCGATCCAGCCTCCTTCGATAAAACCGCCGATGACGATGTCGCCGCTGACACGGATCTTCATGCCCGGGTTGACGTCGCCGCTGACGATTAAGCCCCCTTCAAAATCAATGTGGCCGTGGCGGGCATCCACCTGTTTGACGCTGAGCACCTCGTCCACCTTCATGCCTGCTTTCTCCTGACAGGGCAGGCCAGCCCGACCGGCAATCAGCAGGTCGGGATCGTCGGGGGAGATAAAGGTGCCCTCGCCAGCGCTCATCGGACTGTCTTTGCCATCTTTGGCGGGCAGATCCTGACCGGTCACGGTAAAACCGGGCACCCCGACGGTGGCCGGATGACGGCGCATCAGCGGAGCACCGGCCTTGACGGTGACGATGGAGCCGAGATCCCGCAGGTCGACCTTGCCATGCCCCAGCTCCTGCGGTTTGAGGATCCGTTCGGCCGGGGTCTCCACCAGCCGCTCATAGCGAGTGTCCTGACCATTGACGGCAGGCTGGCCGTTGGCAATCACCAGCTTGAGCTGACTGCCGGGGGCGGCCTCTTTGGCTGACTGGATGGCGGCGGTGAGCAGTTGCTCACTCACCCCCTGTTTGATTTCGCTGATGGCGATCGCCTCTTTCAGCTGTTCCAGCGTCACATACTTGCCCCCCCAGTCGGCAGTGATCTGGGCGATGGCGCTCATTCGATCCTTCTCCACGATTACGGCTAGTCGGGCATCCTGACGCTTGCCGACAGGGATGGGGTTGGCGGGGACGGGGGCGGCAGGGTTGGTGAGCAGGGTATTAAGCAGGCTGATGGCCTGTTTGATCCCCTCGGGCAGCGGCTGATAGCGGCGACAGTTGGAAGCGAGCAGCAGAGCCTGCACATCCTGTTCCGTGACAGGTTTGGTGAGACCGGCGGCAATCCGCAGGCAGACCAGTTCCATATCGCTTGATAGCAGCAACCACTCTTTGCTTAACACCGCATCTCCTTGCTGGATGAGAACGGAGCGATCGGCTCGCTCCTTTACTGTCATTTAATCTCTCAATGATTAATAAAGCGAGTCGCCAACCCTGAGAGTGGGCAGTATTCAGATATTTCCTCTGAATGGTCAATGAATTGAAGTCAAATCGGTGATGGCGGCCAGATAAATGTGGGCGCTGTTTGGAAACTGAGTGAAAAGGCGGATCGCAGCGCCAGCAACATAGGGTCGCTGGCAGGGGGGGTTATCAGCTGCGCTGGGCTGTTCTGGCCAGGGTGAGGTAATCGCCGAGCACCGGCTCACCCAGCATATGGCGGCGCAGCATGTCGAGGGCGGCAAAGGCGAGGATCTTGCGGCGGCTCTCCGGGTCGGGGTGGCGGACCTTGACCGTCTGACCGATGTGCATGCCATCGGCACAGAGCAGCAGTGGTACACCCTCAGTGCCCTCGCGCCCTATGGTCAGTAGCAGGCCCGCATCGGCGGTCGGCAGTTGCGCCAGCTCATCGGCCAGTTGCGTGCTGAAGCGTGCTTCCAGCTGGGGATGGCCGTGACAAAGCGCCAGCAGCGCACCTCCACTCTCCCCCTCCAGCAGAGTCAGCGGTTTGTCTTGCAGCAGCGCAAGGATCTGCTGCGCCGGTTCCGTATCTCCGCTGCCAACCAGCCAGGGGCGGATCGTATCCAGCAGTCGGCGCTCGGCACTCTCCATATCAGCGGCACTGGCGCCGTGGCCGATCAGTTTCAGCTCGATAAGGGGCATGGAGGAGCGGTAACCCAGCTCGATGCCGGCTGGCCAGGGTTCGGCATCCAGCATATCGCTGAGCGCCGACTCCGAGATGCCGAAGGTGTAAAAGCGACGCAGCTCGGTATCGATCTGCGCACCGGCCAGCTGTTTGAGGCGCGGCAGAATTTGCTCACGCACCATCTGTTTGAACTCGAACGGCACTCCCGGGGTGAAGAAGAGCTGACTCTGGCCACTTCGCACCACAAAGCCGCAGGCGGTGCCGACCGGGTTGTCGAGGATCTCGCACCCCTGTGGCAGCCAGGCCTGTTTGGCATTGCTTTGTGCCATGGGGCGGCCACGGCTGGCGTAGCGCGCTTCGATGGTAGCGAGCCAGTCGGGGAAGAGGGTGAGCGGTTGGTCAAAGGCCTCGGCTGCCGCCTGAGCGGTGAGGTCGTCGGCGGTGGGCCCGAGCCCGCCACACACCAACACCACCTCGGCGCGGCGGGCACTCTCTTGCAGCACCGTTTTCAGGTCGGCGAGGTTGTCCCCTACCGTCAGGCGACGGCGCACCTGCCAGCCCTGCTCCAGCAGCAGAGCGCTGAGCCAGGCCGCGTTGGTATCCACCACCAGACCCGTCACTATCTCGTCTCCGGTACTGATGATCTCGATACGCATGGCAGGCTCCTTGGATTAAACGGGTGGCAACGGTTGGCCTTGGGCCAACACAATCAGGCTTTGTTGTGCTCGAAGTAGTAGCTGATCCGGGTACGCGGATTGAGGTACTCGAACACGGCGGGCGGCAGCCGTTTGGGGTGGATCACCTTGGCGATCGACAGTTCGGCCTGCTGCAGGTCGATGATGGCCGCTTCCTGACGGGGAATGCGCGGATCGTAGACCAGCACCGAGGGGTAGAGCAGGCGGGAAGCGTTGACCGACATTACCAGCCCCACCTGACCGTTGGAGAGTTGCACCACGCTGCCGGGGGGATAGATCCCCATCAACCGGATCAGCATGCTGAGGTACTCCGGATTGAACTGCGCCTTGCGCTGCTTGTAGAGGCCGCTCAGGGCCGAGTAGGGCACCTTGGCCTGCATGTGGCAGAGGTTATCGTACTCGTTGATCAGCGACACCATCTGGGTGAGCTGATCGAGCTGGCCGCCCTTGAGCCCTTCCGGCCCGCTGCCATCGAGATATTCGTGGTGGTGCAGCACTATCCCCTTCGCTTCTGACGGGAAATCCTTGGCCAGATTGAGCAGATCCAGCCCGTAGCGCGGGTGCTGGGCCATCAGGTTCTGCTCCGGCCTGGTGAGCGGCTCGGTCTTGCGCAGGATCTGGCTCGGGATCTTCAGTTTGCCGATGTCGTGGAACAGGGCCCCCATACCGATATGGCGGATCTGGTCGGCCGACATGTTGCACTCCTTGGCCAGCAGCATGCTGAGCACGCTGACGTTGAGGGAGTGGAAGTAGAGGTTGTTGCCATCCTCGCTGTCGGAGACCAGGTGCAGCACCATCTCGTCCACCGAGAGCAGCTGTTCTGTCATGGCGTTGACCAGCTCCTGCGCCTCGCCGATGGCATTGAGGGGGCGGGACTGGATCTTGCTCATCACGCTGCGCACCTGGGCCAGCGACTGCTGAAACTGTTTCTCGCACTGCTGCAGGTTGCGACGATACTGCTGCAACTGCTCGATGCGGCGGTCCTTCTCCTGCTGCATCCGGGCCTGCCGCTGGGCGGCGTCTGCGCTCTCTTGTGGTTGAGGCTGTACCTGATTGAGGGGCTTGGGCGGAACGTCGCTCTTGTCGGGAATGATGGTGACCAGTTTCAGACCGAGTCGGCGGATCAGCTCGATCTCCTCTTCATTCTTGATCTTGAAGCTGGAAAACAGGAACGGGTGTTCGCGCCACCCCAGTGGCAGGGAGACATAGTTGCCGACTTGCAGTCGATCTACGGAAATCTTGATACCGGTCATTATCTTGGATGCAGGGGAGATACTGAGCCGTATGCTAGTCAAAGGCGAGAGTGAATACAAAAGGTATCTGATGACAGGGTGGGAGCTTTATTATAGGCTTCTGGATGTCCAGACATATTTACCGATGCAGTACAGGGAGTAAGCATGCCGATCAAGATCCCGGATCAATTACCCGCCGCCGAAGTGTTGGGGCAGGAGAACATCTTCGTGATGACGGAATCCCGGGCCGTCACCCAAAACATCCGCCCGCTGCGGGTGCTGATCCTCAACCTGATGCCGAAGAAGATTGAGACTGAGATCCAGCTGATGCGGATGCTCTCCAATTCGCCACTGCAGGTGGATGTGGATCTGCTGCGCATCGACGATCGGGAGTCGAAGAACACGCCGCAGGCCCACCTCGAGAACTTCTATCACGACTTCGAGCAGGTGCGCGGCAACAATTACGACGGCATGATCATCACAGGGGCACCGCTCGGGTTGGTGGAGTTCGAGGAGGTGGTCTACTGGCCGCGCATTGTCGAGATCATCGAGTGGTCCCATCAGCATGTCACCTCCACCCTGTTCCTCTGCTGGGCGGTGCAGGCGGCGCTGAAAGCACTCTATGGCATGGAGAAACAGACCCATGGCGAGAAGCTCTCCGGGGTCTACCGCCACCATCGCCTCGATGAGCACGAGCCGTTGCTACGTGGTTTCGATGATGAGTTTGTCGCCCCTCACTCTCGCTACGCGGCGTTTGACGGCGAGCTGATCCGCGCTCACACCGACCTGCAGATTTTTGCCGAGTCAGCAGAGGCGGGGGTCTATCTGGCGGCGACCAAGGATTGTCGTCAGGTGTTTGTCACCGGTCACCCGGAGTACGATGCCCTGACGCTGGACGGGGAGTATCAGCGGGATCTGGCGGCGGGGCTCGATCCCGTCATCCCGGTCAACTACTACCCGGACAACGACCCGCGCCGGACCCCGCGCGCCAGCTGGCGCAGCCACGGCCATCTGCTGTTTGCCAACTGGCTCAACTACTACGTCTATCAGCTCACCAGCTATCGGGTGGAGGATATCGGCAAGGTCTTTACCTACGATCAGGGAGGCAAGTAGTCAGTCGCCCTGCGCCAGCCGCTCGGCCAGCTGGTCGAGCCATTGGTGGTGGCAGGTCAAGGTAAACGCCTTGGGTCTGTGAGCTTTGACTGCGGTCATCGCCTCTTGCTGCGGCTGGCCGAGGGTCATCAGCAGCGCGGCGGCGACCAGACCGGTGCGACCGCTGCCCCCTTTGCAGTGGATGACCAGATGTTTGCCATCTCCCAGCAGCTCGCGCAGCTGTGGCAGCGCCTGTTGCCAAGCAGCCTCGAAGTCGGCATCGGGTGCCAGATCATCCTCGATGGGCAGATGGAACCAACGCATCCCTTCGTGCTCGACCTGCTGGCCGAGCTGCGCCAGTTCGAGTCGGATCAACTCGGCGCTTGTCATCAGGGTCACCACTCCGTGGGCACCGGCCAACCGCAGTTGATCGAGCGCCAGGGTCAGCGGCACCTGCTGGGTGCCGGGGCAGGGGGTCAGCAGCAGCTGACCGTCGACACGGGGAACCTCAAGGCTCCAGAAGGGGTGATACGGGTGCATAGCGGATCCTCGTGTGGTAGCCGCAGGGCTGCGGCCGGTGAATGGCGCCAAGGATAGGCGGGGCAGGGGGGATGTCAATGGCCGTTGTGTTTGCCCCGGTTTACGGGCAGAGTCTAAAAAATTGAGCGGTTCAAGGAGTTAAGATGAGAAACCTGGATCAACTGGATTTGGATATCCTGGCCCATCTGTTTCGGGATGCGGGCATGACCAACAAGGATCTGGCCGCGCTGGTGGGCGTTGCCCCCTCCACCTGTCTGGAGCGGGTGCGCAAGTTGCAGCAGGATGGCGTGCTCAAGGGGGCGCACTGCGAAGTGGATTATCAGGCCCTCGGTGGTCACATTCAGGCCATGGTCTCCCTGCAGTTGGCCCGTCACAGCCGTCAGATCATCGATGCTTTCCGCGATGCCATTCTGGCGCTGCCCGAAGTGATCAGTCTGTTCCACATGGGGGGCAAGGATGATTTTCTGGTGCACCTTTGTGTCTCCGACACCGAGCACCTGCGCAACTTTGTCTTCGATCACTTCACCTCCCGTGAGGAGGTGGTGCACCTCGAAACCTCGCTGGTGTTCGAGCACAAGTTCAGCCGCTCCCTGCCCTGCTTTCCCCAGCCATAACGGCCAGTGGGCCGACAATATGGGGAGATGAAAAACCGCCAGCTGGCGGTTTTTTCTAGTCTGCTATGGGTTGAATCAGCACGGTTGGCTCAATTGGCGGCGGTGCGTTCATCCTTGGCCGTCTGATAGAGACTCTTCTGATAGGCCATGCTGCCCCACAGGGCCAGACCAAGGGCATCCTCCTTCAAGGCGTCCGGCTGCGCCGCCAGTGTCAGCTTCTCGCTGGCATTGTCGTAGACATAGCCCTCTGCCGCTCGTTCCGGTTGCAGGATCACCACATCCTTGCCGCGCATCAGGGCGAAGTTCTTGTCGTACTGCATGATGGCGCGCCCCGGCCAGTCGGCGGGCATGCGCGTCAGATCCTTGCCGAGCATGGGGTAGTCGGCACTGATCCCCATCAGGGAGAGCAGGGTAGGCGCCATGTCGATCTGGCTGACGATGCGCGGATCCTTCCTCGGTGCAATGCCGTCGCCCACAATGACGCCGGGGATATGGAAGCGGGGGATGGGCACCAGACTGGCGCCACCGACCCGGCTGTCGTGGTCGGCGATGACCAGGAACAGGGTGTCTTTCCAGTATTCGGACTGTTTCGCCTTTTTGAAGAACTCGCCGATGGCGTAATCCGCATACTTGGCCGCGTTGTTGCGGGTCTGCTTGGGCTGCTCGAAGAGTTCGATGCGGTTTTCCGGGAATTCAAACGGATCGTGATTGCTGGAGCTGAACACCAGACTGAAGAAGGGTTTGCCCTCTTTGTGCAGCGCCTTGAAGGTCTCGTCGGCCTTGGCCATCAGATCCTCGTCGGAAGCTCCCCAGGAGCCTTTGAACACCGGATTGTCGAAATCCTTCTGTTCTACGATGGTGGTGAAGCCGTTGCCGAGGAAGAAGCTGCGCATGTTGTCGAAGTGACTCTCGCCGCCATAAATAAAGCTGGTGTCGTAACCCCGTTGTTTGAGCAGATCCGCGATGGTGAAGAAGTTGGTCTGGCTCTTGCCGAGTTTGACCACCGCCTGTGCCGGGGTCGGCGTGAAGCCGGTCAGTACCGCCTCGATACCGCGCACCGAGCGGGTGCCGGTGGCGTAGAGCTGCTCGAAGGCCCAACCCTGCTGCGACAGGGCATCGATGTTGGGGGTGAGCGGCAGGCCACCGAGGGAGCCGACAAACTGGGCGCCCAGGCTCTCCTGCAGCAGGATCACCAGATTCTTCGGTTTACCCTGGAAGCTCGCCTCGTTGAAGGTCTGGCTGGGCAGCAGATCGGAGTTGAAATCACTGGCCGGACGGCCACTCTCCTTGCGCATTACTTCGAGCACCTTCTGAGGGGTCATCTCACCGTAAAACTGGCCAGCATCCTCCTCGGCGCCCATCTGTTTGATGGCAAAGAATAGGGAGTAGGCGGAGTTGACGGTGAGCGAGTTGACCAGCGGATCTTCGGCAAAGGCGACCATGGCCGGGTTCAGGGCGCGGTGGCCGAGACTGGAGCGGGCACCGAGAAAACCTATGGCCAGAATGAGCAGGGCGAAGGCCGGACGCAGATACCAGCGGGGGAAGCTGAGACCACGTACCAGACGGCCGCTCAGCCACCAACCGCCGGTCAGCGCGGCGCCACTGAAGAGTAACGCCAGCAGCAGCTCGGCTTTGCGGCCTGCCCACAGCATGGCGAAGACCTCTTTCGGATAGATGAGGTATTCCACATAGAGGCGGTTGGGGCGCACGCCATACTCGGTGACAAACGAAGGGGTGGAGATCTCGAGGAACAGCATCAGCCAGAGTCCGACGGTCAGCCAGACGCGCATCAGTTGCAGCCAGCCTCGGCCGATGGCATGGGGGCCTGCCAGCAGCAGAGTGAGCATGGCGGGGACACCCCAGACCCAGCAGAGGGTCGCAAAGTCGACCCGGATCCCTTGTAGCAGCATCTCCTGCCAACCGGCCACGGCATCCACCCGTTCCAGTTGCCATATACCGAGGGCGATTCGGCTGAAAGAGAGAGAGAAAAGCGCGAGCGCGCAGAAGACGGCGAAGGGCCAGAACGGGCCGAGTCGCTGTTTTAGATCTGTCATGTTTGTTCCTGAATGAGACTCTAAACGTCTGTCCACAGACGTTTTTTTAGTTGTTGTGAGGTTATGACAGATCGAACTGGTTAAGGTTGCATTCAAGTTTGTTAAAAGTCGGCATTAACACATTTATCATCTAAAAATGTGATGTCGCGCCACTAATGAGCACAGCATAATCTGCTGGGTAAAATGTGAGCCACAGCGTGTATGGATTGAGCGCTGGTGTTTATAATTGCCGCGAATTATCTCAATCGGAGCCGAAGGGATGCCGGTTTTTATCGATGTCGAGTATGTGCGGGGATGGCGCCTGTTTCTGGTGTTATCGGATGGCACCACGGGTGTGCTGGATCTGACCCCCTGGCGAACCCAGCCGCTATTTGCAAAGCTGGAGAGCGAGCGTCACTGCGCCCGGGTCTTCATCAACCGTCACCACCAGCTGGAGTGGCCTGTTGGCTGCACGCTATCCGCCCATGAGGTCTATCACCTCATCTCTCCCATCGATGAGCGGGAAGCCTTCAGCTAATCCCCATTTTTTGTGAGCCAACGCCAGATTCCTGTTACTGGAATGTTTGCCCGTTTGCCTTTCTGAGCCAACTTGGGTAAAACCTGCGCAACATTTTGCCAACTTGCCTTCGCTTCACCTGACAGAGGCTTGCCGCTTTCGCGCCGCAGGCCTTTTTTGCGGCCTGATGGCAAACCTTCCCCTTGCTGAAAGGTTTGGTCGGTTGAATGAAAATAACAAAATAAACAAATACATAAGGAAAATGTATGGCTTGTCATATGCGCACACCTCTTGCCCTGCTGGTGGGCGGGCTCGCCTGTCACGGCGCTGCCGGTCAGGAATCGGTTCAACAGCTGGATCCCATGGTGGTGGTGGCAACCCGCCCCGCCAGCACACTTGAAGTGACGCTGGATCCCAAGAAGCCCGGTTCCCCCATGCCCGCTGCCGACGGCGCCGGTTATCTGAAGAATGTCACCGGCATGAGCATGGTGCGCAAAGGGGGGCTCGGTGGCGACCCTGTACTGCGGGGGATGGGGATGTCCCGCCTCAACGTGCAGATGGATGGCGGCATGCTGGCCGGTGGGTGTGGTGGCCGGATGGACCCGCCCACCGCCTATGTGTTCCCCCAATCCTTTGACCGGATCAGGGTGCTGAAGGGGCCGCAATCCCTCGAGCAAGGGGCTACGCTGGCGGGAACCGTGCTGTTCGAGCGGGACAGACCCGAGTTCACCGCACCGGGCCTCAAGGCCGATGCCTCGGCCCTCTTTGGCAGCTTCGGCCGCGATGATCAGATGGTCGACATGACGGCAGGCTCGACCGACGGCTATCTGCGCGGTCAGTTCACCCACTCCGATAGCGACGATTACCGCGATGGCCATGGCAACAAGGTGCGCTCCTTCTATCGCCGCGAGAACGGCACCGCCCAGCTGGGCTGGACGCCGGGGGAGCACACCTGGCTGGAACTCACCGCCGAGCGCAGCAACGCCCGCGCCGCCTATGCGGACCGCACCATGGATGGCCCCATGTTTGATCGCGAATCCTTCGGGCTGAAGCTCAAGCAGGAGCAGATCACCACTCACTGGCAGCGCAGCGAGCTGACCCTGTGGGACAACTATATAGACCACATCATGGACAACTTCAGCCTGCGGCAAAACAGTGGCATGAAGATGCTCTCCAACCCGGATCGCCGCAACACCGGCGGTCGCTGGGCCAACGACATCGCCTTGCCAGCAGACTGGCTGCTGACCGCCGGGCTCGACAGCAACCGGGATCAGCACCGCAGTCGGAGTGGGGTCGACTATGCCACCAAGGATCGCCAGCGCACCCTGCGTTTCGAGCAGCAGGGCGGCTTCGCCGAACTGGGTCGTCAGCAGGGGGCTCACAGCTACAAGGGCGGTTACCGTCAGGATAGGGTAGAGACCACCCGCTATGGCGCCGGTGAACAGACCCTCTACAGCGATACCCTGAGTCTTAACAGCGGGTTTGGCCGCTACGAATATCAGTGGTCGCCACGCTGGTCCAGCTATCTGGCCTGGGGGCAGGCAGAGCGTGCGCCGGACTACTGGGAGCGCAGCAAGGACAGCACCCCGTTCACCCTCAACCCGGAGCGCAGCCGCCAGTGGGATGCGGGTCTGGCTTTGCGCAGCCGCGAGCTGGATCTGACCCTCTCCCTCTTTAGCGCCGACATCAAGGACTACCTGCTCTACAACAGCAAGTCGAACAAGGTGCGCAATATCGATGCCCAGACCCGGGGTGGCGAGCTGGAGGGACGCTGGCAGTTTTCCGAGCAGTGGCGTCTCGATGGTGGTATGGCGGTGGTCTACGGCGAAAACCAGAGCGACAACAAGCCGCTGGCCCAGATGCCGCCGCTTGATGGCAAGCTGGCGTTGGGCTGGCAGCCTGACGAGGCGCTGAACTTCACCCTGCTGGGACGCGCGGTGGCGGCGCAGGATCGGGTGGACGTCGGTTCCGGCACCGTTGCGGGTCAGGATCAGGGGGAGACTCCGGGCTTCTTCACCATGAACCTGAGCGGCGCCTGGCAGTTTGCCAAGGGGTGGCAGCTCTCGGCCGGGGCGGACAACCTGTTCGACACCTTCTACTACGAGCACCTCTCCAAGTCGGTACATGCCAGTCAGGCAGGGCTGGGCTACGAGCAGAGCGGCCGTATCCCCGAGCCGGGTCGCTCGTACTGGCTCTCGTTCAACTACCGGTTTGCCTCGGCGGGTGTGCTTTAACCAGTTGAGTCAGATAACGTTTTCAGTCACAGACATCGCTGTGTGAGCCTCGCTATCATGGTGGAAAACAGGCGTATCAGACGCCTGCTCTCACAGCGGGAATATAACAATGAAACAGGGAACGTTACGCTATGGCGGCCTGCTCGGGGCCGCCCTGTTACTTGCGGCTTGCGGCGGCAGCGGTAGTTCAGGCGGGGAGAGCTCTCCCCCCGTCGTCAATCCGCCGGTCACCCACCCTCCGGTCGCGACGGCCAGTCGTGCCTGCTATGGCGACGATCAACCCGCCTGCAACCTGCGCATCTATCAGGTGATGGTGGAGTCGTTTGCCGATGGTGACGGCAGCGCCAACTACGGCGTCGGCTATGGCCCCTCCCAGCACAACGGCGATCTGCAGGGGATCATCGATAGCCTCGACCACATCAAGAGTCTCAACGTCAACGCCATCTGGCTCACCCCGGTGTTCGACTCCTGCGCTGGTCAGGGCGGTGATAACAAGCTCGATGCCACCGGCTACTTCGCCTGCGACTTTTTCACCGTGGACCCCAACTTTGGCAGCAATGCCAAGCTCAAGCAGCTGGTGGACGGGGCGCACCAGCGTGGTCTCTATGTCTTCCTCGACGGGGTGTTTGGCCACGTCAACAAGGTGGGGGTGAGCAAGCCCTCGCCAGAGGGGCGTCTGCCAGCCCTCACCAGCGGCGGTGCGGGTTATCCCGGCCAGCTGGTGGATTACAGCAAGCCGGAGAGCCTCGCCTACTTCAAGGAGGTAGCCCGCTACTGGGTAGAGCAGTACGGCATCGACGGCTGGCGCCTCGATCAGGCCTATCAGCTTGGGCTGGATGATTGGCGCGCTATTCGCAGCGAGGTGGAGCAGGCCAGCGCGGCGCGCAAGGCGGCCGGTCAGCAGTGGGGCACCCTTGGCTACATGGTGGGTGAGGTGTGGAAGGGGGCTGACGACATTCGCGCCCAGGCTTACGGCAGCAGCGACAATCCGGCGCTCTCCTCGGCCTTTGACTTCCCGTTGCGCTACGGCATCGTGCAGGCGCTGGCGGTGGAGGAGTCCGGCAAGGGCGGGCAGGGGGCCAGCGTGCTCGACGCCAGCTGGAACAAGGTGGAGAACTACCCGAATCACGCCATGCCGAATCTGATGCTGGGCAACCACGATCTGGTGCGTTTTGGCGATCTGCTGGAACGCGGCAACTTCAAGTCGGCCGAGTACTGGCAGCGCCACAAGGCGGCCTTCAGCTTTATGGCGGCTCGCTCCGGCCCCATCACCTTCTACTATGGCGAGGAGTTTGGCGACGAGGTGCCGGGCTTTGCCGCCAAGGTTGGTGGTGACTGCGCAGCGCAGGGCTTGTGCGACGATCATGTGGCCCGCAGCGACGGCAAGGTGCCCGCTGTCACCGGCTTTGTGCCAAGTAGCGAACAAGCCGAGCTGAAAGAGTGGCTGGCCCAGCTACTGGCGATGCGTGCCGCCCACCCCGCTCTCTATCAGGGAGAGCGAGTCAAACTGGTGGCCGAGGGCAGTCTCTATGGTGACATCAAGCAGACGGCGGGGGAGCAGATAGTCTACCTGCTCAACCTCTCCACCACGGCACTCAGCTACAACCTGCCGACGGGCAAACTGCGCAGCGGTAGCGCGCTGATGGATCTGCAAAGCGGCGAGAGTCTGGCCATCGGCGGCAGCAGCGTGACGGTGGAGATACCGCCCTTGAGCGGGCGTTTCCTGCGTCTGCAATAAGTCAGCCACAGCACGCGTTGATATGAGAGAGGGCGCCATCGCGGGGCCCTCTCTGTCATTGTGGGCGACAAAGTCATGGCGGGTTATGCGGTGGTCTGGCCCCTGTTTTCCAGCCGCTGGCGAAAGGCGCGGGCCAGTCGTTCGTAGAGATCCTGCGCCTCCATGTCTTCGATATCGCCGCGGATCCAGGGGTTATCGACGATCTCCAGCAGCACGCAGTCGCGCCCTTGCTGGCGCAAATCGAGCCCGTAGAGGCCATTGCCGAGCTGATGGACTGCGCGGCGGGCGGTCTGCAGTACCCGCTCCGGCACCTCGTTGAGCGGCAGCGCCTCGATGCGGCTCATGTCGAGGGGGTGCTTGCGGCGGCGAATGCGGTTGCCCGGTTCGGGCCGGTAGCGGCGGCAGGCAAACAGCGGCGAGCCGTCGAGAAAGCCGATGCGCCAGTCAAACTCGGCGGGGATCCGGCTCTGCACCAGCAGCAGGGCGGAGCGGCCCAGCCCCTCGTCCAGCAGGCGGGCAAGCTGCTGCTCGTCGCTGGCCATGGCGAGATCGCGCCCCTGCGCCCCGTCGGGCACCTTCACCATCAGCGGCAGGCCGAGCCGTTGCACCAGCTCGTCCACATGGTGGCGGCCGCGGCGGGTGACCACCATGGTGGGCGGCATGGGCACGCCGCTGCGCACCATCAGCTCGTAGAGATAGAGCTTGTTGCTGCAGGCGAGGATGGCGCGGGAGCTGTCGATCACCGGCATCTTGAGCTGTTCGGCACGGTGGGCAAATTCGAAGGTGTAGTGGCCGACTGCGGTTTCGGCACGCAACCAGAGGGTGTCGAACTCCGGCAGCCGCTCGATGGCCGACGGTGGCAGGATCTCGGCCCGGATGCCTTGGGCAGCAGCAGCACGGATAAAGCGCTCCAGCGCCAGCCCGTCACTGCTGGCACGGCCATCATCTGGGTCGACCAGAATGGCGAGCTGGTAGAGCGGCGCCGCCTGCTCCTCGTCACCGGTCCCCACCAGTGCCTGAGCGTGGTGTAGCATCAGCTCTTTCTCGCTTGGGCTCAGCTCCAGCGGCGACAGGCTCTGCTGCTGGCGCACCGACCAGCCGTGGCGGCCGCGCTTGAGGGTCAGCTCCTGCAGCGGCAACTGGCTGAGGCCATAGTAGTAGCGGGCCAGCCCCGCCAGCTCGCTCTGTTCACACTGGCCGAAGATGGCGCGCACTCTAATCCGATCCTCGCTCTGCTGGGCCAGCCACCCCTGCGCCTTGCGCCACAGCTTGGCCGGTGGCTGCTGGGGTTGCAGTCGGCTGATGGCCTGCAGACCCGGCAGGCAGTGGTGGCCGCGGGCCTGGGCCAGCAGCGAGCAGTAGTAGCCTGCGCTCAGGTGCTCCAGATTGCGGCAGAGGTTGATGATGCGGGGTCGGCCGCCGGTGGTCGGCACGCCATGTTGCAGATAGGTGCGGGCGGTCAGCAGATAATCGGCATGGCAAGGCCAGTCGCCCAGCTCTTCGACGATGACATAGGTACTCATATTTTCGGCTCCACAGATCAGACTGCCTGAACAGGCAGGATCCCCTGTGGGCTTCGATGCACCGACAAGCACGACAATGGCGCGAGGGGAAACAAGAGGTTACAGTGCCTAATATGACGCCTTGGTAACTTGTGATACAAGTCGCATTTTTGGTGCTGAGGATAAATAACCGAACAAGGACTCCCCGTGTTGACCGTACGTGCGGCCCGAACCGATGATCTGGGCGCCATCGTTAATCTGGAACGCTACTGTTTTCCCCCTGAAGTCGCCTTTGGCCGCAGCCGCTGGCACTATCTGCTGGCCCACGCCAAGGGGCGCACCCTGTTGCTGCTGGACGAGAAACATCAGCTGATGGGCTATCTCTGCCTGCTTGAGCACAGAGGCTGGGATCGGCTGGTCATTCAGGCGCTTGCCATCCGCTGGACGGTGCGCGGTCTGGGCTGGGCGCGGCGCCTGCTGGAGCAGGTGATCCGCGAGGGCAAGGCCGCTGGCTGGGGGGCGATCCGGCTGGAGGTGGCGGATGCCAACGAAGAGGCGCTGGCGCTCTATCAGGGATTGGGATTTCGTCCCCAGCAGCGGCTAGCGGACTACTATGGCCGCGACCAGCACGCCCACCGGCTGGTGCTGCCGCTGGTGAGCGACGAGGAGCGTGAGCGGCGCAGAGTGGCTCGCTTTCAGGCGCGCAAGCCATCTTCACAGGCCAACTGATCATGTTGCACGAGCAGAATCGAGGAGCAGGATGAGCTGCGACAACTGTCTTGCCACCGCTATCAGGGCCAAGCTGGGGCGCTGTCCGGTCTGCGCCATCCAGACCTTCATCATTGGTCTGAGTGGCTGGCTGGTCTGGTGGTGGTGTGGTGCCGACACCTCGGTCAACGCCCTCACCGGCCTGCTGTTTGCGCTGGGTGGCTCGGGCCTGTTGCTGCTCCATCTGGTGGTATTTGTCTGGCGCAAGGCGACCGGACGTGAATTGAGCGATGAGTGAATCTTAATAGATTCAAACAGATAAATAACAATATCGGTGTAGATATGGAGGTTCAGATGATTGCAATGGTAACGGGCGCCTCGTCCGGTTTTGGTGAAGCCATCAGCCGCCAGCTGGTGCAGGCGGGCTACAAGGTGATCGGTACCGGTCGCCGCGCCGAGCGGCTGGCCGCGCTGGCTGACGAGCTGGGTGCGCAGTTCCTGCCGCTGGCGTTTGACGTGCAGGACAAGGCGGCCACCCGCGCCGCCATCGCCGCTCTGCCAGCCGAGTGGAGCGAGGTGGAGCTGCTGGTCAACAACGCCGGTCTGGCGCTGGGGCTGGAGCCGGCCCACAAGGCGGATCTGGAAGATTGGGAGCAGATGATTGCCACCAACATCAGCGGCCTGACCCTGCTCACCCGCTTGCTGCTGCCGGGCATGGTGGCGCGCAATCGCGGCCATGTCATCAACATCGGCTCCATCGCGGGTACCTACCCCTATCCGGGCGGCAACGTCTACGGCGCCACCAAGGCGTTTGTGAAGCAGTTCAGCCTCAACCTGCGCGCCGATCTGGCTGGCACCGCCATCCGCGTCACCAACGTGGAGCCGGGCCTGTGCGGCGGCACCGAGTTCTCCAACGTGCGCTTCCACGGTGACGATGCCAAGGCGGCCTCCGTCTATCAGGGGGTGGAGGCGATCCAGCCGGAAGATATCGCCAATACCGTGCTCTGGGTGAGCCAGCAACCGGCCCACGTCAACATCAACAGCATCGAGATCATGCCGGTGGCGCAGACCTTCGGCCCGCTCAATATCAGCCGCCGCTGATCGCTGCATTGGCTGAAACAAAAGAGGCTCCCGTGGGAGCCTCTTTGCGTTGGTGAGCCGATTACAGGCTCATGATCTTCTTGAACTCCTCCTCCGAGTACTTCTTCTCGCTGCTCTTGGTCAGATCCGTCATCAGCTTGTAGCGCAGATCTTTGGCCATCTGGTAGGTCTTCTCTAATTGGCCATAGGAGTAGTCGGCGGCCAGCCCGATGGCGGTAGCCTTGTCGTTGGCATAGGCCTGCTTAAGGCTCTTGTCGAGCAGCGCCACCTCCTTGTAGAGCTTGGTGCTCTCCTTACTCCAGACGTTTCGCAGCAGCGGCAGGTACTTGTCCGGATCGGCGCTGGCCAGCGCGGTCAGGCTGCGGAACTGCCAGTAGGCGGAATCATCGGAATAGCTGTCGCTGCCGGTGCGATAGGGCAGGGGATAGTTTTCCAGGGTGTTGTAGAGCGGCACCATCACAGATTCGGCCAGCACGCCATAGCTCTGCCAGATGAGCCCCTGCAGCTCTTTGGGCATCTCCTTGCGCAGCTGGATGACGTGGGATTCGAGCTGGCGATCGACCCGGATCGGCCGCTCCGCCTTGCCCGCCAGCGGCGTACCGTCATAGGTGGCGCTCAGCAGTTTGGCAACGTCCGGCACGGCGATGGGGGCATCCGGCTTCATAAAGAGCGGATATTGCGCCTGCCGGGTCGCCTGTTTGTGGGAGGCGGTCAGCATTTTCTGGCCGAGCCACTCCCGATCCACGTTATACGGGTCAGCGATGACCCCGAACGCCTTGGCGAAGTTGAACTCTTTCGGGTCGGCGTTATCCAGCAATTTGTGTTCGCGCACGAACTCCAGCAGTTTGGGCGAGTGCAGCACATCGGCGCTGTCGAGATTGACGCCGTGGATGCGCAGGCCGTTGGCCACCATGGCGTAGCTGTCGTCCGGTACCCGCACCGCAATCCAGTGATGGCCGGAGCCGATCTCCATCAGCCAGGCCTCGTTCACATCCGCCAGATAGAGGCTGTTGCCCTCACCGGCACCATATTGCTCCACATAGCGTCCAAGCAGCTCGACCCCCTCTTTGGCCGTCTTGGCCTGCGGCAGGATCAGGGTGGGGATGATGGCTTCAATCACTCCCTTCTCGATCAGCGGATCGGCTTTTTGGGCCTTGTCGTTGACCTCGGCACTGGTGGTAGCCGAGATGGCGACGTTGAACTCGTTGATGCCGCGCTCTTCATAATATTTGCCTGCCGGGTCGCTGGTGGTGGCATCCCAGTCGTGGATGGCGGAGTAGGCTAAGAACGCCTTGGGCATCGGCACTTCCAGCCCGTTGCCCAGTTTCCAGAGTTTGCCCTCGTTCTGCTGCGCGGGCCGGAAGGCGAGGTACTTGTTCCAGTTGTTGACGCCAAAATCCTCGTTTCTGGCGATCATCACGCTGCCGTCGGCGCTGGCCCCCTTGCCGACGATGAGGCCGGTACAGGCGTCGGCACTGGTGCCAAGCAGGGTGAGCAGGGTGGCGGAGAGAAGACTCAAGGTGTGTTTTTTCATAGGTGTACCCGAAGGGTTGCGGTGAGTGAGAGTCAGGCGAGGGGATGAGGTGTGGGGAGGCTGCAACTCCGAACTGGCAGCGGAGTGAGCACGACAGATGGGTCTGCCTGTTATTGGTTTTTCGAACAGATCATCCATGACACGGCTGGCTGGTTGTGATGTGCGCCAAAATTGTATTCCCGAGTGGTTGTTTATTTTGTGATCGAGCTGCGGTTCCTGACTTTTCTCTGGCGTCGTGGTGCGCGGACGGCAAAATGTGCCAAAACAGCGTGAGCTGGCAGCAGATGAGTCATGATTCTGACGCCAGTTTGCGTGGGGGGCATGGCGAGATCCGCCATATCTCTGGATCTCGCACTATCTGACAAGTTGGCCTGTAACTTGCTGGTTTGATTGATAATGGTGGGGCATGACGCCCCATGTGACCGGATCAGCCTGTGCCCATTGCCGCAGATGTGCACTGAATTGGAGCCCCCATGGATATCAAACCCTACAGCCAGCAGCTTGCCCAGAGCGCATCCAACAACCGTGCCCTCGCTACCCTCAACAGTGCCAGTAGCGGCGGTCAGGGCGGTGGCTGGGAGGAGATGGTCAGCCTCTCCACCCAGCGCATGACCGGTCAGGCCCAGCAGGTGCTGACCTACGAACATCTGGCCAAGAACAACAAATTGCCGCCGGCGCTCGATATGAGCTCCGACAAGGGGGGCGTGGTGCAGCAGCTGGTGGACAAGGCGCTCGGTTTCGATCGCAAGAAGTTCAACGAGATCGAAGAGAAGCTCAAGACCATCGCCGATAACAAGAAGCTGACGCCGGAAGAGCGGGCGGAGCAGAGCAAGCCGCTCAACGAACAGCGAGAGGCGATGCTCAAGGAGGCGATGGATCGCCTGACCGGCAAGAAGAGCTCATCCAAAGATGAGGCCAAAACTGCCTGATCCTGCCGCTGTTCTGAGATCTACCCGGTCGGCACCGATGGGCCAGTGTCGACCGCCGATGGGCAAGCTTCTGCCACCTCTTTTGACCTCACCTCCCCACAGGCGCACAATGTCCGCGCATTGAGCCAGTCGAGGAGTCCGCCGTGTACAACTTCCAATATGCCAATCCGACCCGTATCTGTTTCGGCGAGGGGCAGATCGCCAGCCTGCCCGAACTGATCCCGCCCGGCAGCCGGCTGCTGGTGCTCTATGGCGGCGGCAGCATCAAGCAAAACGGCGTCTATGAGCAGCTGACCCGGGCGCTGGAAGGGGTGACGTGGCAGGAGTTTTCCGGCATCGGCGCCAACCCCAGATTCGAGCTGTTGATGGAGGCGGTGGCGCAGGTGAAGCGCGAGCGCATCGACTTCCTGCTGGCGGTCGGTGGTGGCTCGGTAGTGGATGGCACCAAGTTTGTTGCGGCGGCGGCCTGCTACGAGGGGGATGATCCCTGGGATATCTGCGGCAAGCAGGCGAGTGTACACAAGGCGCTGCCGATGGGCTGTGTG
This sequence comes from Aeromonas sp. 600886, assembly GCF_049174935.1. Classification (NCBI taxonomy): domain Bacteria; kingdom Pseudomonadati; phylum Pseudomonadota; class Gammaproteobacteria; order Aeromonadales; family Aeromonadaceae; genus Aeromonas; species Aeromonas sp. 600886. The sequence continues at coordinate 183,887 of NZ_JAAKUB010000006.1, read as the reverse complement.
CTGACCCTGCCAGCCACCGGCTCCGAGAGCAATCCTACCTCGGTGGTGAGCCGGGGGGATGTGAAGATCTCCTTCAGAAGCCCGCTGGTGCAGCCGCAATTTGCGGTGCTCGATCCGGCGACCACCTACAGTCTGCCGCCGCGCCAGACCGGTAACGGAGTGGTGGATGCCTTCGTCCATATTGCCGAGCAGTACCTCACCTTTCCGGTCGGCGGCGAGGTACAGGATCGGCTGGCGGAAGGTTTGCTGCAGGTGCTGGTGGAGAACGGCCCCAAGGCGCTGGCGGAGCCGACCAACTATCAGGTGCGGGCCAATCTGATGTGGGCGGCCAGTCTGGCGCTCAACGGGCTTATCGGTTGCGGAGTGCCGCAGGATTGGACCTCTCACGCTATCGGCCATCAGCTGACGGCGCTCTACGGGCTGGATCATGGCCAGAGTCTGGCGGTGGTGCTCCCCTCACTGCTGCGTGAGCGGGCGAGCCAGAAGCAGGACAAGCTGGCCCAGTTTGCCGAGCGGGTGTGGCATTCGACCCGCGAGGACAAGGCCCTGCGCATCGAGGAGGCGATTATCCGCACCGAGCAGTTCTTCCAGAAGATGGGACTGGGCACCCGGCTGGCCGACTATGGTCTCAGCGAAAGCTGCATTCCGGCGGTCTGCTCCAACCTCAAGCGGGTGGGGCGCACCGCACTTGGGGAGCAGCAGGATATCGACCCGGATCGGGTGGCGCGCATTCTCGCCCGGGCGCTATAAGTCGGTGCCGGCTTGTTTCCCTGGCTGATGCATTTTCCCAATTAAAGAGGGCCGCTTGTTGCGGCCCTTTTGCATGACGGGTTAGCCGATCACTCGGTACGCGCCTTCAGATAACCGGCGTAATCCGGGATCTGCACGCTGAACGCCTGGCGCATATGGGGGCTGTCCATGATGAAATCGGCGGTTGCCTCGTTGGTGGCGACCGGGATGTTCCAGACTGCCGCGAGGCGCAGCAGCGCCTTCACGTCCGGATCGTGGGGCACCGCATTGAGGGGATCCCAGAAGAAGATCAGCACGTCGATCTTCCCTTCGGCGATCAGGGCGCCGAGCTGCTGGTCGCCCCCCATGGGGCCGGAGAAGAGGCAGGTGATGGGCAGTTGCGCCTGCTTGCCGAGCATGGTGCCGGTGGTGCCGGTCGCATAGAGGTGGTGGAGCTTGAGCTCCTCCTTGCGGCGCATCACCCAGTTCAGCAGAGGGGTCTTCATGTTGTCGTGAGCCACCAGAGCCACCCGTTTGTGGGGTGCCATCTCGCGTGCAATCTGTTCCATGGAAATCGTCCGTAGCATTGTTATTGGAAGAGAGTCGTATCCTAATCGAAAGCCATGACAGATGCTGTGTCGGGCGTATTAACTGTGATCCTGTCGAAAAGTTTTCGGGTCATGGCTGCTCAAATGAAGAGACCCGCGCTGGCGGGTCTCTTTGCTTGCTGGCCTGCTGGCTCAGGAGCCGTGGTGCAGTTGCGACTGCTGGTAGTTCTCCAGCCCGATGCGATCGATAAGGTCTAGCTGGGTCTCAAGCCAGTCCACGTGCTCCTCCTCATCCTCCAGGATCTCCTGGAACAGGTCGCGGCTGATGTAGTCCTGCACCGACTCGGCATAGGCGATGGCTACCTTGAGGTCGGGGATGGCATCCATCTCCAGCGAGAGGTCGCAGCGCAGCATCTCTTCCACCGTTTCACCGATACGCAGCTTGCCGAGATCCTGCAAATTGGGCAGCCCTTCGAGAAACAGCACCCGCTTGACCAGCTCGTCTGCGTGTTTCATCTCATCGATGGACTCGTGATACTCCTTGTGCCCGAGCGCCTTGAGGCCCCAGTCATCGTAGATGCGGGCGTGCAGGAAGTATTGGTTGATGGCAATCAGCTCATTGGCCAGCACCTTGTTGAGGTGGGCAATGATCTTGGGATCTCCTTTCATCGACAGTGCTCCTTGGTTCGTGCCTGAGGCTTCGATCGTTAGAGCTTAGTCCAGAAAAGTAACAACAAGAGGTCTGGCGAGCCAGCTCGCCTGAGAAAAGGGGTGACCCTGTTGGCGGGTCGCATCAGAAAAGAGGTGTCCGGATCAGGCCACTTCGTAGTAGAGCACGGGTTGCTCCTGCTCCATCTTGTCGAGCTCGGCGGCGATGATCTCCATGGTCATGCGCACGCATTTGCCACACTGGGCGCCCACCTCGAGCGACTGCTTGAGTTGGCGGAATTCGCTTTTACCTGACTGCACCGCTTTGCGGATCTGGGTATCTGTGATGCCGCGGCACAAACAGACGTACATGATGGTCACCTCTTGTGGAATGAGATGAAATCTAAATGAGAATGGTTCGTAGTGCAAATAACCATTGGTAATAAGATCCCCTGCTTGCCACTGTGCAACCCCTTGGGGACAATGCTGGCAACCAGAGGAGATCACCATGCTCAAGAAACTGTTCAGCGCCCTGTTCGGGGGCGAGCCGACCAAGTCGCCGGAAGTCACTCCCACCGAATATGCCGGCTATCTCATCTATCCGGAACCCATGGCGGAAGGGGGTCAGTATCGGTTGGCTGGCCGCATCACCAAAGAGCTGGACGGCGTGCTGCAAACCCACCGTTTCATCCGCTCCGATCTGTTTGTCAATCCGGCCGATGCCGAGCGTTTCATGGTGCAGAAGGCCCACACCTTTATCGATCAGATGGGAGATCGCATGTTCGAGCCCCGCAAACCGGCTGACAGCCAGGCTTCATGACTCTGCAAGAGGTCGCCTTGCTGCGCGAGGCGCTGGCCCGCGCCGGTGAGCGGCGCCTGATCTGGCTGGAGGGGGAGGAGGCTGACTGCATTGCCCGCGCCCAATCCCTGCTCGGTGAGACCGTCTTCTGGCTGGGTGCCGGGCCCGAGTGTTATGCCCCGCAACCCGCCGCCAAGGCGCTGCAGCGGCTCGGTCAGGAGTGCGACACGCTGGTGTTCAACGCCTTCAGCGGCTTTCACCCCGATGCGTTCGGGGCGCTGGCTGGCACTCTATGCGCTGGTGGCTTGCTGTTGCTGCTGACCCCGCCCAGAACACAGTGGCCTGCATGGCCGGATCCTGACCGGATCCGGCTGGTGGCCCAGCCGGAGGAGGCGGGCCGGGCCGGCCACGGCTTTATCGCCCGACTGGTTCGGTTGCTGGAAGGTGATCTAGCCCTCTCTCTGGAGCCGCCGGTTTGCGCGCAGCCATGGCAACCGATTGGGCCCGAACGCAGGCTGAGCAGCGATCAGGCACGGGCGCTGCCCGCCATCCACAAGGTGTTGCACGGCCATCGTCGTCGGCCACTGGTGCTGAGCGCCGACCGCGGTCGTGGCAAGAGTGCGCTGCTGGGGCTGGCTGCCGCCGAGTTGCTGCGCCAGCAACCCTCGCTGAACATAGTGGTGACGGCCCCCTCACAGGCAACGGTAGCGACCCTGTTTGCCCACGCCGCTCGCGGGCTAGATACTACGCCTGAACAGCTGACCGGACTGAGCTACTGCTCGCCGGATCGGCTGGTGCACGAGGCGATGAATCCCGATCTGCTGCTGGTGGATGAAGCGGCCGCCATTCCGACCCCGCTGCTCGAGGCCATGCTTGCCCGCCACAGTCGCATTGTGTTTGCCACCACCGAGCACGGTTACGAGGGGACGGGGCGAGGTTTTCACCTGCGCTTCAAGCGTGTGCTCGATAGCCAGACCCCGGAGTGGCAGGAGATCCGCCTCTCTGAACCCATTCGCTGGAGTGAGCGTGATCCACTGGAGCCGCTGATTTTCCGCCTGCTCGGCCTCAATGCCGAAGTCGCAATGCCCTTGCCGCCGACCAGCCCGAGCTGGCGTCTGGTCAATCAGGAGGCGCTGGAGAGCGACGAGACGTTGCTCAACCAGCTGTTCGGCCTGCTGGTGCTGGCTCACTACCAGACTACGCCGAGCGATCTCAGATCCCTGCTGGAGAGCCCGGATCTCGACATCCATCTGCTGGAGCAGGACGAGAGCCTGCTGGGTGTGGCCTTGGTGGCGAGGGAAGGGGAGATAGAGCCCGAGCTGGCCGAGGCGATCTGGGCCGGTCGTCGCCGTCCGCGCGGCCATCTGCTGCCCCAGTCGCTGCTGGCCCACGCCGGTTTCAAAACGGCGGGGGGGCGCAGCTACGCCCGGGTGATGCGTATCGCCATCCACCCCGAGCTGCACCGGCACGGACTGGGTTCGCTGCTGCTTGGCAAGCTTGAGGAGCACTATCGTCAGATTGGCATCGACTACCTCGGCTCGGCCTTTTCGGCCAGCGCCGACCTGCTCCCCTTCTGGCGCAAGGCAGGGCTGGAGGTGCTGCGCATCGGCCTGCAACGGGATGCCGCCAGCGGATGCCATGCAGCCCTGCTGCTCAAAGCGCTGAACCTCGAACATGAGATCGAGTTGAATCAATGGCAGCAGCGTTTCATTCGCCAGCTGCCGATCTTGCTGGCGGGTGAATTGAAAGGATTGGATCCCGAGTTGGTATGGCAATGCCTGCAAGGCAGTACCGTCACTGCAGCGGAGCTTGGCGAGTTCGAGCGCGATGAGGTTGAGTGCTTTGCCCTGCATCACAAGCCGTTCGAACTGAGCCAATCCAGCTTGCAGCTGTGGCTGGCGCGCAATCTGGCTGTGCTGGGTTCACTGACCCCTGAAGAGCGTTATCTGCTGATCGCAGCCATCTGGCAATATGCCGACTGGGGAAGACTGGCTGCGAGGTTGCAACTGGCTGGCAAGCCCGCCGTGATCAAGAGGTTGCGGGCGCTGCTGGCGCGTCTCTTGAGTTCCCCTACCACTCGATAGGTTTGCCCTGCCAGTCGAGAAAGCTCAGCTCGCCATCCGGTTGCAGCCGGTTCATCAGGTTAATCAGATGGTCGGCTACCAGCTCGGGACTCTGCACATTTCCCGCCGGTACATTGGCGTGAAACGGGCGGGAGAGTTGGGTATCCACTGTGCCGGGATGGAAGGCCAGCAATTTGACGCCGGGGGCCCGCCGGGCCAGCTCGATGGCGGCACACTTGAGCAGCATGTTGAGGGCTGCCTTGGATGCGCGATAGCCATACCAGCCGCCTGCTCGGTTGTCGCCAATGCTGCCGACCCGAGCGCTGAGAACGGCCAGAGTGCAAGGCTCGCGGCCAAACAGCGGTAACAACTGGCTGATCCAGCGCAGCGGCAGCAAGGCATTGGTCTGGTAGAAGCGGGTCATGGCATCGAGATTGATTGCTTCGAGTCGCTTCTCCGGCTGAATTTCCCCCTGATGCAGTATGCCGTTGCAGATCACCACCCGATGCGGTCTCGGTGCCAACTCCGCGATGCGGGCTACCGCAGTTGCCATCTGCTCATCGCTGTAATCACAACATAGCCAGTGCAGGGCTGGCGAAGAGGCTTCTGCTGGTGCGGGCTGACGGCTGATGGCAATCACTGGCCCGACACCCGCCGCCAACCAGTGTGTCACCAGAGCGGCCCCGATCCCGCCAGAAGCGCCAATCACGACGATACCTTCACTCATCTCAGGCTCCTTGTGAGTGCATGATGGATTTCACCATCCGCCAATGTTGTCCTGATTGGCAGATACGCTCCCGCCAGTCTGCGGGATCAAGCGGTTAACGCTGCAATCTTGCCGAGATCCGAGCCGCTGGGTGAATTCCATTCCTATACTGAGGGAAAACCGCAGCGGTCTGCTGCCCGCGCAACCAGAATGAGAGTCACCATGATGTCCAAAGATGGGGAAGAGCGTAAATCTATCCTGACCGAAAGTGGCACCAACGAGCTTGAGATCATCGAGTTTCACCTCAAGAAGCAGCTACCGGACGGCCGTGAAAAAACCGCTTATTACGGGATCAACGTCGCCAAGGTGCGCGAGGTGATCCGGGTGCCGGAAACCACAGATTACCCCAACGCCCAACGTCATATGGTGGGGGTCTTCTCCCTGCGGGATCGCCTCATCCCGCTGGTGGATCTGGCGGGCTGGCTCGGCATCAAGACCAACCCCGACCCCAGCCACAAGGTGGTGATCGTCACCGACTTCAACAAGATGGCCAACGGTTTTCTGATCGACAGTGTCAGCAGGATCCACCGGGTCTCCTGGGAGGATGTGGAGTCCCCCAGCCAGTTTCTGGAAGCGGGGGAGAACGACTGCGTGGTGGCCGTGGTCAGGCGCGATGGCAACCTCATCATGATCCTCGATTTCGAGAAGATCATCGCCGATATCAACCCCGAGCTCAGCATGGAGAAGTACGACGTCACTCAGGACCGCAAGGTGCTCATCGACGATCGCATGATGGCGCTACGCCAGGGCAAGACCATTCTGGTGGTGGACGACTCGGCCTTTATCCGCAAGATGATCGAGACCACCCTGCGTACCGCTGGTTACAACGTGATCACGGCCAAGGACGGCGGCGAGGGGTTGGAGATGATGACGGATTTCGATCGTCTGGCCCAGGAGGAGAGGATGCCGGTGACCGGCTTCGTCAATGCGGTGATCACCGATGTGGAGATGCCGCGCATGGATGGCATGCACCTGCTCAAGCGGCTGCGGGACACCCCCTCCTACAAGGAGATGCCCATCGTGATGTTCTCCTCCCTGATGAGCGATGACAACCGCCAGAAAGCGCTGCAACTTGGGGCGAACGATACCATAACCAAACCCGAGATTGGGCGCATGGTGGGGATGATGGATCATATGCTGCTGGGGATCGCCCCGCCTTCGCCCGCCAACAACATCTGACCTGCCGTTAACTTGCCATTGGCCGGTCGAATTCACTGACCGGTTGCCTCAAGCGGCCACTCCTTGCCAAGGAGTGGCCGCGCTGTTTTGGCTGTTTGCTGCGATCCCGACGTCCCTTGTCTCCCGGATATGATTTATGTAATGATAATTATTATCATTTGTTGGTGTGAAGCATATGACAGCAACCTGGGTGAAGGGGTGGGTCGAGTCGACCGAAGGTGGCAGCAGCATGAGTCACTGGAAACAGCAGACCCGAGAGGGCAACCGGCTGTTTGACTGCGGCGAGTATCATCAGGCGTTGGCCCATTATCAGCAGGCGCTGTGGCTGGCTCGTCAGCAATTGGTGCAGTGGCATGACGCCGATGAGGCGGTGGCTGCGCTGGTTGTGGCTCACCACAATCTGGCGGATCTGCTGGTGGCCATGACTCTGCCCGATCGCGCCGCCGACCTGCTCTGCTATGTGCACGACTGCCTGCTGGCGACCTGTCACTCCCCCGCTTGCTCCTCTCGCCTGCGAGAGGCTGCATTGCGCCATACCCGCACAACTCGTGCCGAGTTGCTGACGTTCGTACAGCGCCACGGCAGCCACGCCGGGATCATGTGTTCGCTCGGTCACTGCCTGTGTCAGAGCGAGCCCTCATCCCGGCTCCATTAATCCGAACAGAGGTCATCATGAGCCATACTCTGCCAGCCCTGAACTATGCCTACGACGCACTGGAACCCCATATCGATGCACTGACCATGGAGATCCACCATAGCCGTCATCACCAGACTTATATCAATAACCTCAACGCCGCACTGGAAACGGCGCCCGAGCTGGCCGCACTGCCGGTAGAGGAGCTGCTGAGCCGCTTCGACACCCTGCCAACCGCCCTGCAGGGAGCGGTCCGCAACCATGGCGGCGGCCATGCCAACCACTCCCTGTTCTGGCTGGTGATGAGCCCGCAGGGGGGCGGTGAGCCGGGCGGTGAGCTGGCTCTGGCCATCGAGCGGGAATTGGGGGGATTCGATGCCTTCAAGCAGGCTTTCACTCAGGCGGCTCTGAGCCGCTTTGGTAGTGGCTGGGCCTGGCTGGTGGTGGACAAGGCGGGCAGATTGCAGGTGGAGAGCAGTGCCAACCAGGATAGTCCCTTGATGCATGGCCATACCCCGATCCTGGGGCTGGATGTGTGGGAGCACGCCTACTATCTCAAGTACCAGAACAAGCGTCCTGACTATATCGCTGCCTTCTATCAGGTGGTGGAGTGGGCCGAAGTGGCCCGCCGCTATCAGGCGGTGCGAGGCTGACCTGTCGCTGGGTATGGGTGTGCAGGCTCACCGCCACAACCTGCGCTGTAATAACAAGACCCGCCAGTTGGCGGGTCATCTGTTTATGGTGCGGCTGTGCTGGCGGCTGAAGGGGCCATCGGCATTGTGGGCAAGGCCGCGCTGGGCGACTCTGCGGTGGTTTCTGCCGCGGATTTGGCGGGAGTGACCGGATCAGTCGTTGCCGAGGCAGACGAAGTTGCTGACTCGGTGGCAACCGCGGCAGATACTGCCGCTTGCTTGGCCTCATCCACCGCCGGTTTGGGCTGTTTGAGGCAGGGTTGCAGGCTGCCGATGGTACTTAGTGACTGGCAAGGCACAGGCAGGCCGATGGGGACTGGTGCCCCGAGGAACTTGGGTCCCTTGTCCAGCACATAGAGGTCGAGCAGCCCCATCAGGCGGGCAAAGACTTCCCGCACCCGGGTGCGGATCCCCTGATAGGCGCTGGGATCCTCGGCATTAAAGCCGACCGCATCGATACCGAAATGGCGGGCGATGAAAATGGCCCGCTCGTTATGAAAGCCCTGGGAGACCACGGTAAAGCGCTCCTGGCCGAACACCTCTTTGGCGCGAACCACTGAGTCGAGGGTGCGGAATCCGGCGAAATCCATATAGATGGCGGAGGCGGGGATGCCCGCCTTGATCAGGGCGCGGCGCATCTGGCGCGGCTCGTTGTACTGCACGGTGGCGTTGTCACCGGAGACGATGATGAAGTCCACCTTGGCATTGTTGTAGAGCTCGGCCGCCGCCTTGATGCGGTATTTGAAGTAGTGGTTGGGGCCGCCACCGGAGAGATATTTGGAGGTACCCAGCACCACCGCAACCCGGTTGTTGGGCACCTTGTCCACCTGATCGTAGGTGTAGTGACGGGCATCCGAGACGATCCACTCGCTGTAGCCCAGCAGCATGGCAATCAGGGCCAGCAGCAAAACGAGGCAGGCGAGGAGGATCTTGGCAAACTTCTTCATGCGCGGTGCGGTCAGGGTCTGAAGTTGGGAGTGGCTATCGGCATTCTATTACAACTCGGCCGCTGGCGTCAGGCTTGATAACGGGCGGGCACCTCATTCGGGCAGAGGTTGTCGCAGCAGAGGCGGGAGTGCGGGGGAAAAAGCTAGGGGCTGCGGTGGCAGCCCCTCTTTGTGTTGGATGTCTATCAGTGGGCGGAGTCGTTACCCTTGCAGGCGTCTGACTCCTTGTTGGCTTGCCACCAGGGCAGCAGATCCCGGGCGAACCACGCCTGATAGGCGTCGCTGTCGTTGGCGATCAGGCGGTCCAGCTCCCCTTCGAAGTCGCTCATCGCCTGCTGCCGATCCGGATTGCGCAGCGCTTGTGCCAGCGCCAGCCAGCTGGCGCCGCGACCGGTATCGTTGAGGAAGCGGTGCACGGTATAGGACCAGGAGTAGACCATCTCGCCACCCTGCTCGTAGTCAAGGTGGAGGATCGCCGCCAGTGTCGGGCGCTGGTTGGCGGGGCGGTTTGCCACGTTATCCAGACCTCGGGCAAAGCACTGACCGTGGGCGATGTACTCTGCAATCCCCTCGGCCCACCAGGTAGTGCGGTTGAGCGGATAGTGTCCGAAGCTGCCGTACTGGTTGAAGCGACCATCCAGATAGTGAACGTACTCGTGGCGCAGGTTCCACACCTGGAAGGCGGGGCGTTTCCACTCCGCCTCATAGGCGAAGAAGCGGGCCTGATTGCCGGGCCGAGCCGGATCCCCCTCGATATAGATGCCGCCATTGTCGGTGGAGACACCAAACAGCGCGCTGCCGTAGCGGCCCCAGTCGGCGGAGGAGTTGAAGATCACCAGCTCCAGCGCTTCGTTGTGATCATCGGCCACCGGTTGCCAGCCTGTCTCCATCTGCTGGTGGAAGCGCTGCTCTTCATCACCCAGCTCGCGGCAGATCTCTTCGGCTTGAGCCAAGGTCAGATCCTGGGCGCGCAGACGCAGGGTGGGCGAGCAGGTGTGCTCGAACGGCAGAATATCTTCCATGCGGATCGGGGTACAAAGCCCGGCGAACTCGCCGCTGATACAGGCTTCGCTGGTGCGATCCGTGTAGGTGAGGTAGTAGCTGGAGAGGGTCAGGGAGACCTCTTCCAGCATGGCAGCCGGATGCTGGCCACCCGGGATCAGCCCCTGCTGGCGCATGATGGCGATGACATCGCGATCCAGCTGCTGGCGATAGGCAATCGCCTTATCCGGGCTGGTGTGATGGAGGTAGCGCATCATCTGGTAGAGGCGGCTGTGGGCATCGAGGATGTTGTTGAAGATAAACAGATCCCGTGAGCCATCGCGTTGTTTCCAGAGGGCCAGCTCGCTCAGGCCCAGTTGCAGCAGGCTCTGGCGCAATGCCGCCTCCTGCTGCAGCACAGCTGCGCTGAAGTCAGCCTGCTGACCGTAAGAGGCGCTCTGATCGACCAGATTGAGCAGCTCGAACAGGCCATCGGCCCAGGGTTTGTGGCCATTGATCTGCGCCGCATGTTGCACCGCATAGCCGAACGCTTGGTTAAGCTGGGCCAGCATGGGGGCGGCACTCTGGCGGAAGGCGGCTTGGCCAAGTTGTCCCTGCGCCGCCACGCTCCAGGCTTCCAGCACTGTGCCAGCCTGATCCTGTGGTTCAGCTCCCAGCAGCAGGGGATGGTTAAGCAGATCAATCATTACCCCGGCCAGTGCCCGGGCGGCCTGATCACTCTCCTTGCCAGCGCCACCGTGGTAGTTGTGGGCGCGCACATAGTAGAGCAGCTTGTCCATTGCCGGATGGGTCGGCTGGTTGGCCGCCAGCAGGGCACGCATGCCGCGCACCACCGCCATCAGCTTGGCGTCATCGTGGCCGTAATCCGCCTGCCAGGCAGAGCTGTTCTGGCCGCTCACGTCGGCTACCAGTTTGGCGGCATCGCTGTCGAGCAGGTCCACATCGGGCTGCTCGGGTTCGGAGCAGAGACGACCGTTGGCGCGACGGCACTCCAGCTGCTCCTCCTTGCTGGCCAGCACGATGGGGCGATTGAGCACCCGGCTCTCCTGCCACTCTTTGCTCTCTGGCAGGGGTTGCCACTCGTCGCCAGCGACCGGGTATTGGTAGCCGCTATCTTGCAACGTTACCTGAACCTCGCTGCCAGCGGGGATCACCTGACGACAGATGCGATAGCGGATGGTGTTGCTCCCCTCCTTGCGCTCCTGCGGCTCATCACACTCCTGCTGAGGCGTGAGCTGATCCAGCTGCCACTGATAGCGGCGCCAGACGTGGATCTCGCTGATCTGAGCAGCAGCCTGACTGCCTGCCACCGGCTGCAGGCGGAAGAAGATCTGCTCCAACCGGCCATCCCGCTCGCTCGGGGTCTCTTCAAGTACTTGCAACTGCTGCCAATCCTGCGGCTGATAGTGCCACTCCGACTCGGCGCAGCGGCCTTGTGCGTTGAGTTCGCAGCGCTCCAGCTCCCTTTCGCTCTGACCCAGGATGATGGCTTGCGGCAGCGGCAGACGATCCTGCCGCTGGGCGGTCGGCGTGCCCGCTAGCTGCTCCCAGCTACCCTGCTTGAGGCCATAACCGAAGTCATAACTGCTGGCGGGAATGAGCTTGCCCGCCGGAATCCGATCTTCACAGCGCACGAAGCGGATCTGCCAGCCCGCATCTACCTTGAGCTGCGGCTCGCCACACTGCTGTTCGGCGAGGGCCGCGAGATCGCTGCTCTGCCAGTCGAAGCGACGGTAGACCCTAAGCTGCTGGTAAGGAGCATTGCTGCTGCGCGCCTTGAGCTCGTAGGTGATCTCGGTGATGCGAGCGGCCAGTTGCCGGCTCGATTCGCCAGTCAGCTGATACTGTCGCCAGTCATTGGGGGAGTACTTGGCTTGCGCCGAGGATGTCGCCAAAAGCAGGGGGCCTGCCAGCAGCAGCCACCCGGTACCTGAACGGTTCATTTTTATCCCTTTGTTCTTGTTTGTGTATTGTCTTGCGAGTAATCGCAAGGCAATTTAAACAGTTCCAAAGGGATATCAATTGCCAATTAAAAATCAGATAAATCAATAAGATGGTGGCTTTTTGAGTCTGATCGAATTATCGTGGGTTGGCGCCGCAGTAAGGACTCACATGTTTCTTTTTTGTTTTCAAAGAAGATCGGTAAATTGTGAGTCCGATCTCATTCAGCTTGTCGTGCCCGAGTGGTTTGTTGTCGGGCTACCTTGCCCAGCAGTTGGCGGGAGGGTTTGAGATTGCCGCCAAGATCGGGCCAGGGAAGCCAGTGGTCGGGCACCATAAAGCCGGGCAAGGCGCTGCGGATCCAGGCTGCCAGTTCGGAGTCGGGAACTGGCTCGCCGTGCCAGTCGATAAAGGCGGCGGGGCGTTGCCCCCACTCGTCGCTCGGCACCGGCACCACCAGCGCCTGGGCGACGGCGGGATGATCTACCAGTCGTTGCTCGATGGTTTCGGGCTGGATGTTTTCGCCACCCGAGATGAAGAGGTTATCGAGCCGTCCCTCTACCAGCAGTTCCCCTGCCGCAGTGAACCTCCCCTTGTCGCGGGTATGAAACCAGCCTTCGTCATCGAGAGGCAGTTCCAGCTCTCCATCTCGGTAGTAACCGGCAAACAGGGTGGCGCCGCGCACGCAGATCTCCTGCTCCCTGATGCACACTTCCCGCCCCGGTAGCGGTTTGCCAACTACGCCTGCATCGCCGGGGATAGCGGTGCAGACCTGACTGCCCATCTCGGAGAGACCATAACTCACCTTGGGTTCGAGCCCCATGGCGCAGAGGCGGCTCACCAGCGGCTGCGGGATGGCGGCGCCACCGAGCAGCAGCTCGCGCAGGCGGGTACGGGCGGGATCAAAGCTCTCTGCCAGCAGGCGCCAGAGTTGGGTTGGTACCAGCGAGAGATGGGTAATGGGTTGCTGTTCAAGCCGCGCCTTGAGCGGCTGACTGCGATCGTCCAGCACCAACGTGGCGCCCGCCAGAAAGACCCGAAACAGGATGGCGTAGCCGCCCACATGGAACAGCGGCAGGGAGAGCAGCCAGCCGCAGGCCTCATCAAGGGGAATGAGGGTGGCAGAGCCGCGTGCAGAGGCTAGGTGGTTGCAGAGCAGGTGCACCACAGCTTTCGGCGTGCCGCTGGAGCCCGAGGTGAGGATCATGTTGTTGAGCTGGGTCGATTCCAGCGGCCACGCTTCCTCGCTTGCTGGCAGTTCGTGCGTGAAGTCGAACTGCAAGGGCTGCCAGTTGCCTGCCGGGATCTCCCCTGCCGACCAGAAGGCATCGGCATCGAGTTGTACCGCCAGCTCACGCTGCTTTTCGAGAGGAAAGGCGGGGTTGAGCGGGCAGAACACCACGCCGCTGCGCACGCAGGCCCACGCCAGCAGCACATCTTCCAGCGCACCGCGCACCACCGCTGCCAGATGATTGCCACGACGCACTCCGGCTTGTTCCAGCTGTTGGCACAGGCTGTTGAGGCGGGCATCGAGTTGGCGGTAACTGAGAGGCGAGGCGGCGTGGATGGCAATGCGGTTCGGTGCTGTGATTGCCCGGTGGCGTACCGGGCAAGGTGTCTGTTCGGGTGAACGGGAAGGGTCAATCACGGTAATACAGTTGCTCCAGTCGGCTCAGATCCGGTTTGCCATCTTCCCCCAGCAGATTGCCCGCCATCCAGCGGCGGGTATCCAGACCTGGTGCCTGTTCGGGAGCCCATTCGCCAGCCAGATGAAACAGCTGGTTCAGGCCCAGATCCGATTCGAAGCAGGAGGATATGATCACCTTGAGCCGCAGTTCGCGGGCGCGGGCGATCAGCGCTTCGCAGTTGGCCAGCGAACCGAGTAGGGTGGGTTTGAGTACCAGCGCTCGCAGTTGCGGGATCGGCTCCCACGGCTTGCCTTGCGCCAGCAGTTCGTCCAGCGCCACCGGCATGCCGGTGCGGTTGGCGACAAAGGCGATGTCGGCAAAGTCGGCGCAGGGGTCTTCCAGATACTCGATGCGATTCGGGTCGAGGTGGCCGCAGAAGGTCCACGCCTCCTCGCGGGTCCAGCCCTGGTTGGCATCCAGCACCAGCTTGAGGGAGGGGAGGCGATCGCACAGCAGGCGGATCAGCGCCAGCTCGTCACGCATCGGGTAGCGTGCCACCTTCAGCTTGGCCTTGCCGGGCGTGCGGTGCAGCCACTCTTTCCAGTTGCGCAGCAGCTCCTGGGGGGAGCCTTGAATGAGGGGATAGGGCTCCGGCAGCGGGTTGCGCTGCTCGGGCCATGTCCGGCGCGCGCAGTCGAGGCCAAATTGCACCGACGGCAGCACGGGGTTCGGGGTGTCGCCGGCGGCCAGGGCCGCCAGCGCGGCAAGGGCTTCTGCCTCTGCCTGTTGCAGGCTCTCTTTCGAGAAGCCGGGCAGGGGGGCGATTTCCCCCCAGCCGTCGTTGATGCGCACCAACAGCCCCTCTCGCGCCACCTCCACCTTGCCGTGAAAGGTCAGGGGCTGGGTAAAAGGCAGTTGATAGCGATACAGGGCTAGTGTCATCAGGGGTTCCGCTTGTATTTGGAGAAGTCGGGGCGACGCTTTTCGTTGAAGGCGTTGCGGCCTTCCTGACCCTCTTCGGTCATGTAGAACAGCATGGTGGCATTGCCCGCCAGCTCCTGCAAGCCCGCCTGACCATCACAGTCAGCGTTGAGCGCCGCTTTCAGGCAGCGCAGCGCCATCGGGCTGTTTTGCAGCATTTCACGGCACCAACGCACGGTTTCGCGCTCCAGTTCTGCCAGTGGCACGACGGTGTTGACCAGACCCATGTCGAGGGCTTGCTGGGCATCGTACATGCGGCAGAGGAACCAGATTTCGCGGGCCTTCTTCTGGCCGACGATGCGAGCCATGTAGGAAGCACCCCAACCGCCATCGAAGGAGCCGACTTTCGGGCCGGTCTGGCCAAACTGGGCGTTGTCGGCGGCGATGGTCAGGTCACACATCATGTGCAGCACGTGGCCACCACCGACCGCGTAACCGGCCACCATGGCAACCACAGGTTTCGGGCAGGTGCGGATGTCGCGCTGGAAGTCGAGCACGTTGAGGTGGTGAGTCCCCTCGTCATCACGGTATCCACCGTAGTCGCCACGGATCTTCTGGTCGCCGCCGGCGCAGAAGGCTTTCTCGCCAAAACCGGTCAGGATGATGGTGCCGATCTGATCGTCATAACGGGCATCGGCCAGCGCCTGCAGCATCTCTTTGACGGTGCGGGGGCGGAAGGCGTTGCGCACCTGGGGACGGTTGATGGTGATCTTGGCAATGCCATCGTTGGACTTGTGATACAGGATGTCCTCGTAACCGGCGGAGCAATCCTGCCACTCAACCGGAGCGTACAGTTCCGCTTCCGTCATTGCTTCAATCATGGTTTTTTCCTTCTGATCTGGGAGAGTGCAGTTGAGCACCGAGTTGAACACTGAGTTGAGCAATCCCGGCATGTTGAACAGGTGCATACAGTTCAGCTTCCGTCATTGCTTCAATCATGACTCGTCTCTTCTTGTTGGTTGACCCACTCCGCGAGGAGTCGGGCAAAGTTATCAGGCTGATGGGCGTGCAGATTATGGCCGCCATCCAGCACCAAGTGGTTGATTCTGCGATTTTGGTTCGCCAGCTGGCAAGCCAGCTGATGGAATTTGTGATCCCGCTTGCCACTCACATAAGTAACCGGCAGCTGGCTCGCCATGAGCCAGGGGGCGAGATCCGGCTGCTTGCCGAGCGAAGTGGCGCGCAGCGTGGTGGCGATGCCCTGACCGTCGTTGCCAAGGCGGCGGGCGATCTGGCTGGCTCGAGCCGCATCGTCAAGATCGGCAAACACCCCTTGCCGGTACCAATCTGCCAGCACGTCAGCCAGAGGCTCCTGCTCGAAGCGCCGCGCCCACTGTTCATCGTGCTGGATGCGGGCGGCCCGCTCACCGGCTGGCAGCCCCGGGTGGCAGTTCTCCAGCAGCAGTCCCGATAGCCCCGCCGGCTCACGGCTGGCGTGGTAGAGGGCCAGTCGCCCACCCAGCGAGTAACCCGCCAGCAGATAGCGTTCAATATTGCGGCTGGCCAGCTCGGCAACCAGCCACTGGTGGCTCTGTTCAAAGTCGCTGACGTTGAGAGCGCTATGCTGGCCGTGACCCGGCAGGTCGAGGGCGATGCAGCGGATGGCGGGCAGCCGGTCGATCACCGGTTGCCAGTCGCCGCCATCCCCCAGCAGGCCGTGCAGCAACACCAGCGGCACATTGGCATCTTTATTTGCCACGGATGGCGGCCCCCAGCGCCTTGAGATCATCGGCTACCTGCTCGCTCGGTACCCGGATCTCGATCAAGGTAACGCCATGTTGGAGGGCGGCGCTGTAATCGCGTTCGAACTCGGGCAGGGTGGTCGGCGCCCGATAGGCGAGGCCAAACATGGCGGCGGCATGTTCAAAGCTGAGACCGTGGGGCAGCCGGTAGTAGCTCTCCAGCAGCTCCCCTTCGGTGGGCACCGGCAACATGCGAAAGATACTGCCGCCATCGTTGTTGAGCAGGATCACCACCAGCGGTCGACTCGCCTTGCTGAGCAGGGCGAGGCTATTGAGATCGTGCAGGGCGCTGAGATCCCCAAGCAGCAGGGTGGTGGGCTCATCACTGCCTGGCTCGACCGATTGGGCAAATCCGTAGGCGGTGGCGATCAGGCCATCGATGCCGGAGGCGCCACGGTTGGTCATCACCCGGCTCGGCCCCTTGCCCGTTTCGCCGAGCATATCCATCAGTCGGGCCGGCATGCTGTTGCCGACAAACAGTTGCCCTTCGATCAGGCTGTTGAGGCGATGGCAGACCCCGAGCTCGGAGAAGTGCTCGCAGGCAGCGGCGATCTGCTGGCTGGCGTTGTGTTGCAGCTCGGCCAATGTGTGCCAGGGGGCTTGTGTGGTGACCGGATGGGCCGCAGCAAAGGCGCTGGCACTGCAGAGCAGCCGGTTGCGCAGCCGGTAGTCGGGATCGAGCCGCGCCGGTTGCGGATCCACCAGCCAGTAATCCTGCCATGAATGGTGTTTTATGAACTGGCCAAGCCGCTTGGAGACAAGCCGCGCGCCAAATTGCAGCAGCACCTCGGCGCGGCCCAACTCGGCGACGAATTCAGGGTCGTTGAGCGCCAGATCCATGTGGATGAGGTTGCGGCTGTCGAAGCGGATCTGGCTCTGCAGATCTGCCAGCAGCGGCCAGCCGAGTTGCTCCGCCAGCGCGGCGGCGGCCTGTGCCTGATTCGGGTCGGTAATGCGGCCAGCTACAACGATGCCGCGCTGTTGCCGAAAGGTTTCCCACTCCGCCTGAGGTGGGCAGGTCGGCTCGTTTTGCTGCCACGGGCTCCATGGCTTGTGCGAGCCGAGCCAGTCACCGAGGGGGGCCAGATAGTCGGAGAAATCCTGATAGTGCTCGCCCGGATAGAGGGGCTCGGGGTACATGCAGTTGAAGTGCACCACTCCGGGAGTGAGTGCCTGTTTGGCCAAGGCTTGATCTACCGAGCTCAGCACAAACGCCGCCGGAATGGTCGGGGTGGGGCTCGGCAGGTTCTGCTGATAGACGGGGTAGCGGCCGAAGATCCCCTGCTGGTCGATCGCCTGATTGGCGCCGTTGTCGATAAGTTCGTGAGGACGATCGGCGGAGAGAATAATCAGCGGCACGCCGGTGAGCTGGGCCTCAGCCACTGCGGGCCAGAGGTTGGCTACCGCGGTGCCAGAGGTCATGATCACCGCCACCGGCCGGTTGCTCCCCTTGGCTAGCCCCAGCGCCATAAAGCCGAGGCCGCGTTCGTCAAAGTGCAAGTGACGACGAAAGCCCTGATGGGCCGCGGCGGCCATGGTCAGCGGCGCAGAGCGGGAGCCGGGGGCCAGCGCGATATCGCGCACCCCGAGGCGAAAGAGCTCCTCCAGCAAGAGGGAGGACCAGACGTGGTTGAAGGTGGCGTGCTGGCTCGAAAACGGTGTGCAGGCAAACTCTTCGCTGGCAGGCTCTTTACGGGTGGGCATAGGGGCTCTCGTAGCGTGAAAAGGGTGAATGACTATCCCAGCAGGGAGAGCACATTGGCGATCTTGTTGTCGAGTTCGGCCCACTCGGCGACAGGCTCGGAACCGGCGACAATGCCGGCACCGGCAAACAGGGTGACGCTGCCCGGCTGAATGCGGGCGCTGCGAATGGCGACCGAGAACTCGGACGTCTCCCGACTCAGCATGCCGCAGGCTCCGGCGTACCAGCCCCGATCGTAGGGCTCGAACTCGCGGATAAAGGCGAGCGCTGCCTCGCGCGGGGCGCCGCCCACCGCCGGCGTCGGGTGGAGGGCGTCGAGCAACTGCCAGTCGCAGACCCCGGGCTTGAGCTCGGCTTCGATATCGCACTTGAGGTGTTGCAGCAGCCGCAGTTTCAGAATGCGCGGCTCGGTCAGGGTGGCATCGTGGGTCAGTGGCGCCAGACGGCTGAGGATGTCGGCATGTACCAGCCGGTTCTCCAGCCGGTTCTTGCTGTCGGCCAGCAGCTCGGCAGCCAGTTGGGCATCCACCTCTTCATCGCCGGAGCGGCGGATGGTGCCCGCCAGCGCCTCGGTAAAAAGGTGGCGATCTTCCCGGCGGTAGAGCCGCTCGGGGGAGCAGGCGATAAAGGCCTGCTCGGGGGAGAATTGAAAACCGAAGTGGAAGCAGTCCTGGGCGTGGCGGGCCCACTGGTCGAGCATGGCCCAGGGATTGATATCCGCATCATGGTTCGGACTGGTCAGCCGGCTCTCCCGCGACAGCACCACCTTGGGGGTGTGGGCCTGAAAATCGGGGGCAGTGACGCGCTCAACCAGCGTCTGCCACTGGGCGGGGCCGGGGCAATCCTGTCGCTGCCAGGGCTGCTTTTGCAGGGCGGGCAGCGGGGCTTCCGGGCGCAGGGCATCGAGGGCGGCTTCGGCCGCCTGCAGTTCGGCCTCGAGATTGTTTTCATCCAGCCAAAGGTTGAGGCAGAGACTGACGCACTCGCCACGGCGCACCAGCTCGATGCGGGGCAGCACGAAACGGCAGGGGCCAAACCCTTGCCAGCCGGACTGGGCCGGATCGAACGCCAGTCCGCCATAGTAGCGAGGGCTGTCGTCATGATGCTGGTTGGCTGTGTTAGTGCACACCTGCTTGATGGCGTGCGGTTCGGTCAGTTCATGGATGGCGCCCAGCGCGACATACTCGGGACGAGCCTCTCCACGGGCCTGCCAGTAGATGCGGGGATAGAGGGTTTGCGCCGCGAGCCAGCCCAGAAAGGAGCGGATTTCGATCGCCACTCGCAACCGTACGAAGCCGCTGACGTTGCTGTGACGCAGGGCGTCCAGTTGTTGCTTGATATGGGTCTGAGCCAACATGGATTCTTGTCTGAGCCGGGTAGTAACGAGCGATCCGGTAGCTGGATGCCGTAGGTTTATGCCAAAGGGCGATGATTTCCTATATATTATCTGCCCATTCGTCCATGTAAATCGCCCGCGGGAGCTTCACTCTCCGGGGCCAAGTATACCCAAATCCGGTTCGATAACCCTTAACACGATCAATATCCGATTGTTTGGCCATCACAAAATGACAAATACCTTCTCTGTTTGGTTGCTGGCGGCGCGTTTGCGAACATTGCCGCTCGCCTGCTCTTCCATCCTGCTAGGCTCGGGGCTGGCTGCCAGTCGTGGTGCCTTCGATGGCACCATCATGGCGCTCTCTCTGCTGACCGCCATCCTGCTGCAGATCCTCTCCAATCTGGCCAACGATTACGGCGATGCGGTCTCCGGCGCCGACAACGGCGAGCGGATCGGCCCGCAGCGGGCGGTGGTCTCCGGTCTTATCACCAAAAAGCAGATGTGCGTGGCGATGGGGCTGACCGCGCTGGCGGCGGTGGCCAGTGGCCTGCTGCTGCTGGGCTGCGCCTTCGGCGGCCAGTGGCTGCAGATTTTGGCATTTGTGGTGCTGGGTGGCGCGGCCATCGTGGCGGCGGTGACCTACACCGTCGGCAAGACTCCTTACGGCTATCGCGGGTTTGGCGATATCTCTGTGTTCCTCTTCTTCGGCTTGCTGGGGGTGCTCGGCTCCTACTACCTCTTCACCAAGAGTCTGGAGTGGGATCTGCTGTTGCCAGCCACCGCCTGTGGTTTGCTGGCCACCGCCGTGCTCAATATCAACAATGTGCGCGACATCGAGACCGACGCCGCCAGCGGCAAGATCACCCTGGCGGTGCGCCTTGGCCGCAACCGCGCCATCGCCTATCAGTGGGTACTGCTGGGGGCGGCGCTGCTGGCAACCATCGCCTTTATCCTGATCCAGCCCGCCAGTTTCTGGCCGTGGATCTTCCTGCCCGCCATGAAGCCGCTCAGCGATGCGGCCCGCACCTTGCGCGAAAGCTACGATGGCGAGGTGCTGACCGGTGCCCTCAAGAAGACCGCCATCAGCGCCTTTCTGTTCAGCCTGCTACTCTCCATCGGGTTGGCGCTCTCCTGACAGCTGGTCGCAGCTCGCCAAGGCGAACAATACAAAGGGCTCCCGAGATGGGAGCCCTTTTTGGTTTTGGCGGGTTTAGCTGGCGCGCGCCACTTTGAGCGTACGGCGGGAAAATAGCAGGGTATCCAGCAGCCAGATGACAACCATGGAGGTGCCCACCAGCGGGAAGGCAATGCCCAGCAGGATCAGCAGGGGGATGGCACCGCGCATCGGCGGGAGTTTGGCGGGCAGCGGCGGCGCGGCGAGACGGCCTTGCGGACGACGGCACCACCAGATCCACAGGCCGCTCACGGCGCTGGCCAGCACCATCAGGCAGATGGTCAGCATGACCAGCTGATGGGGCCAGCCGTAGAGCTTGCCCATGTGCAGCATGACGCTGCTCTCCACCGTCTTGGCAACCGTGCCGTAATCCTGCCAGCGCACATCGGCCAGCACCTTGCCGCTGTATTGATCGATATGCAGGGTGGCGTCGTTGCGTGGATCGTCGGCAAACAGGGCGATGGTGTAGACGCCGGTGGTGCCGACCGGCGGGGTGATGCTGTACCCCGGACTCACCTTCCGGGCAGTGGCGATATCCACCACCTGTTGCAGCGGGATCCGCTGGCTGGCCATCACCATTCCCTCGTGCTCGCCGTGGTTCATGGCGCCGTGATCGTGCCCCTCATCAACAGGCTGCGAGCTGGGCATGGGAGTGTTCTCCACCGCCCAGGGGACGGTCTGCTCGTGGGCCTGATTGAGGCTGCGAGCCAGCGGTGCCGATTTGGGCACCTCGTTCCACATGGCGGCGGGGAAGCGGTTCCAGACCGCGGCAAACTGATCGCCCCAGAAACCGGTCCAGGTCATGCCGCTCAGCAGCAACAGCAGCAGGAAACCAGCGCCCCAGAAGCCGACCACTGCGTGCAGATCCCGCCACCAGAGGCGTCCGCGCTGGTTCACTCTGGGCCAAAGAATGCCACCCACCCCGGGCCCCTTGCGTGGCCACCAGAGGTAGAGGCCGCTGATGAGCAGTACCAGCCCCCAGCCTGCCGCCAGTTCGATCAGCCGGTCCCCCGTGGTGCCGAGCAGCAGGTCGGCGTGCAGGGAGCGAGCCACCGCTTGCAAATTCCACTTGTTGTCCATGGTGCCGAGCAGGGCGCCGCTGGCGGGATCCATAAACAGAGTCAGCTCGCGATCCCCCTGATTGACGATGAACTGGGCGCTCTGATCGGGTGCGACAGGCGGCAGGTATTTACGCAGGCTGGCATCGGGCATGGTCATCATCGCCTTGGCCAGCAGCTGGTCGGCACTCAGGGTCTGGCTGGCGGGGGCGACCTTCATCAGCTCGGGGTACATCAGGTTGTCGAGCTGGGGTTTGAACAGATAGACGATCCCGGTCAGTGACAGCAGGATCAGGAAAGGGGCGACAAAGAGACCGGCGTAGAAGTGCCAGCGCCAGATCCGTTGGTAATGACTCGAGTCCCTGTTTTTCATTGCACATCCTTGTTGAGGTGCTAAACCTTTCGGCTGGTGGAATGTTTGTGGCGGCGCGGATAATAGCAGTAACGTTTCGTTAACTGCAATCACACATCTTGAGATCGGTTCGGTGCGGGATGTCGGTAACATGAGGTGCCGACGGTTTGCTGGATAGGATGACCACGCTTTGGGAAAAGCCTGTTTGCTGCTGGACTTTTCCTTATAAATTATTACCTTGTGGTAACAATTTGCAGGCGATGGTGGTGGTAACGGAATGGGAGCAGTCATGCAGCCACATGGGCAATTTGACATGGAGCGCAGGGGTCAGATGCTGATCTGCCGCCCGAGTGGCCCCTTCAATCTGGCTGGTGCCATGGCCTATGAGGCGCGCTTTCGTCACGAACTGGCCGGATTGATGGATGGCCCCTGGGGGATTGTCGAGGTCGCGACCGAGTTTGAAGCGGCCGGGCCCGAGGTGCTGGCCCGTTTTCGTCGCCAGTTTGGCTGGTGTGCCGAGAGTGGCTGTCAGTTTCTGGCGGTGGTTTTCGTAGGGGGCTTCAAGCGCTATCTGGCGGATAACATCTTCAAGGGATTACCCTTTCGGGCGGTACGTTACTTCGAGCAGGAGGCAGCGGCCATCCAGTGGCTGGGGGAGCAGCTCAACATCGCTCCCTGTGAACCCGCGAGCGCTTGACCACCCCGCTCACCGCGTGGACGGGTTTTACTCCAGCTTGATAAACCACTTGTCCCGCTCGTCAACGCAGTCGGGTTCACCCATTTCGAATTCGCGGCAGATCAGCGGTCGTACCTCGTAGATACGGCACATCATGGTGTTGCGGTCGAGGGCGGCGCACCAGCCATCGTCCAGCCGGCGCATGACCGGTATCTCGCCATCCCGTTCCAGTACATAACGGTCCGGCACGCCGGTATCGGTAAAGAGCATCACTTCGAGGCGGCAGCAGCAGGCTTCGCAGTTCTGGCAGCTCACATCGGTTTGGATTGCTTGGGTCATGGTGCCTGTCTTGCCGCATGGCGGCATCGGAGATATGAAACAGGCGCCTGTCAGGCGCCTGTGGTCTGGCTAACGGCTTGCAAAAAACCTTAGCCCAGTTTGCGGGCGCGGTAGCTGCGACCCTTGATCTTGCCTTCCTGCAACCGCTTGAGGGCGGCGCTCGCCACGCTGCGCTTCACGGCGACGTAGGAGTACTGCTCGGAGATCTGGATCTTGCCGACGTCGGCGCCGGCAATGCCGCCTTCACCGGTCAGGGCACCCAGAATGTCACCGGCCCGCACCTTGGTCTTGCGGCCTGCATCGATGGAGAGGGTCACCATCTGCGGGGCGATCGGCTTGATGTCGCGGCCGATGCTGTCGAGATCACCCAGCGGCATCGGAGCTTGCTGGTACTCTTCGATAAAGTTGACGCGCTGGGCCTCGTTCGGCTGATAGAGACTCAGGGCCAGACCCTGCTGGCCGGCACGACCGGTACGGCCGATGCGGTGCACGTGCACTTCCGGATCATAGGTCAGCTCGTAGTTGATGACGGCGCCCAGCTCCTTGATGTCGAGGCCGCGGGCCGCCACATCGGTGGCCACCAGAATGGTGGCGCTGCCGTTGGCAAAGCGCACCAACACCTGATCCCGCTCGCGCTGCTCCAGATCGCCGTTCAGCGCCAGCGCCGAGAAGCCCTTGGCGGCCAGATGGTCGGCCACGTCGTTACAGGCGCGCTTGGTGTTGCAGAACACCACGCAGGAGCTGGGCTGGTAGTGGCTCAGCAACCAGGTGAGGGCGTCGAGGCGCTGACCGGCAGGCACTTCATAGAGCTTCTGTTCGATGGCGCTCCCCTCGTGCAGGGACTCCACGCTCACCTCGACCGGATTGCGCTGCACGCCGCGGCTCATCTGGGCGATCCCTTCCGGATAGGTGGCGGAGAAGAGCAGGGTCTGACGCTGCTGGGGAGCATAGCTGATGACCCGGTTGATATCTTCGCCAAAGCCCATGTCCAGCATGCGATCCGCTTCATCCAGCACCAGCGTCTTGAGGCCGGAGAGTTCCAGCGTGCCTTGCTCCAGATGCTTGAGAATGCGACCCGGGGTGCCGACGGCGATGTGGGCACCAAAGCTCAGGGTGGCGGACTGCGGTGCGGTCGGGGTGCCGCCGCACAGGGTGACCAGCTTGACGTTGGGCAGGGCGCGCGCCAGACGACGGATCTCCTGAGCCACCTGATCCGCCAGTTCGCGGGTCGGGCAGAGCACCAGCGCCTGCACTTCGAGGCGGTTGACGTTGAGCTTGGCCAGCAGGCCGAGGCCGAAGGCGGCGGTCTTGCCGCTGCCGGTTTTTGCCTTGGCAATCAGGTCTTTGCCATCGAGCACCAGGGGCAGGCTCTGGGCCTGGATCGGGGTCATCTGCAGGTAACCCAGGCTGGTGAGGTTCTCTTGCAGGGCGGGGGAGAGATTGAGGCTGCTAAATTCGCTGTTGTTCACAAAAGGACTCTATTTCGGAGAAAACGGGGATGCGCGAGCGCTAAGGCCGCGCATCATACCAGAATGTGGCACCGGATGTGGCGGATTTTTGAACGGCTGGCCATGGGGGGCACATTATGGGGGTATTTGTTGCCAGATTGGTTGTGAGCAATATGTGAAAGGATATCGGGGTAATTATTCAAACATGCGTGTAATTATTTATTGAGGATAAACGTTTGCCATTTCTGTTGTTTAAATATAATGGTTGAAAAATATTCTATTGGCGAGTGTGGCATTAAGCACAATGTTGCGAAAATGATATAAAGATATTTTGGAGGGCCATGAAAATGCCATTTTAATTATGTAATATCATGTTTTTTAATGAATTTGTCGTCGTCAAAGTTGTGCGATTAATATCAGGTTGTTGCGTAATTAATTTAAAAACGTTTGTATTATCCTGCATGCATATTATTACACGGGATTGTGATGACTCTCTGATTTTTAAATGTGCAAATGTCTATGATGGCGCCGGTCGAAAATTACAATTCACTCAGGTGCTACAGGTATGGAATACGTTCACTTTGTGCTCGGACTGGTGATGGTCCTCGCTCTTTCTCTGCTGGCTAACCGCCACAACTGGAGACAGATCAAGCTGCGTTATATCGGCCAACTGCTGGTGGTCGAGCTGGCGCTGGCCTGGTTCATGTTGAACTCGGAAGTGGGTCTGGCTGTGGTGGGTGGCTTCGCGGCCGGCTTCACCAAGCTGATGGAGTTTGCCAAGCAGGGAACCGACTTTGTATTTGGCGGCATGATGAATGAAGGTTCATTTACCTTCTTCCTGATGGTGTTGATGCCCATCGTCTTCATCTCCGTGTTGATCGGTATTCTGCAGTACATCCGCCTGTTGCCGCTGGTGATCCGCGGTATCGGTACCGTGTTGGCCAAGATCAACGGCATGGGCAAGCTGGAGTCCTTCAACGCCATCAGCTCCATGATCGTCGGTCAATCCGAGAACTTCATCGCGCTCAAGAACATCCTGCCGCACCTGAACGAGAAGCAGATGTACACCCTGGCGGCGACGGCGATGTCCACCGTCTCCATGTCCATCGTCGGTGCCTACATGCAGCTGATCGAGCCGCGTTACGTGGTGGCTGCGCTGGTGCTCAACATGTTCAGCACCTTTGTCGTGCTGTCGCTGATCAACCCCTACGAGCCGGACAATACCGTGACCGATGCCAAGGCGCTGGCCGAGGGCGACGAGCACCATACGCCGAAGAGAGAGAACTTCTTCGAGATGCTGGGCGAGTACATCATGGCCGGTTTTTCCGTTGCCGTTATCGTGGCGGCCATGCTGGTGGGCTTTATTGCCCTGATCGCCCTGGTCAACTACCTGTTCGAGCTGGCGTTTGGTGTCAACTTCCAGTACGTCATGGGCTACCTCTTCTATCCAATCGCCTGGATTCTGGGTATCCCGAGTGGTGAAGCGCTGCAAGCGGGCTCCATCATGGCGACCAAGCTGGTGACCAACGAGTTCGTGGCCATGATGGATCTGGGCAAGATTGCTGCCGAGCTCTCCCCGCGTACCGTCGGCATCCTCTCCATCTTCATGGTCTCTTTCGCCAACTTCAGCTCCATCGGCATCATCGCCGGTGCGGTAAAAGCGCTGAACGAAGAGAAGGGCAACATGGTTTCCCGCTTCGGTCTGAAGCTGGTCTACGGTTCAACTCTGGTCAGCCTGCTCTCTGCTGTTATCGCAGGCATCATGATCTGATCCTCTAGTGGCATCTGCCACGGTTTGAGCCCCTGACCTCGTCAGGGGCTTTTTTATTTCTGGCTTACAGGCGCCAGCCGCACCACCAGCCGGCAACCAGCAGGGTGAGGGTGCAAAAGCCGGTTTCGATGGCGCCGCCACTGCGCAGCGGCCAGCCCGGCAGGCGGTAACGGCGCTTGATGGGCCAGAAGAGCGGAATGCCCGCCGGGGTGAGCCAGTCCCCCAGCAGATGGCTGAGGTAGCCGACGATCAGGGCATCCTTGACCCCCATGGGCAAGGTGTCCGGCGGCAGGCTCTGGTTCAGCCCCCAGACGGCGGCGGCGACCGCCAGCAGACTGTGGGTGAAACCGCGATGGCCGAACAGCCGCGACAGAGGTTTCGAGATCCACGGCAGTCGCTGCCCCAGCACCGATTTGGGGTGGTCGAGGTCGGGCAACAGGGCGCTGGCCAGCGCGGCAGGGATGGTCTGCCACAGACTGGCATCTGCCAGGGCCGGAGTGAGCTGCAGTTTGTGGGCGATCAGGGTGCAGGTAACGGAGAAGAGCAGGTGCCCTTGGGCGGTCATGATGATTACGGCGTGGACAAGATGGCGGCGCATCTTACCAGCCTGACGGTTGTGGTCAGCTCTTATTTTAAAAATCAGGATGTTACGGCGAAAAAGCGCCCAAATTGGGCGCCTTTATAGCCTATTTATAACTTGCCTTTGACCAGCCACTTGTCGAGGGCGTTGGCGAAGCGCTGCTTGTCGGCGGCATTGAAGGGGGCCGGGCCGCCGGTTTGCACGCCGGCCGAGCGCAGCTCTTCCATAAAGTTGCGCATGCCGAGCCGCGCCTCGATGGTCTCGCGGGTGTAGATCTCGCCACGGGGGTTGAGCGCCTCGCCACCGGCATCGATCACCCAGGAGGCGAGGGGGATATCACCGGTGATCACCAGATCGCCGGGCTGAACCTGCTGGGCGATGACATGATCTGCCACATCGAATCCCTTCTCCACTTGCTGGGTTTTGATGAAAGGCGAGGGGGGCACCCGCAATCCCTGATTGGCCACCAGGGTGGTGACGACCTGGGCGCGGTGGGCGGCGCGGTAGAGGATCTCCTTGACCGGAATGGGGCAGGCATCGGCATCAACCCAGATGGGCATGGCATGGTTTCCTGTAGTGAAAGCGGATGGAAAACGAGAGCGGCCATGTTAACACAGGCCTCCCCTTCCAGGCGCGGGGCTGAGTCGGCCCCGCCTTTGGTGTAAGCTGGGGCCAGCACATGAAACGAGAAGGAGACGAGATGGATCGGGTGCCCGGTGAAGTGATTTATGCCCTGACCCTGGATGGCAAGGGGGGCATGGAGCCGCTGATGGCGGGAAGCGAAGTCCCGGCGGAACATCCCGGCTGGCTGCATCTGGATTACGGCAATCCCGATTCGGCGCGCTGGCTGTTGCAGACCCCCTTGCTCAGCGAGGCGGCCAGGGAGTCGCTGCTCGGCCAGAGCAATCGTCCCAAGCTGGTGCGGATGGGGGAGACGGTGCTGCTGATCCTGCGCGGCATCAACCATAACAAGGATCACAGGCCCGAAGAGATGGTGGCGCTGCGCATCTTCATCACCCCGGATCTCATCATCAGCAGCCGTCGTCGTCCGCTGCTCTCCGAGCAGGATGTCTTCAACCAGCTCAAGCTGGGGGGCGGCGCCGATACCCCGGCCGACTGGCTGGTGGAGATTTGTGATGCCCTGACCGATCGGGCGGGGGAGTTTGTCGAGGAACTGCACGACAAGATCCTCGATCTGGAGGAGATGGTGCTGATGCGCGACATGCCCGCCAATGGCCGCTTGGCGCTGATCCGCAAGCAGCTCATCATGATCCGCCGCTACCTCTCCCCCCAGCGGGATCTGGTGGCGCGCCTTGCCAACGAGAAGATCAGCTGGCTGGATGAGGATGATCGCCGTCGTCTGCTCGATATCGCCGATCGGCTGCGGCGCTGGCTCGACGACCTCGATGCGGGAGTGGCACGCACCGCTGTGCTGGCAGACGAGATCAACAATCTGATGGCGGAGGCGACCAACCGCCGCGCCTACCAGATGTCGGTGATGGCGCTGCTCTTTTTACCTGCCAGCTTCCTGACCGGCCTGTTTGGCATCAACCTGGGGGGCATTCCCGGGGCCGAGAATCCGACCGCCTTCTGGGTCTTCTGTGGTTCGCTGGTGGCGCTGGCCAGCGGGCTGGCTATCTGGCTCAAACATCGGCGCTGGTGGTAAGGAGGCATAACCCATGTGGCAATCAATTGGTCTGACCCTACTGCTGTTGCTGGGGCATACCCTGATCCGGCGGCTGATTCACAAGAGCCTGCTGGCGCTCGGTCAGAGCAGGCAGGTGAGCGAGAACCGGGTGCTCTACGTGGCCCATGTGTTCCACTTCCTGCTCGGCTGTGCCACCTTGCTGGTGCTGGCCGGGGTGTGGGGGCTCGACTTCTCCCGACTGGTGGTGCTCGCGTCCTCCTTCTTTGCGGTATTGGGGGTCGCCATGGTCGCCCAGTGGTCGATCCTCTCCAACATCACCGCCAGCATCACCATCTTCTTCGCCTTCCCCTACAAGATTGGCGACCGGATCCGCATCCTCGACAAGGATGATTCGGTCACCGGCGTCATCACCGAGATCGGCCTCTTCTATGTGCGGGTGCGTGATGACAACGGCGATCTGGTCACCTATCCGGCCAACCTGATCCTGCAAAAGCCGGTCAGAAAGCTGGAGGGCAAGGTGGCGGAGCCGTTGCAACCGGAGTAGCAGGACATTTGCTGCCGGGGGGCTGGGCGTAGCGAGGAGTGATGCTCTGGTGTAAATCCACCACGCCTTCATTCGACACAGGCTATTGTGGATGCGTGCTGCGGCCACAATAGCCAGAACGACTCAACAGTTGGCTCCGCAGCTAGATCTCCTGTTGTGAGAGATCGGCCTGCGGCTTGTGTTGCCAGATTGCGCCGAGCAGCAACTTGAGCAGCAGTCCGGGCGGGTTGTCCAGCAGTTTGCCGGACTCCAGCAGCAACTGGCCATCGGCGCGAAATCCGAGGCTGGCATCTATGGTGCCATCCTCCGAGACCACCTGGATCAGGCCATTGAGGGCGGAGCGCTCACCGGGCTGACAGCGCAGCCGCAGTTCGCGGGGTTCCCCCAGCAGGGTAAAGGCGCGGCTCAGCGGGGGTGAGTCTTCATAATCGGGCCAGTTGAAGAAGTGATACTGTTCGGCCAGGGCGCCAGCCTGCTGGCAGAACTGGTCGAACAGCTGCCCGATCGCCTGATACTCCTGATCGAGTCGTCTTGCCTGCTCTTCAATCCGTTTCATTGCTTACTCCTTGTCTATCCACTTGATCAGACATTGCTTTTCTGACCCCGTGACTGCCGTTTTCCAGATATGAGGCCAAATGGCCGCGAGGTCTGTGAGCCGGATCGAAGTTTCAGTCTGAAAACGTTATCTTGTTGAAACTGGATGGTTTTTTTGCCCTCTCGCTCACATTTGAATCGATTGCCGCTGATTAATATGGCACCGCCTGGCAATGACCGGGTGCTCGACTATCGAGACTAACTACAGCGGGAATTATAAAAATATGGATATGAAAAAGACCAAAGTGGCGCTGGTAACAGCCTCACTGCTCGCGCTTTTGTCTGGCTGTAATGACAACAGCTCTGATGCCTCCGGTGTGAACCCCGTCCCCCCTACACCGCCTACACCTGAAGTCACCGATGGGCCTGTCGCTCGTCTGCCCAAGATGGATCCCCCGAAAGAGTTGCTGGTTGCCGGCGACAATCAGGTGGTCATTGCACTGGTGGATACCCAGTCGGCAGCCAAAGGCGCCAAGGCACCGTTTGACAGCTACAGCCTGCACCTTTGGAACAACGACGCCTGCAAGGCAACGGCAGATAGCGGCCTGAATACCGGGTGGGATGACAAGAGCAAGACACCGGCCACCGCCGACAGCTTTGGTCCGGCCTGGGTCGTTCCGCTCAACAAGGTGGAAGGGTGCATCAACTTTATCGCCCGCAACGGCGATCTGGCCAACCTGACCGGCAGCGATATGAAGGTGATCTTCAGTGAGCACCCGGATCGCACCGTGGCCATTGTCGCGGGCAAGAAAGATCTGTTTGGCAGCCGTGCCGAAGCCTTTACCGCCGCCTTTGGCGTGGCGGGGGCCAGCGCTCATTTGATCGATGGCAATACCCTGATTTGGCAAGGGGGCAAGGACAAGCCCCACGTTCGCCTCTATTACACCGACTCGGGCACCATCAAGGCCAATGCCGATGGGGTGTTCGATTTCCCCTATATCAGCCTGACCGCGACCAGCCTGACTGCCGAGCAGCAGGCCAAATATCCGCACCTCAAGGATGCGGCCGCCTTTGCCCTGCCTGCCGGGAAAGATCTCAAGCCCCTGCTCAAGGGTGAGCTGGTGGCTATCGGCACCGATGCCGACGGTATCCTGCAAGGAGCCACCCTGGTGCAGAGCGCCGGCGCCCTCGATGCGCTCTATGCTCCCGAGGCGGCCAAGCTGAGCTATGGCGCCGTGGTAGAGGGCAATCGGGTGACCTTCCGTCTCTGGGCGCCGACCGCCAAGTCGGTCAAGCTGGCCCTCTACAACGCCAGCCACCAGAAGAGTGGCGAGGTAGCGATGACCTTTGACAGCGCCAGCGGCAGCTGGAGTTATGAAGGGGGCAGCGAGCTGATCGGCCAGTTCTATCGCTACGATATGGAGGTCTACCATCCGCTGAGCCGCAAGGTTGAGCACTACGAGGTGACCGATCCCTACTCCCTGAGCCTCGCGATGAACTCCGAGTTCAGTCAGGTAGTGGATCTCGAGGACCCGGCCCTGAAACCGGAAGGGTGGGACAGCCTCAAGGCGCCCCACAGCCAGCAGAACCCCGCCGACATCACTATTTATGAGGCCCATGTTCGTGACCTGACCGGCAACGATGCCTCCACCGATGAAGAGAAGCGCGGCAAGTTTGTCGGTCTGACCCAGCCCGACTCTGTACCGGTCAACCATCTGAAAGCGCTGGCAAAGAGCGGCGTCAGCCACTTGCACCTGCTGCCGGTGTTCGATATCGCCACCGTCAACGAGGATCCGGCCAAGGTGGCCAATCTCGGCGATGACTTCAGCAAGCTCTGTCAGGTCAATCCGGATGTGAAAACATCCAAATTTGGTGGCTATTGCGGTGGCGGCCAGACCGTGGGAGATGTGCTGGCCGACCTGCAAGGGGGCGACAGCAAGGATAATCCGCAGGTGCAGGAGCTATCCGGTTACCTGCGCGGCGTCGACTCCTTCAACTGGGGTTATGATCCCTACCACTACACCACGCCGGAAGGCTCCTACGCCACCAACGCCGAGGGGACCAAACGTATTCTGGAGTTCCGCGAGATGGTCAAGGCCATCAAGCAGAACATCGGCATGAACGTGGTGATGGATGTGGTCTACAACCATACCAACGAATCCGGGCTCGGCCCCAAGTCGGTGCTCGACAAGATAGTGCCTTGGTACTATCAGCGCCTCAATCCGGAGACCGGCTCGGTGGAGAACTCCACTTGCTGCTCCAACACGGCGCCGGAACACGCCATGTTTGCCAAGCTGATGGATGACTCCCTGGTCACCTGGGCGCGCGACTACAAGATCGACGCCTTCCGCTTCGACCTGATGGGCCACCATCCGAAAGATCAGATGGTGCAGGCGCTGGCCGCGGTGAAGAAGGTCAATCCCGAGATGTACTTCTACGGCGAGGGGTGGAACTTCGGCGAAGTGCAGGATGACAAGCGCTTCGTGCAGGCTACCCAGAAGCATCTGGGCGGTACCGGTATCGGCTCCTTCTCCGATCGCTTGCGCGATGCGGTGCGCGGCGGCAGTCCGTTCGACGGTGGCGATACCATTCGCAAGACCCAGGGCTTTGGCAACGGTGCCTTCGTCGATCCTAACGAAATGAGCAAGGTGGATCTGGCGACGGCCTTGCACCAGTCCGATCTGGTGCGGCTCGGCATGGCGGGCAACCTCAAGGAGTTCGTGCTGACCGACAAGGATGGCATGCCGAAGAAAGGCGCCGAGATCGACTACAACGGTCAGCCTGCCGGTTATGCCCAGGATCCGCTGGAAGTGCAGAACTATGTCGACAAGCACGACAACCAGACCCTGTTCGACAACCTGATCTACAAGGCGCCTGCCGGAGCCGATCTGGTGAGGATGCAGGGGGTCTCGCTGGCGACTGCCATGCTGGGTCAGGGCATTCCCTTCACCCACGCAGGTGTCGAGCTGCTGCGTTCCAAATCCATGGAGCGGGATAGCTATGACTCGGGCGACTGGTACAACAAGGTCGACTACACCCTGGGCGACAACAACTTCGACAAGGGGTTGCCGCGCAAGGACAAGGATGGCGACAACTATCCGCTGATCGAGCAGGTGCTTGGCAAGCATGCCAAGCCGGGCTCGGCCGAGATGGCGCAGATGGTGAGCTTCTATCAGGAGCTGGCGGAGCTGCGCAACTCTTCCCGTCTGCTGCGTCTGGGCAGTGGCGCCGAGGTGATCAAGCGGGTTGATTTTCGCAATACCGGCCCGGATCAGGTGCCCGGCCTTATCGTCATGACGGTGGATGATGGTGTCAGTGCCGGGACGGATCTGGATCCGGCCATCGACGGTCTGGTGGTGATGATCAACGCCAGCAACCAGAGCCAGAGCATCGGCGACTTCCGTGATGGCAACGATCAGCCCATCGATCTGAGCGGTATGGTGCTTAGCAGCAAGCATCGCGCTGTCGACAGCATCGCCAGCGGCGCCGCCTATGATAACGGCCAGCTGACGCTGGGGGCCTGGTCTGCCGCTGTGTTCGTCAAGCCGCAGTCTGGTGCACAGGGCGCGGGCCTGCCGGTCAGCAAGAAGACCGACCTGAGCACCCTGCCACCGTTTGGCAACACCGATGTTTATCTGAAGGGGTTCCTCGATGAGTGGGGCAACACCAACCAGATGACCTTCAGCGGCAACTTCATGTACGAGTTCACTACCGAGGTGAGCACCGACAAGCTGGGTACCACCAACGTCAAGATCGCTGACGCCAGCTGGGGGCCGGTCAACTACGGCAGCTGCAACGCCGGTGACAAGCTGGTGGTCGGCACTCCGCTGACCCTTTGCAAGGGTGGGGATACCGGCAACATCGGGCTCGATCTGGCCAAGGCGGGCAGCTACAAGTTTGTCTTTACCGCCATGAACAAGGACAAACCGACCCTGAGTGTCAGCTTCACCGAGCCGGTGCAGAGCTGCAAGGTGCTGGATACGGTGGCGGGCAATCCGCTCGGCTACAACCTGTTCGTCAAGGGTGAGCTTTCAGGCTGGAATGCCCAACCCCAGTACCAGCTGAGCTACAAGGGGATGGACGGTGATCTCGCCATCTATCAGGCGGCGTTCAACTACGCTGGCAGCACCGAGTTCAAGGTCGCCAACGAGGACTGGAGCAAGGAGTACCTGCTCAACGGTGGCGGCGCGGTGAACGCTGAAACCGGCTATTCGTTCGCCTTCTCCAAGGGGGGCAGTGCCAATAACAGCATCACCCTGCCGCAGGGGCTGTGGAGTGTGCTGGTGAAGGTTGACCCGGCTGGCGTCAAGGCGGGCACAGCCGTCATTCAGGAGTGCAGCGTCAAGTAAGCAAGCCATTGAGTCCGGGGGATGGCTCGGCGCCCCCGGGTTGAATTCCACCTTGCCAAGGGTGGGATAACTCCGAGAGAGTAAGCAAAGCGCGACTGCCGACCGGCAGGCGCGCTTTTTCTTTTACGGGGTGCCGTGAGAGAAATGAGAGGAAAAAAAAAGCCGTCCCGGTTGGGGGACGGCTTTTGGCTGGGATGCTATCGGCTGGCTTAACGCTTGCGCAGCAGCCGCAAGGCGTTGGCGGTCACCAGCGCTGTGGCGCCGGTATCGGCCAGCACCGCAATCCACAGACCGGTGATGCCGAGCAGGCTGGTGACCAGGAAGATGGCTTTAAGCCCCAGCGCCAGCGCAATATTCTGGTGAATATTGGTCAGTGCCGCCCGCGACAGCCGGATCATCGCGGCAATACCGCCGAGCTGGTTGTGGGTCAGCGCCGCATCGGCGGTCTCCAGCGCCACATCGGTGCCGCCCCCCATGGCGATGCCGATACTGGCCCGCTTCATGGCGGGGGCATCGTTGATGCCATCGCCGACCATGGCAACCTTCCGGGTGCAGGCCAGCTTGGCGATCTCTTCTACCTTGTTCTCCGGCAGCAGACCGGCACGCCAGCCCATGCCCAGCTCGGTGGCGATCGCCTCGGCGGCGTTGGGGTTATCCCCGGTTAACATGATGCTGTTGAGCCCGAGTCGGTTGAGCTCTTGCAGCGCGGCCGCTGCCTCCGGCCGGATCTGATCCCGCAGCGCCAGCAGGGCAATCGGCAGCGCTTGGTCGCCACTGCTCTGGCAGAGCACCACGACGGTCTTGCCCTGCCGCTCCAGCGAACCAATCCGTGTCTGCTGTTCCACATTCAGGGTCGCCACCCGGTTCGGTGCCAGCAGTTGCCACAGTTCACCGTTGATGCGTCCCTCAACGCCCATGCCCGGCAGGGCACGCAAGTCTCGGGCCTCCGCCAGCGTCAGCCCCTGTTCGGTCGCGTTGGCGACCACGGCGCGGGCCAGCGGGTGGTGAGAGCCCTGCTCGATGGCAGCCGCCAGCGCCAGCAACTCGGCCTCCGGCTGGCCATTGAGGCTGACCAGCTCGGTCAGCTGCGGCTTGCCCAGGGTCAGGGTACCGGTCTTGTCAAACGCCACGGTATCGATATGGGCCAGTCGCTCCAGCGCGGCCCCCCCTTTGATCAGCGCTCCCTGACGGGTGGCGGCGGCCAGCGCCGAGGTGACCGCTGCCGGGGTGGAGATGACCAGCGCGCAGGGGCAGCCGATCAGCAGCAGCGCCAGTCCGCGATAGATCCATTCGTCCCAGCTCTGGCTGAAGGCAAGGGGCGGCACCAGCACCACCAGCAGAGCAACCAGCATCATGGCCGGGGTATACCAGCGGCTGAAGCGGTCGATAAAGCGCTCGATGGGGGCGCGCTGGCTTTCGGCCTCCTCGATGAGGTGCAGAATGCGGTCGATGGCGTTGTTGCCGGGCTCGGAGACGACTTCAAGACGCAGTACCCGATCGGCCGCCAGACTACCGGCCGGCACCTTGTCACCCTGACGGCGTTCCACCGGAATAGACTCACCTGTCAGGGCGCTTTCGTCAAACGCACCGAGTTCATCGAGCAGGCGGGCATCGGCAGGCAAGCGGGCTCCCGGAGCGATTTCGATAATGTCGCCGGGACGCAGCTCATCGGCGCCGACCTCTTCGCGCACCTCGCCCTCGGCAGTGGTACGGATGCGCAGCGCCTTGTCAGGCACCAGCGCCATCAGCGCTGTCACTCCGGCCCGGGCGCGTCCGGCGGCGTAGGCCTCCAGATGTTCACCCAGCATAAAGAGCAGCAGCACCATGGCCGCTTCGGCGGTTTCGCCGAGAAACAGGGCGCCCAGGGCGGCGACCGTCATCAGGGTCTCGATGGCGAAGGGGGAGCCGCTTTTGGTCAGCGCCCACGCCTTGCGGGAGATGGGCCACAGCCCCCAGAGGGTGGCCAGGGTAAAGAGTGGCTGACCGAGCTCTTTCGGCAGCAGGGCAGCGACCAGCATCAGACTGGCCAGTGACAGGGGCTGCCAATATTTGCCCAGGGTGTTCAGCAGCGGGCTTTGGCGTGTTGCTCCCTTTGTGATTGTGTGGGCTCTGGTGGCTTGAGCACCCTTGAGCTGGAAACCGGCAGCCAGCACAGCGGCGGTGACGGGATCCGGGGAGAGGCCTGGGGCCAGATCCACTACCAGCTTCTCGGTGGCAAACAGCACGCGTGCCTGCTGCACGCCGCTCACCCGGCAGACGGCTGTCTCGATCTTGCGGGCGCAGCTGGGGCAATCCATCCCCAATACCTGCCAGCTGTGGCGGCTGTTGCCTTGCACCGGTGCAACCAGCGGGTCTGCAGGGGGCATATCATGCTCATGCTCGTGAGCTGGTGATAAGGAGGCGCTGCAGCACGCTTGATCGTGACAGCCTCCTCGGGGAGGCTCTTCATCCCCGGGGGATTCATTGCCGTCACGGGATGCGTGCTCATGAGGCGTCTGGGTTGAACAGCAACTGACGGGCGTGGTGTTGTCGCAGCAGTGGCTATCGTGGTGATGTTCACTCTGGCCGGAGGCCGCCTTGCTGACGGCCTTGATGGGGGCGGCGTGCTGATGATTGCAGCAGGATTTGCTCATGATGAGTCCCTCTTGATGGATCCCGCCCCTGCGAGATCCCTGATTACCGAGAAGGAGTCTAAACCTTGGTGTTAAGTCCAAGGTCAACCCCTTTATATCCCTTGTCTTCGCGGGTGTTTGTCTGGTCCCGCCGCCCCTATACTGATCACTCGGATTTTTACTACACCAATAAAGGACATAACACATGAGCAACTCAGTCACTCTGCAAGGCAACCCGGTTTCCGTCGCTGGTCACTTCCCGGTCGCCGGTGAGCAAGCCAAGCCCTTCTCCCTGGTGGCCAAGGATCTTTCCGACGTGACCCTGGCAAGCTTTGCCGGTCAGCGCAAAATCCTGAATATTTTCCCGAGCGTCGATACTCCCACCTGCGCAACCTCTGTGCGCAAGTTCAACGAGCAGGCCAGCGCGCTGGATAACACTGTCGTGCTGTGCATCTCCGCCGATCTGCCGTTCGCCCAGTCCCGCTTCTGCGGCGCCGAAGGTCTGGACAAGGTAGTGACCCTCTCCACCCTGCGCGGTGCGGCCTTTATGGAAGATTACGGCGTTGCCTTCTCTTCCGGCCCGCTGGTAGGTCTGACCGCTCGCGCCATCGTGGTACTGGATGGTGACAACAAGGTGCTGCACAGTGAGCTGGTCGCAGAAGTGGCCGACGAGCCGAACTACGCCGCTGCGCTGGCCGTGCTGTAAGGCTGCAAGCCATAAAAAATCCCGCTTCGGCGGGATTTTTTATGCGGGAATTGTCTGTTCAGGGTGTTGCGGGCGGGGTGGTCGCCGGTTCAGCCTTGGCGGGTGGGGAGGGTTGCCACTCCACATAGGGGCGGTGGATCTTCTCGTAGATCTCGGCCAGTTTGCCGGTGGCGGCGAGTTGCTCAATGGAACGACTTAAAAATTCGTCTATTTCATCCCCGCTCCCCCCTTTCTGGATGATGAAGACATCCTCGAAATCACCAAAGAATTCACGGCGAATATTGGTCAGCTTCAGATTTTTCAGCATCAGGTCCGCCTCTTCTTGTGCCCAGACAAAGGCGTCTATGCGACCCCGAGACAGTTTGCGCAGTGACTGCTCGATACTCATCGAGCGCTGTACCGAGAAGGGCATATAGTCGGGAACGGCTTCAATCAGCAGATCCCGTTTGGTGGGCACTATGCCATAGGCCATATCTGTGGTGACCGGATGGGCCGTATTGCTGTAAATCACATGGGCCACCTTGCCAAAGCTGCGGGTACTGAAACGGTAGGGGAGCATATCGACCTCCCTGAGATTGCGGATGGCGGGCAGACCGAGATCTGCCTTGCCAGCGATCACTCCGGCCATGGCCCGGGCGATGGGATAGATGGTGATCCTGATGGTCACATCGGGATGAAGATCGTCGATGGCGCGCACTAAATCAACGAAAGGTCCTGTCTTGTCGGCATTGATCAGTCCCGGCAGCTCACCGAGATGCGCGTTAAGAGTACGCACCGGTTTGGCCTGTTCGGCCGCACTGTCGCTCGCCGTGCTGCCGGACAGGCCGAGCGAGATGCTGCCAAGCAGCGCACTGGTCAGCAGCAGGATGGGGATGTGTCTGGTCATGACAGTTTTCTCTGTGATGGGTCAGCTCAAGTGTAGTCAGCCCGTTGCAATCCCCCCCTTGGCCTGGCCATCATTGATAGGGTTTTACTTCTCGGCCCCCGCTCACTAGACTTCGCCTCCCACTTCTCTTTGTTAACGTAGCGCCATGACCTTTCGCGAACTTGCCCTCCATCCCGCTCTGCTGGCCTCTTTGCCCGCCACCTTGCAGACGCCGACCCGCATCCAGCAGCTGGCGATTCCGGCGGCGTTGGCGGGGCAGGATCTGCTGGCACTGGCCCAGACCGGCAGCGGCAAGACGCTGGCGTTTGGTTTGCCGCTGCTGCAACGGCTGGATCCTGCCTCCAGCCAGGTGCAGGGTCTGGTGCTGGTGCCAACCCGCGAGCTGGCGATTCAGGTATCTGCCGCGCTTAAAGAGGGGGCCGAGGCGCTGGGATTGTGCATCGTGACGTTGTGTGGGGGCGTTGCGCAGGAGCGGCAACAGGCCGAACTGGCGCAGGGGCCACAGCTGCTGGTGGCTACACCCGGGCGGTTGCGGGATCTGCTGACCCAACAGTTGCTGGGGCTGGATGGTCTGCAGCTGCTGGTGCTGGATGAGGCGGATCGCCTGCTGGAGATGGGCTTTGCTCCCGACATCAAGGCGCTGCTCGGCTTTATTCCGGCGGATCGCCAGACCCTGTTCTTCTCCGCCACCTTGCCTGCCGAGCTGGAGGCGCTGGCCAACGGCCTGCTGCGTGAGCCAACCCGTATCGAGGCCACACCCCTCAACAGCGTGGTGAACGAGATCGAAGAGCGACTCTATCTGGTCAACAAGAGCAGCAAGGTGCCGGCGCTCATCAGCCTGCTCAAGGAGCAGGCGTGGCCGCAGGTGCTGGTCTTTATCAGTGCGCGGGATGATGCCGACGGGGTCGCCAGAAAGCTGGCCAAGGCGGGCATTGCGGTGGCTGCTCTCCATGGCGAGAAGGAGCAGGCGGTGCGCGAGCAGGCGCTCAATGATTTCAAGGAGGGTCGGGTGCGGGTGCTGGTGGCCACCGACCTGATGGCGCGCGGCATCCATGTGGAGGCGCTGCCGCTGGTGATCAATCTGGACTTGCCCGCCAGTGCCCCTGTCTACGTTCACCGCATCGGGCGTACCGCCAGGGCTGGCCGCGAGGGGTTGGCCATCTCGCTGGTTTGTCATGGCGAGAGTGACATGCTGCAAGCCATCCGCACCCTGACCGGCCGCGAGCTGCCGCTGGGAGATCTGGCGGGATTCCCGGTCACCGACCAGCCTGCCAGCGGGGAGGGCAAACGCCCCCCTCGTGACAAGCAGGCCAATCGCCGTACTCAGGCCAAACGCAGCGTCAAGCAGTTCAAGGGCAAGACGCCGCGCAGTTGACCGTCAGGCTCTGGCCAGCGGGTAGGTGAAGAGCACCAGATGGGCGAAGTTGAAGGCGAAGTGGATCAGGATGGCCACGGAGAGTCGCCCGCTGAGCTGGAATACCAAGCCGTAGCAGCAGCCTGCCAGGGTCGCAAACAGCGCCAGCAGTGGGCCACCGGGCAGGTGGATGGCTCCGAACAGTAGCGCGGCCACGATGATGCCAATCCAGGGGCGGTAACGCTCGGTCAGCCCCTGCTGAATAGCGCCTCGAAACAGCGCCTCTTCCGCCACGCAGGTGAACAGCAGGTTGTTGAGTGCAAACAGCCACCACCAGTGGGGCAGACCCACTTCCGGTTTCAGTGCCCCCAACTGCCAGGCGATGACCAGCAGGGCACCCAGCGGCAGCAGTAACAGAGCCAGCGGACGCCAGCGGATAGCGCCTCCCTTACCAAGCAGCGTCGGACAGGCCAGCAGCAGCCCAAAGAAGAGCAGTGGCTTGTCGAGGTTCAGATACATGTTGAATGGCACACTGGCGGGGCCTGCCAGTACCTGATCCAGCACCTTGAGATTGCTGAAACCGGGGATCAGGTGCAGGGTCAGTGCCACCGCCCATGCCAGCAGGGCTGACCATGCGAGGGGGCGGCTATGGCCGGAGAAGGTGGGCAGACGCCAGGCCAGCAGCAGAGCTGCCAGCGTCACCAGCAGTGCGGTCGTGGTGATGCGATCCAGCCAGAGCGCCAGCAGCAGAGCCACAGCAAGCAGCAGGAAACCTGGCAGGCGTTGGCGTGCCATACAGAGCAGGGTGGCCAGTGCCAGTGCTGCCCAGATCAGTATGTCAGGTAGGGGTAACATCGGAACTCCTCTGTAATAAAAGCGCTGCACCTTAGCAGGGGCGTTGGCGCAAAGGCAACCAGACCGGGTTATTTGGGTCAGCCTCCTATACTGAACTGGAGAGTAAAGAGAGGGATGGCGATGAAGCACTATGGCTGGTTGTTCTGTTGTTGGTGTGGATGGTTGTCATGCGCCCCCCTGTCGCTGGTAACCGGAGATTTTTCGCCCTATTCCGGGGCCGGGCTGCCTGATGGTGGGCAGAGCACCCGGCTGGTGACGACCCTGCTGCGCGAGGCTGGCTATGACGAGCTGAAGGTGGATTACCTGCCATGGAACCGGGGCTACGAGCTGGTTCGCAACGGCCTGGCATCCGCCACCTTCCCTTATGCCTGGACGCGTGAGCGAGCCAAGCTGTTCTATTACAGCGCCCCCATTCATATCGATCACCTCTCCTGGTTCACCTATCGTGGCAGTGATGCGGTACTCGATGGCAAGTGGCAGGGGTTGAGAGTCTGTATTCCTGCCAGCTGGAGCACCAGTCACGCAGATGAGGTGATTGCTCGTTTTTCATTGCGGCTCACTCGCCCCAAGAGTTTGGTACAATGTCTGCAACTGCTTGAGCGGAAACGGGTTGATCTGATGCCGATGAATGATGCGGTGACGGCGGACGCCAGCATGCAGGTGTTCGGCGACCCGAACTATCTGCAACCGCTCCCCTATTTTCGCCAGCGGGATACCTTCTATTTGCTGGTGTCGCGCAAGATGCAAAATGGACGCGAACTGATAGAACGCTTCAACGAAGCCTTGGCTGCGGCACGTGCCAGTGGCCATTACGACCAACTGGTTCCCTGGGGACAGCCACGTCTGCTGCGCTGTGAGCAACCCTGAGTCAGAGCAGATTGGCACCAATTAAAAAGCCGGAGCAGTGGCTCCGGCTTTCTTTATGCCTTCTGGGGCGATTAGCGGCCTGATTCTGCGATCACGCGGGCGATGATATCGGCGCGCTTGCCGGCTTCCAGTTCGCCCAGGGCGATCAGGCCAGCCTTGAAGATGACGTTCTTCGGCAGGCTGACGTCGTCCAGCGTGGCGATCGCTTCAACGTGCATGCCGTTCAGACGGCTGGCATCGCGCGGGCTCAGGTTGACCTGAGTGTTCATCACCTGCTTGCCTTTCTTCTTGGCAGGTGCAGCCGCTTTCTTGGTGGATTCCTGTTCTTCGTCTTCCGGCAGTTCGTCATCAAAATCGTAAATAGACATAGTCAATCCT
This sequence comes from Aeromonas sp. 600886, assembly GCF_049174935.1. Classification (NCBI taxonomy): domain Bacteria; kingdom Pseudomonadati; phylum Pseudomonadota; class Gammaproteobacteria; order Aeromonadales; family Aeromonadaceae; genus Aeromonas; species Aeromonas sp. 600886. The sequence goes on along the minus strand of NZ_JAAKUB010000006.1, from coordinate 142,419 downwards.
GTTGAGTTAGGCAAAAGGGCACATTTGCCCGACATTGGGTCAATCAGCCCATATCCTCGTTACGGATAAAGGCGCGCCAGGAGCCGAGCACCTGGGCAAAATCTTCCAGCCCGCACATGGCCAGCTGTTCATCATCGTAGTAGGCGAGATCGTCAAGATCCTCACCCAGCTCGATATTGAGGGCGTTGGCTTTCACCTCCGCCTCTTCATGGGTCAGCAGCAGGGAGTAGTCACCGCCGTTGAGCCGGTATTCGACTCGGGTGCGGTTGGAGAGCTGATCAATGATGGAGAAGAGCTCGTCGAGCTTCTCCTCATCCTTGCCAACCTCGTCGATCAGCCACTGACCGATGGCTTCATGGCCCATGGAGAACCGGGCGCGATAGCCACCAAACGGGTCGCGGCGAAATTCATAATCCATAGCACAGTCCAGATCGGAGGGATGGGCCAGCACGGGCAGGCGGGTGCAAGCACGCAATTCCTGCTCCATGGCGGGGCACACATCGGGTAAAGTGGCCTATTCTAGCGATCCCCCTCTCGCTTGTCTTGATGATGTGGCATCTTTGCGCCCATGTGCCCTGAATCGCCTCGTGGTGACGTAGCCAGATCAGCCCCTTGTCCGGAGATGTTATGCAGCTAAACGATAACCTTGCCCGCCAGATCGTCGCGCGGGCGATGAAGATCCTCTCCTTTTCGGTCAACGTGATGGACGAACACGGCCTCATCATTGCGTCCGGCAATCCGGAGCGGATCCATCAGCGTCACGAAGGGGCCGTGCTGGCGCTCACTGAAAACCGGGTGGTGGAGATTAGCGAAGCGACAGCCCTGCAGCTCAAAGGGGTGCGACCAGGCATCAATTTGCCCATCTCCTATCAGGGGGAGCTGATCGGGGTGATCGGCATCTCCGGCGATCCGGAGGAAGTGCGTGCTTACGCTGAGCTGGTGCGAATGACCGCCGAGCTGATCCTGGAGCAGGCGGCGCTCACCGAGCAGCTGCAGTGGGACAAGCGCCACAAGGAGGAGCTGGTGTTGCAGCTCATTCGTGGTGAGGGGCGAGTCGATCAATTGCAGCAGGCGGCCCGTTTTCTCGGACTGGAGTTGGCCCAGCCTCGGGTGGTGGCCGTGCTGGCGCTGGAGGAGGCGGATCCGGCTCGTCTGCGAGAGCTGGTCCATCAGCTGGAAAATCCGGAGCGGGACAATCTGGTCGCCATCAACGGGCTCGACGAGATAGTGGTGCTCAAACCGGCGCAGTTGAGTGAGGGCGTCTGGCAATCGGCGCAGGAGCGCAGCCGGATCAAGCAGTTGCTGGCCCGCATTCCCCACTTCAAGGTGCATATCGCGGTGGGCGATTACTTCGCCGGGATCGACGGGCTGGCGCGCTCTTACCAGACGGCGCGGGATACCCTGCGCCGTGGCATGCGGCAGGCGCCGCGCAAACAGGTCTACTTCTTTGAGGACTACCGTTTGCCGGTGCTGCTGGGGAGTCTGGCGGACTCCTGGCAGGCGGATCAGCTGCGCGCACCGCTGCAGAAACTGGCCCGGGAAGATGGCAAGGGGGCGCTGCAGAAGACCCTGCGCCACTATTTCTTGCAGGATTGTGATCTGCATCGCTGTGCCGAAGCGCTGTTCATTCACCCCAATACCCTGCGCTATCGGCTGGGGCGGATAGAGCAGATAACCGGGTTGAATTTCAACAAGTTAGACGACAAATTTTTGCTCTATCTCGGCCTTAATCTCGACTTGTGATTGTGAATTTAGACAAAAAATACATTTATATGATGTGATTTTTGGTTAATCAGCCAAAGCATTCTGATTGCAGATCTCCATAATGGCGGCCATTCACTCCCATTGAAGGTGTCCGTCATGATCCCGGTTACAGCCCTTGGCGCCATCGCGGCGCTCTCCATCGCCATCATCCTCATTTTGAAGAAGGTGCCGCCCGCTTACGGCATGATCGTGGGTGCCCTGGCCGGTGGCCTGATTGGCGGTGCCGATCTGACCCAGACCGTCGCCCTGATGATCGGCGGCGCCCAGGGGATCACCACTGCGGTGATGCGGATCCTGGCGGCCGGTGTGCTGGCGGGTGTACTGATCGAATCGGGCGCTGCCACCACTATCGCCGAGACCATCGTCAAGAAACTTGGTGAAACCCGCGCCCTGCTGGCGCTGGCGCTGGCAACCCTGATCCTGACTGCGGTCGGCGTATTCGTGGATGTGGCCGTTATCACGGTCGCCCCCATCGCGCTGGCCATCGCCCGCCGTGCCGACCTCTCCAAGGCGGCCATCCTGCTGGCGATGATCGGCGGCGGCAAGGCGGGTAACGTCATGTCCCCCAACCCTAACGCTATTGCCGCGGCTGATGCCTTCCATCTGCCCCTCACCTCTGTGATGGCGGCGGGCATCATTCCGGGTCTGTTCGGTCTGGTGATGGCCTACTGGCTGGCCAAGCGTCTGAACAACAAGGGCAGCAAGGTTGCTGCTGATGAGGTGGTGAGCTTTGCCGGTGCCAAGTTGCCAGGCTTTGCCGCCGCCATCAGTGCACCGCTGGTCGCCATCCTGCTGCTGGCTCTGCGTCCTGTTGCCGGTATCGTGGTGGATCCGCTGATTGCGCTGCCCCTCGGTGGTCTGGTCGGCGCCCTGATGATGGGTAAATTCAGCAAGGTGAACCAGTTTGCGGTCTCCGGCCTCGCTCGTATGGCGCCGGTCGCCATCATGCTACTGGGTACCGGTACCCTGGCGGGCATCATCGCCAACTCCGGCCTGAAAGATGTGCTGATCAGCGGCCTGACCGCCTCCGGTCTGCCTTCTTACCTGCTGGCGCCCATCTCCGGTGCCCTGATGTCGCTGGCGACTGCCTCGACCACCGCCGGTACCGTGGTGGCCTCCAACGTATTCAGCTCCACCCTGATTGAACTGGGGATCAGCGGTCTGGCCGGGGCGGCCATGATCCATGCCGGTGCCACCGTGTTTGACCACATGCCCCACGGCTCTTTTTTCCATGCCACCGGTGGCAGCGTCCACATGGGGGTAGGTGAGCGCCTGAAACTTATCCCTTACGAAACTGCAGTCGGTCTGACCATTGCCACTGTCTCCACCCTGATGTTTGGCGTGTTTGGCCTCGCCTAAGGAATTGATATGAAAATTGTTATTGCCCCCGATTCATTCAAGGAGAGTCTGAGCGCCATGGCGGTGGCTGATGCCATCGAGGCCGGTTTCAAGCAGGTACTGCCGAACGCCACCTACGTCAAATTGCCGATGGCCGATGGCGGTGAAGGCACGGTGCAATCGCTGGTGGATGCCACCGGTGGCCGCATCCTGCCGGTCGAAGTGACCGCGCCCCTAGGTAACAAGGTGCAGGGCTTCGTCGGCCTGCTGGGTGATGGCCAGCGCGCAGTCATCGAGATGGCTGCCGCCTCTGGTATCCATCTGGTGGCGCCCGAGCAGCGCAATCCGCTGCTCACCTCCAGCTTCGGCACCGGCGAGCTGATCCTGGCTGCGCTGGAGATGGGAGTGAAGCACCTCATCCTCGGTATCGGCGGTAGTGCTACCAATGACGGCGGTGCCGGTATGATCCTGGCGCTCGGCGGCAAGTTGCTCAAAGCGGATGGTGCGCCTATTGCTCTGGGTGGCGCAGGTCTCAGTGAGCTCGCGACAATCGATCTGAGCAGTCTGGATCCGCGTCTGAGCGATCTGGTTATCGAGGTAGCGTGCGATGTGAACAACCCGCTCTGCGGCCCGAAAGGCGCCTCTGCGGTGTTTGGCCCGCAAAAGGGGGCGACCCCCGAGATGGTGGCGCAGCTCGATGCCAACCTCTCCCGTTATGCCGACTGCATTGAGCAGGCCCTTGGCAAGCAGGTGAAGGATATTCCGGGGGCGGGCGCTGCCGGTGGCATGGGGGCCGCGCTGGTCGGTCTGCTTGGTGCCGAACTCAAGCCCGGCATTCAGATCGTGATTGAAGCCCTGAAGCTGGCCGAGGAAGTGGCCGATGCGGACCTGGTTATCACCGGCGAAGGGCGCATCGACAGCCAGACCATCCATGGCAAGACGCCAATCGGTGTCGCACGTTGCGCCAAGCAGTTCGGCAAGCCGGTGATCGGTATCTCCGGTTGCCTGACCGACGATTGCGGTGTGGTACATGATCACGGGCTGGACGCGGTATTCGCCGTGGTCAACCGCGCCATGTCTCTGCCGGAGGCGCTGGAGAGCGCCAGCACCAATATTCAACTCACTGCGCGCAACGTAGCGGCGCTCTATCAGCTCAAGGGCTGATCCGGTTCGGCCGATGCGCGCCATCGACCACTCAATATCCCCGTTTGGGGCATCTCCCATCCCGCGAGATGTCTGACTGCCCTGGCACTTATTTGCCGATCCATCGTGATCGGCTCTTTTCTTTCCGTTCCTTTGTCTTGCCACACTTTTGACTCCATGGGTCAGCGCGGTTTTGATAGGCGCACATCTCCCTTTACGGCATAGTGGTCGTACCAAATACAAGGAGAGACTCATGTTCCTGCTGACCCTGGGGGTTGCGCTGTTTACCCTGATCCATCTCTACCCCTGTTTTGCGGTGGCCCATCGGGCGCGGCTGCGCGAGCGGCTGGGTGAGAATCGCTACAAGGGGCTCTTCTCCCTGCTGGTGTTTATCGCCATCGCTTGCATCATCGCCGGTTGGCGCTCGGCCAGCTCACTGCCGCTCTACTTCCTGCCGGAGTGGGGGCCGATGACCATGACGGTGATGATGCCCTTTGCGCTGATCCTTTTCTTCTCCGGCCAGGGGCCCAACCATCTGCGCCGTTGGCTGGTGCATCCCCAACTGCTCGGTACCCTGCTCTGGGCGGTGGCTCATCTGCTGGTCAACAGCGAGGCGCGCTCTCTGGTGTTGTTTGGCGGCATCGGGCTGTGGGCGCTGGTGAGCATGGTCTGGATTTCGGTGCGGGACTGGCAGCGATATCCCCGTCCTGCGGCCAACTGGACGGGCACCGGCATCAGCGTCGGGGCGGGCCTGGTTGCCACCGCGCTGCTGGTGTTCTGGGGCCACGGCTGGCTGACCGGCATTCCATTGCATTGAGAGTGAACTGCGGCTCTGGTAACCGCGTATGATGGACAAAACAAAAGGAGTCTTGGCGATGAAATGGTTCACTCTGTTGCTGTTATTGGGGACCGGCGCGGCCTCTGCGGCGTGCCCCGATTATTTCAATGTGGAGATGCGGGAACTCAACAATGCCCAGCGCCACAACCTCTGTCAGCTGACCGAGGGCAAGGTGGTGCTGGTGGTCAATACCGCCTCCTACTGCGGCTACAGCGGCCAGTTTCGCGATCTGGAGAAGCTCTACCAAAGCTACAAGGATAAGGGGCTGATTATTCTGGGCTTCCCCTCCAACGATTTCTGGCAGGAGGCGGGCAACGAGACCAAGACCGCCGAGGTATGCCGCCGCGACTATGGCGTCACCTTCCCGATGTTCAATCGAGTGGCGGTGCGGGGCTCCGATGTTGTGCCACTGTTCAAGGGGCTGGCGGCGGCCGCTGATGGGGATGAGCCGAACTGGAACTTCCACAAGTATCTGGTGGGGCGCGATGGCAAGCTGATCGCCAGCTACGGCGCCAACCAGAATCCGGCTGACGACCCCCTCAAACTGCAGATCACCCGGGCGCTGGGGCTCTGACCCTACCCCTTGGCGGGCGGCTCTGGAATAATGGGCTACCGCCACTCAATCCGGTTATCCTGTGCTGCAACGTCTTCCTCAAATGGTGATCTTCGATGCGCTGGTGCGCGAGCAGGGGATCTCTGCCGCCGCCCGTCGTCTCGGGGTCTCCAAATCCCATATCAGCAAGCAGCTGGCGCTGCTGGAGACCACCCTTGGCGCCCAGCTGGTGCAGCGCACCACCCGCCGCTTCGTCCTGACCGAGCTGGGTCAGGAGTATGCCCGTCACTGCCATGCGCTCGTGGCGGTGGCGCAGGAGGCTGACTCCATGATCGCCGAGCGGCGTGGCAAGGTGAGTGGCGTGCTCCATCTCGGGGTGGGCCAATCTTTTGGTCGTCTGCACGTCATTCCTCATCTCAAGGCGTTTCAGGATCGCTATCCCGAGCTGGAGCTGGAGGTCTCGCTGTTCGACCACAGAACCAATCTGGTGGATGAGGGGCTGGATCTCTGGCTCACCACCTATGAGGACAAGCCGGAAGGGCTGGTGGGACAGCGGCTGGCCGACATTGGCTTCGTGGTGGCGGCTTCGCCGGATTACCTGCTGAGCCACGGTACGCCGCTCCATCCCAAGGATCTGGCCCAGCACAACTGCATCACTTACCAGAGTCGGGAGCGGCGCTATCACCAGTGGTCGTTTCGCCAGGGCAAGGAGCGCCAGACGGTGCAGGTGGCGGGCAACTATCGGGTGGATATGGCGGAGGCGGTGCGGGATGCGGCACTGGCCGGGCTCGGCATCGCCTATATCGCCAACTACTTGCTGGACAAGGAGTTACAGAGCGGCAAGCTAATCCCGGTGTTGCCAGGATGGCGACCGAACCAGCAGATGGCGGTACACGCCGTTTATGCCAGGCGCGAACATCTGGATCCCAAGATCCGTCTCTTCATCGATTTCCTCAAGGCCCGCTTTGGCCCCGAACCCTATTGGGAGCAGCGACTGGTCCCCTGGCTCGGGGGTAAATTGTCCGGCAGAGAGGAATGATTGTTTCCATATAAAAACTCTCGATTTCTCCTGATACTAAAACCGAACCAAATCAGTCAGTTGGCGCAACCGATATCGTGCAAACGTTTTTTCTAACAGGGTTGTAACCACGCGGACTTGCAGTGACGGGGTGAGAGGCGCAGAATCCGCGCCCATCTTTTGCCCCACCTGATGGAGTCCCTATGATTGCCCTGCTCGGCATCCTGAGTATCCTGGCGCTTGCCGTCATCTGCTCTGATAATCGTCGTCGTATCCCATTGCGAACAGTTGGTCTTGCCCTCTGTCTGCAAGTCATGTTTGCCGGTCTGGTGCTCTGGCTGCCTGCCGGTCAGCACGTGCTGAACGGGGTCAGCGAGAGCGTAAGCAGCGTGATCGGTTATGGTCAGGAGGGGATCGCCTTCCTGTTCGGCGATCTGGCCAAGTTCAAGCTGGGCTTCATCTTTGCCTTCAACGTGTTGCCGGTCATCATCTTCTTCTCTGCGGTGATCGCCATCCTCTACCACATCGGCATCATGCCGCGGGTGATCGCCCTGCTGGGTGGTGGCTTGCAGAAATTGCTGGGCACCGGCCGTGCCGAGAGCCTCTCCGCGACCGCCAACATCTTCGTCGGCATGGTGGAAGCGCCGCTGGTGGTCAAACCCTACCTCTCCAAGATGTCCGATTCCCAGTTCTTCGCCGTGATGAGCTGTGGTCTCGCCTCCGTCGCCGGTGGCACCCTGGTGGGCTATGCCAGCCTCGGGGTTGAGCTGAAATACCTGATCGCGGCAGCCTTCATGTCGGCCCCTGCCGGTCTGGCGATGGCCAAAATCCTGGTGCCGCCGGGAGCTGAAGAGGTCGATCACCATCAGGATGTAGAGATCCCCCGCGCCACCAACGTGATTGAAGCGGCGGCCGATGGCGCCATGTCCGGCCTCAATATCGCGGTGGCGGTCGGTGCCACCCTGCTGGCTTTCGTTGGAGTGATCGCCATGCTGAATGGCCTGCTCGGCTGGGCTGGCGGTCTGGTAGGGCTGGATCTGAGCTTCCAGATCATTCTGGGCTGGCTGTTTGCCCCAGTCTCCTGGCTGATCGGGGTGCCCTGGGATCAGGCACAAGCCGCTGGCGCTCTGATCGGCACCAAGATCGTGGTCAACGAGTTCGTCGCCTTTATCGGTCTGGTGCAGGATCAGACCCTGAGCGAGTCGAGCAAGGCCATCGTGACCTTCGCCCTGTGCGGCTTTGCCAACATCTCCTCCATGGCGATCCTGATCGGTGGTCTGGGCTCCATGGTGCCGGAGCGCAAATCCTTCATCGCCCGTTACGGCATGCGCGCCATTCTCTCCGGCGTGCTGGCGAACCTGATGAGTGCCTGTCTGGCCGGTCTGTTCTTTGCCCTGTAACCGCTGCGGCACGGAATAGATGCAACAAGGGCGCTGCGATGGCGCCCTTGTCATATGGATAAAATGAAGCCCCGACCTTGGTCGGGGCTTCTTGTTGCTGCTCAGTCGACGTAGAAGGTCTGCTGGAAGCTGAGGTTCTGTTGCTGCCCACCGCCCATGATCTTCAGGGTGAACTGATAGGTATCTTCGTTGCGGTAGGGAAGTGTCGCCAGATAGTAGATGGCATCCCCCTCTTTTACCTCCTGAAAGTTCAGGGTGCGGATGGTGCCGGTCAGGTTCTTGGCCTCACCGGTGATCCCCACGGCTTGCGCCACTTTCTGCTTGTCCTGTACCGCGATATTGATGATGGCGTTGTAGCGGCTGCGCTCCAGTCCATACGCCTTGGCGACCTCTGGTGTAAGGAAGCTGGAGTTGAAGGCGTTGTAGTGCACCAGCCAGGGCCCCAGCTCCTTCATCTGTTCTGCCTTGAGCGGCAGGGTCATCAGCAGTGCCAGCAGGCCACTCATCCAGGCTGTTTTCATCTGTCATCCCTCTCATATCTACGGTTGGCGCAGGCTGATTCATTCAGCCTTGCGCGTCATTCAGCAGTGCACTCACTTCTTGCGGCAACTGTTTGGGGCTGTCGATGGTGACGGTTTTGTGTCGCCCCAGCTCGCCCCGCACTATGGTGATCTGTCCCTTGGCCACCTTGAACTGCTTGGCCAGAAACTTGATCAGATGGCTGTTGGCCTGGCCATCGACCGGCGGCGCCGTGATGGCCACTTTCAGCTCTTCGCCATGCAATCCGATGATCTGATCCCGACTCGCCTTGGGCTGGATCACCAGATGCAGTACCAGTTCATCCCCTTGTTGCAGGACGGCTGGCATCAAATCATCCACCACAGCTGGCCGAACAGGTCACCCAGCAGGTAGTTGATGGCTTGCAGGCCGATAAAGGCGACCAGCACCGAGAGATCCAGTCCGCCCAGTGCCGGCAGTACGCGGCGGATAGGGGCGAGGAACGGCTCGGTCAGCTGATGCATCACGTATTCGATGGGGTTGCGGCCCTGGCTGACCCAGCTCAGGATGGCGCGGATCAGCAGTACCCAGAAGATCATCGAGCCCGCTTTCTTCAGCACGGTCAGCGCGGCGAACAGGCTGATGCTGAGCCAGTCCGCCAGCAGCACATTCATGCTCTTGAGCAGGGCCAGCTTGGCGAAGGCGATGGCCAGCGCCAGCACCACGGAGGCGAGGTCTATGCCGCCAAAGCCCGGGATCACCCGGCGCAGCGGGATCACCAGCGGATTGGTCAGCTTGACCACCATCTGGCTCATCGGGTTGTAGAAGTCGGCGCGGGCCCACTGCAGCCAGACGCGCAGCAGGATCACCATCAGGTAGAGATCGAAAACGGTGTTAATCAGAAAGTAAGCAGTGTTCATCTGGGCTCCTGTTAGAAGAGGGTTTCCATTTCGGTGGCACGAGCAACGGCCGCCTGCATGGCTTGCGCAGTCAGCGGCATCAGCCCCTGCTGCTGGAATGTCTTGATGGCTTCGGCTGTGGTGCCGCCCTTGCTGGTGACCTGCTCACGCAGGGTTTGCAGCGCCAGCTCAGGGTTCTGCTCCACCATGGCGGCTGCGCCCAGCGCGGTCTGCTGCACCAGCAGGCGTGCCTGATCGGGCGAGAAACCCATCGCCTCCGCCTCTTCGGCGATCGCCTGCATAAAGAGGAAGAAGTAGGCCGGAGCACTGCCCGCCGCGGCGATGACGCCGTTGATGCCAGACTCCTGCTCTACCCAGAGGGTCTTGCCGACCGCCTGCATCATCTGCTCGGCAAAGTCACGATCCACGGCGGCAATATGTTCGGGTGCATAGAGACCGGTCATGCCCAAACCCAGCAGGGCAGGGGTATTGGGCATGGTGCGGATGATGCGGTCATGGCCACCGGCCATCTCGCCAAGGCGCGCCACCTTGATGCCAGCCGCGATGGAGATGAGCAGCTTGCCCTCAAGGGAGCCCAGCTCTTCAACCAGTGCTGCCAGCATGCCGGCCATCAGCTGCGGCTTGACTGCCAGCACGATCACTTCGGCGTCTCGGGCCGCCTCGGCATTACTCTGGGTGATGCGAATGCCATGTTCGCTCGCCAGCGTCTCCAGCTTGGGCAGACTGGGGTTGGCGGCCGTGATCTGCCCGGCGGGATAACCCGCCTTGACCAGTCCGGCGATGATGCTGCGGCTCATGTTGCCCGCGCCGATAAAGGCCAGCGTTCTATGCTGCATCAGATGCTCCTGTTGCACATGGGGTCGCGGCGGGGTTGGCGCTGCCTGCACCACCTGACGCCAGAATTCGGTGTTCCATCAAACGCTCCTGTTGATGAAGTCGCGGCAAGAGGCGGACGTATGGGTTATCCGCTGGCCTTGCCTATGAGTAGTCACGGGCGCCGAAGATGGCGGTGCCGACCCGCACCATGGTGCTGCCGTGGGCTATAGCCAGTTCAAGATCCTCGGTCATGCCCATCGAGAGGGTATCCACAGTGGGGTATTGTCGCGCAAGCTCGGTGAACAGAGTCTGCATACGGGTCATTTGGGCGGCCAGCACGCGCTCGTCACTGGTGTGCTCGGGAATGGCCATCAGTCCCCGCAGCACCAGTCGCTCACTGTGGGAGACCTGCTCGGCAAGGCGGAAAATCTCTTGTTCCGACGTTCCGGATTTGCTGCTCTCTCCGCTAATATTGATTTGCAGACAAACATTTAGCGGTGCCATTGTAGTTGGGCGCTGGTTGTTGAGGCGGTCGATCAGCTTGTCCCGATCCACGCTCTGCACCCAGTCAAACCGTTCGGCGACCAGTTTGGATTTGTTCGATTGCAAAGGGCCGATAAAGTGCCACTCTATGTCGCTATATTCCGGCTGCTGGCGCAAGGTATCGATCTTGGCCGCTGCTTCCTGAGCGTAGGATTCGCCAAAGCAGCGCTGACCTGCGGCATGGGCGGCCATGATGGCCTCGACAGGTTTGGTCTTGCTCACGGCCAGCAGGCGGATCTGCTGCAGGTTGCGGCTCGCCCGTTCGGCGGCCTGGGCAATACGTTCCTTTACCTGAAACAGGTGCTGGGCAATCTGGTTCATATTTCGTTAGTGATCTTGTGATGGGAGAATGACAAGTCTATGGATATCACAGAGTTATTGGCTTTCAGTGTAAAGCATAAAGCCTCGGATCTACACCTCTCGGCCGGGGTTCCCCCGATGATCAGGGTTGATGGTGAGGTTCGCAAGATCAATTTGCCCGCCCTGGAACACCGGGAAGTGCATGCCCTCATTTACGACATCATGAACGACCATCAGCGCAAGGAGCTGGAGGAGAACTTCGAGGTCGACTTCTCGTTCGAGGTACCCAATCTGGCCCGTTTTCGGGTTAACGCCTTCCAGCAGGCGCGCGGTTCTGGCGCGGTATTTCGTACCATCCCCAGCACTGTGCTGAGCCTCGAGGATCTCGATGCGCCGGAGATCTTTCGCAAGATCGCCGAGTTCCCGCGGGGTCTGGTACTGGTGACCGGCCCTACCGGCTCGGGTAAATCGACCACCCTGGCGGCCATGGTCAATTACATCAACGAGAACTTCCATCACCACATCCTCACCATCGAGGATCCCATCGAGTTCGTCCACGAGAACAAGCGCTGTCTGGTGAACCAGCGGGAAGTTCATCGGGATACCAAGAGCTTCAGCAACGCCCTGCGCTCGGCACTGCGGGAAGACCCGGACATCATTCTGGTGGGCGAGATGCGCGACCTTGAGACCATTCGTCTGGCCATGACCGCCGCCGAAACCGGCCACCTGGTGTTTGGCACCCTGCACACCTCGTCGGCGGCCAAGACCATCGACCGTATCATCGACGTCTTCCCAGGCGCGGAGAAGGACATGGTGCGCTCCATGCTCTCCGAATCCCTGCGAGCGGTCATCTCCCAGACCCTGCTCAAGCGCATTGGCGGCGGCCGGGTGGCGGCCCACGAGATCATGATGGGCATTCCGGCGGTGCGTAACCTCATTCGGGAGGACAAGATTGCCCAGCTTTACTCGGTGATCCAGACCGGGATGACCCACGGCATGCAGACCATGGATCAGAGCCTCAAGCAGCTGGTGAGTCGTGGCGTGGTGGCATCCCTCGATGCCAAGGCCAAGGCCGTTGATCCCAACAGCATTTAAGCGACTTGTACCCAGGGAGGGATAAATGATGAATCTGGATGATCTGCTGAGCGAGCTGGTCGAGCGAAAGGGATCGGATCTGTTTGTGACGGTGGGATCGCCGCCCATTCTCAAGGTAAATGGCCATCTGGTGTCGCTGGGGGGAGACGCGCTCGACAAGAAAGGGGCGCTGACGCTGGTCAGGGATACCCTCAGCAGCGATCACTTCGAGCGCTATGTCCGCACCAAGGAGGCCAACTACGCGATTTACCGCGAGGCGCTGGGTCGTTTTCGGGTCAGCGCCTTCTGGCAGCAGGAGCTGCCCGGTATGGTGATTCGTCGTATCGAGACCCGCATTCCCACCTTTGAAGATCTGCAGCTCCCCAGGATCCTGCAGGAGGTGGCGATGGCCAAGCGCGGGCTGGTGCTGTTTGTCGGTGCCACCGGGGCGGGTAAATCGACCACTCAGGCGGCGATGATCGGCTATCGCAACCAGCATGCCGATGGTCATATCCTGACGGTGGAAGACCCGGTGGAGTTCGTCCATCAGCATGGCCGTAGCCTGGTGACCCAGCGGGAGGTGGGGATCGACACCGAGTCGTTCGATGTAGCACTGAAAAGCTCGCTTCGTCAGGCACCGGACGTGATCCTGATCGGCGAGATCCGCAGTCAGGAGACCATGGAGTTTGCCCTGCAGTTCGCCGAGACAGGCCACCTTTGTCTCGCCACTTTGCATGCCAACAATGCCAACCAGGCGCTGGATCGCATCCTCCATCTGGTGCCGCAGGAGAAACATCGCCAGTTTCTGTTCGATCTCTCCTTCAACCTCAGAGCTATTGTCGCCCAGCAACTGGTGCCGAGTGTCGATGGTTTGCGGCGCAGTGCGGCATTCGAGATCCTGCTCAATACCCCGCTCATCACCGACATAATCCGCAAGGGAGAGATGCACCGTCTCAAGGAGGTGATGACCAAATCTGCCGAACTGGGCATGCAGACCTTCGATCAGGCGCTTTTCAGCCTGTTCTGCGCCGGCCAGATTGGCTACAGTGAGGCCCTCGCCCATGCCGACTCGGCCAACGACCTGCGGCTGCTGATCAAGCTCTCCGGTCGCGAGCAGCTGGGGTCCGGCACACTGGAAAATGTGACGCTGGATGAATGAAACATGGGGCCGATCCGCTGTTCGGCCCCTAGCCAGAAAGGAACGTTATGCTGATTGTGGTTTCCCCGGCCAAGACGCTGGATTACGAGTCACCGCTGGTGACCCCCCGTTTCACCCAACCCGAGCTGCTGGATCACTCCGCCGAGCTGATTAGCCGAGCCCACCAACTGAGCCCTGACCAGATCGCCACACTGATGAAGATCAGCGACAAGCTGGCCGGTCTCAATGCCGCCCGTTTTGCCGAGTGGCAGCCAGATTTCACCCCCGCCAATGCCCGTCAGGCGCTGCTGGCCTTCAAGGGGGATGTCTACACCGGTTTGGCGGTAGAGGATTTCAGCGAGGCCGATTTTGACTTCGCTCAGGCACACCTGCGGATGCTCTCCGGCCTCTATGGCGTGTTGCGTCCCCTCGACCTGATGATGCCCTATCGACTGGAGATGGGGACCAGGCTCAACAATAGTCGCGGCAAGGATCTCTACCAGTTCTGGGGGGAGGTGATCACTCACCACCTCAACGACGCGCTGGCAGCGCAGGGGGATGAAGTGCTGATCAATCTGGCCTCCGACGAGTATTTCAAGTCGGTACGACCCAAGAGCCTGAAAGGGCGGATTGTCACACCGGTGTTCAAGGATGAGAAAAACGGCCAGTTCAAGATCATCAGCTTCTACGCCAAGAAGGCGCGCGGCATGATGGCTCGCCACATCATCAAGCACCGTCTGACCGAGGTGGAGCAGCTGACCGGTTTCAACGCCGAGGGCTACTACTTCGTACCGGAAGAGTCGGACGCCAATACCCTGATGTTTAAACGCGCCGAAAATTAATTACAAAAAGAGGGAACCAATCTTTCGACCCGAGGGTCTGAATATGTGAATCCTCTGTTGTAAGCACTTTTTATTCGCCGACGTTTGATACGTCGGCTTTTTTATTGCCGTTTTTATTGTCCATCGATTGCCTTCGCCGGGACTATGTGGTTCAGATAGACTCAAGACAGGGAGCGAGTCGTCGTGAGGTGAATATGGAACAGAAAAATGCCATTCGGCAGGTTGCCGTCCCTTGGGCTCCGTCCCGCCAGCTTCCACCCGGGCTGGTCGTTGCCGAGCTGCATCAGGATCTCTGGAGCGACTCCCTGACCATCATGCTGGGTCGGGCACGCAGCATCGATCTGCCCCCGCAAATCCTCTGCCGGGTCTATTTTCGCCATATCTACGCCCTGCGGGTCATCGAAGATTGCGATCTGGCCGAGGGGAAGGATAGTCACGCTATCGAAGAGCAGATCCAGCTCATCACCCCATCCCGTTTTGCCAGCTGGTTCCATCAGGAGTCGGACGGCCTGCATCTGGATGAAGACCTGCAACACTATCGCATCTCGACCTGGGATTATTGCGCCGATGTGCTCACCTCCTCGGCGCCGGAGCTGCAATTCCTGCCCCAGAGCGAGTAGCCAGCTGTTACGTCAGAGGCGAAGGATGATCCTTCGCCTCTTGGTTTTTGGGCGGGCGCAGATTTTGTGGCGCTCAGGCCACTCAACCCGGGTGGTAGCCTGTTGTGTTGGCACAAAAAAAGCGCCTCAGAGGAGGCGCGGGGAAAAAGACAGATTGGAAGCGTCACATGGGTGCTACTTGAATCAGCGAATGAGCCGTGCCATTCAAGTATGGAACCATCATGCCAAGCTCAATCTGAAGTAGTTCTGAGGCGATTCTTCATTTTCTGTTCATCTTGTCAGCAAAGCGTGGCCACTGATTGAAAGCCTTTTCATTCTGGTCGCGATATTGTCCCGCCCCTCTCCGGGGCGGTCATCGTGTCATGGGGCCAGCTCGAATGTTGTGCCTGTCTGTTCCAGTGCCAGCAACCAGCGCTTGATGGGAATGCCGCCAGCATAGCCGGTCAGCTCGCCGCTGCGTCCGATCACTCGATGGCAGGGTACTATGATGCTCAGCGGATTGCGGCCATTGGCAGCGCCCACCGCCCGCACTGCCTTGGGATTGCCTATCGCCTGGGCAATCTCGAGATAGCTCACGGTCTCGCCATAGGGGATATTGCACAAAGCGTTCCACACCGTTTGCTGGAACGGGGTGCCCTTCGCTGCCATGGGCAGATCGAACTGCTGCAACTTTCCGGCGAAATAGGCGGTGAACTGGGCGAGATAGGGGGCCAGCGCCTTGTCATCCCGTTGCCAGTCAGTTTGCGGCATGACGGGCCGCTCTCCGTGCATGAACTCCACGTGGCGCAGACCATCCTGATTGATGGCAATGAGCAGGGGGCCGTGGGCGCTGTCGCAAAAACTGTATCTCATCGGCTGACATCCTTTGGGGGCTGGGGGTTGGCTCAGTCCAGAACTGGCTTGCCGCGGGCGGATTTGATATCCCCCTTGCGCTTTTTGGCATCGACCCGCTTGCGTTGGGAGCTGCGGGTCGGCTTGGTGGCATGGCGGGCCTTGGGGCGCCATGCGGCCTTCTTCAGCAACTCCACCAGACGGTTCATCGCCTCCTTGCGATTCATGTCCTGGCTGCGATGGCTCTCGACCCTGATCATGATAAAGCCATCGTGTACCCGGCTGTCGCTCAGCTTGTCGAGACCCTCCTTGTAGAGGGGCGTCAGGCTGGGAGAGTTGCGGTAATCGAAGCGCAACCAGACGGCGGAGTCGGTCTTGTTGACGTGCTGTCCGCCGTTGCCCTGTGCCCGCATGGTCTGAAATTGCAGCTCATGCCAGGGAATCGTGACGCTGTTGGAGATAACTAACATGCTGTTTTGCTCTTGTTTGGTGCATACCCGCTGACCGCTGCAGCATGGTGCCTCATTATGGGGCGTGCTGGCCGGTTATGGGGATGTGCCTGGCGAATGGCGCAGGCATTAAACTCTATCTATTTGAAATAAAACAATAAAAATACTTGGCATAAGAATTGAAACCCGATTCATGACACACCATGGATTGGGAGCAACCAGATGAAGCTGATTAGTGCGATTATCAAACCGTTCAAGTTGGACGATGTCCGCGAGGCTATTGCCAACCTGGGGGTGGAAGGGCTGACCGTGTCCGAGGTCAAGGGATTTGGCCGCCAGAAGGGACACACCGAATTATACCGGGGAGCCGAGTATCAGGTCGACTTCCTGCCCAAGGTGAAGCTGGAGATTGCTACCGCCGATGATAACGTGGAAGGGGTGATTGAGGCGATCTGCAAGGCGGCCTATACCGGCAAGATCGGCGACGGCAAGATTTTTGTCTACGACTTGCTGCAAGCGGTGCGCATCCGCACCGGCGAGAGTGACGACGAGGCGCTGTGATGAACCGCATCAGTGACGTACAGATCTGTTGACCTCCCGATCTCGGGCATCCCGATGGAGTGAGCGCTTATTGAAGCCTGATCAACATAACGTTTTGCTCAGAAGAGGCCGAATGGGATTCCATCCGGCCCTTTTCATTTATGGGCGATTAAATATGTGATGTGGCGACGGCGAGCTTTCTTGATCCGCTTATAAGATGTATGCAGAATGCAAACGGAAATCGTTATCACTCTGTATGGCTAATCAAGGAATGGATGATGAAAATGAAGATGTTGGCACTGGCTTTCTCTGCGTTGGCAGCTCAGTCGGCATTGGCGGCCGGGGAAGTGAATGTCTACTCCAACCGGCAGGATGAGCTGATCAAGCCCATCATCCAGCAGTTCGAGAAGGAATCTGGCATCAAGGTGAACGTGGTGTTCGCCAAAGAGGGATTGAACGAGCGTCTGGAGCGGGAAGGCAAGCTCTCTCCGGCCGACCTGATGCTGACCGTCGATATCAGCCGTCTGACCGATCTGGTGGACAAGGGGCTGGTGCAGCCGGTAGACAGCAAGATCCTGCAGGAGAACATCCCCGCCATCTATCGTGATCCGGAGAATCGCTGGTTCGCCCTGACCACCCGGGTTCGCGCCATCTACTCCAGCAAGGAGCGCCTCGGCAAGCTCGATACCATCAGCTACGAAGATCTGGCCAAACCGGAATTCAAAGGGAAAATCTGCACCCGCAGCGGCAAGCATGAGTACAATGTGGCGCTGGTCTCCTCCATGATTGCCCATCACGGCATGGCCGAGACCAAAACCTGGCTGGAAGGGGTCAAGGCCAACCTGGCGCGCAAGCCGCAGGGCAACGACCGGGATCAGGTCAAGGCGATCAAGGATGGTATCTGTGACGTGTCACTCGGCAACAGCTACTATCTGGGCGCCATGTTGAAAGATCCGGCGCAGAAGTCCTGGGCGGATGCGGTCTATATCAACTTCCCGAACCAGGCTGACCGCGGTGCCCACGTCAACGTGAGCGGCGTGGCCATGACCAAATATGCCAAGAACAAGGCAGAGGCCCAGAAGCTGATGGAGTTTCTGGCTGGTGACACCGCCCAGCACATGTATGCGGACGTGAACGCCGAATATCCGGTCAAGGCCGGGGTCGAGCCTTCCGCCATGGTCAAGTCTTGGGGCAGTTTCAAGTCTGACGCACTACCGGTCAGCGATTACGCCAAGCACCGCAAGGACGCCTTGCAGTTGCTGGATGAAGTGAAGTTCGACTTGTAATCAGATGGGGCCAACGGCCCCATCAACATCTGTGGTCTCATGAAAAATTTTGGATGGATGACCGGCAGCTGGGCCATCGCCCTGCTGCTGGGTTTACCGGTGATTGCTCTGCTTTTCTCTGCCTTCTCGGCTGAGGGGGAGCTGTTTCGCCACCTCGCCGATACCGTGTTGCTCGATTATCTCGGCAATACCCTGGGGCTGGTGGTCGGCGTAGTATTGCTCAGCCTGCTGTTTGGCGTACCCACCGCCTGGCTGGTGGCCATGTGTCAGGTGCCTGGGCGCCGTGCCCTGCAGTGGGCCTTGATGCTGCCAATGGCCATGCCCTCCTATATCGTCGCCTACGTCTATACCGACCTGCTCGACTACTCGGGCCCGTTACAAGCCGGGTTGCGAGCGCTCTTTAGCTGGAACAGTCCTGCCGATTACTGGTTTCCGGCCATTCGCTCCCTTGGCGGCGCCGCCTGGGTGCTGGCGCTGGTGCTGTTCCCCTATGTCTATCTGCTAACCCGCGCCTCTTTTCTCGAGCAGTCAGTCAGCCTGATCCACTCCAGCCGCCTGCTCGGCTGTACCCCCTGGCAGAGCTTTCGCCGCCTCAGTCTGCCGCTGGCGCGCCCCGCCATCATGGTGGCGGTATCGCTGGTGGCCATGGAGACGCTGGCAGATTTTGCCACCGTCCACTTCTTTGCCATCAACACCCTGACCACGGCGGTCTACGATACCTGGCTCGGCTATGGCAGTCTGGCCACCGCGGCCAAGCTCTCCTGCCTGATGCTGCTGGCTGTAGTGCTGCTGATCGCGCTGGAGCGCCGCTCGCGCAGTCGGCAGCAGGTGTTCCAGAAGTCCATGGGCCATGAGCAGCCTCTGCGCTATCCGCTCAAGGGGATGAGCCGCTGGTTGGCGGGTCTCTGGTGCTGGGGGCTGGTGCTGGCCGGTTTCGCTCTGCCGTTCATCATCCTGCTCGATTACGGCGTGCGTTACTTCGAGTTGTCGTGGACGCCGGAGTTTGTCCGCTTTGCCGGAAACAGCTTGGCTATCTCGGCGCTGACCGCTCTGCTGGCGATGGGCATCGCCCTGCTGCTCGGCTTCTTCCGCCGCCTCGATGGCGGGATAAAGAGTCTGTTGCCCCTGCGCATCGCCGCCATGGGCTACGCCATGCCGGGTACCGTGCTCGCCATCGGTGTGCTGGTGCCGCTAACCGCCCTCGACTTTGCCATCAACGATCTGGCCGAGTGGCTCGGGCGTCAGGGCCCGGGCTTGCTGCTAACCGGCACCATCACCGCCATCGTGTTCGGTTATCTGGTACGCTTCGTGGCCATCGCCATCGGCTCGGTGGAGAGCAGCATGGGCAAGATCTCCCCCAGTCTCGACATGGCTGCCCGCTCCCTGGGGCAGGGGGATGGCGGCATGCTGCGCCGGGTCCATCTGCCGCTGGTGCGCCGCGGTCTGTTTGCCGGTGCCATGCTGGTGTTTATCGAATCCATGAAGGAGCTGCCCGCCGCCCTGCTGCTGCGGCCGTTCAACTTCGATACTCTGGCGACCCACGTCTATCAGTTTGTCTCGGACGAGATGCTGGAGCGTGGCGCGCTGGGGGCTATCGTCATTGTGCTGGTGGGGCTGTTGCCGCTGATCTGGGTCAACCGCAGTCTGGACAGTCCGGGCCACTGAGTCGCCGCGTCGGTCAATGAAATTGCATGCGGTGTGCTGAACCGAAAGGCAGCGCGCCGCCAGAAACGAGAGGAAGTCAGCCTTGTCCTGTTTGCAGGTTGAAAATGTCAGCTGTCGTTACAACGGCCGCAATGTGCTGGAGCAGCTCTCCCTGACGGTGGCAGACAACGAGATCGTCTGCCTGCTGGGAGCCAGTGGCTGCGGCAAAACCACGTTGCTCAAGGTCATCGCCGGGCTGCTGCCGTTGGCAGAGGGCTCTATTCGCCTCGGCGATACCCTGCTCGACGGGCCGGGTGCCAGCGTGCCGCCCGAGGCGCGCAACATCGGCATGATCTTTCAGGATTACGCCCTCTTTCCCCACCTGACGGTGGCCGACAATGTCGGCTTTGGCCTGACCAAACTCGATCGCCGTGCCCGCCAGCAGCAGGTGGGCGAGGCGCTGGCGCTGGTCAATCTGCAGGGGCTGGGGGATCGCTATCCGCACCAGCTCTCCGGTGGTCAGCAGCAGCGGGTGGCTATCGCCCGGGCGCTGGTGTGCAAGCCGCGGCTGATGCTGCTGGATGAGCCCTTCTCCAACATCGATACCCAGGTGCGGATGAAGCTGATCCTCGAGATCCGCGCCCTGCTCAAGCAGCAGGGGATCGGCGCCATCTTCGTCAGCCACAGCAAGGAGGAGGCGTTCGCCTTCGCCGATCGGCTGGCGCTGTTTCGCGCCGGTCATATCGAGCAGGTGGGTCAGCCGGAGCAGCTCTATCGCCGCCCGCAAAACCGCTTCGTGGCGGAGTTTCTCGGCGGGGTCAACTATCTGGCTGCCGAGGTAGTGGACAGCTACTGCGTACAGACGGCGCTCGGGGTCATCTGTGGCAGTGAGCCTCATGGCCGCGCAGTGGGTGAGCAGTTGCAGCTGATGCTCCGCCCCCAGCAACTGCTGCTGGAGAGCGCCGCAGATGGCGAGCTCAAGGTGGTGGAGCAGCAGTTCCTCGGCCACCACTGCCGGGTGCTGTTCGAGTGTGGCGATCTGCAGCTGGAGGCGAGCATTGGTGAGCCCCTTGATGGGATGCGGGCACGGATCAAGGTCGCTCCCCATGGGCTGGTGTTGTTTGACCCTTTGCCCTGAACGCGTGATATCGTCGTGAAATCAAAGAACTGGATCCACTCTGGTTTATAATCGCGCAACGCAAATAGCCCGTAACGCTAACGCCTACTCAGGGGAGAGATATATGAAAGCCCAAGCCGGGATCTGCGCAGAGCCGAATCTGCACGCCCTCTATCTGATGTTCAATCGCACCGGCGACGCCGCCGAACTGGTCGGCCGTCTGGCCAAACTGCCCGCCCTGTGGCAGGCGGTTGCCGCCGATTTCCCTGATGCCGGGTTCAGCGGTCTGGTTGCCGTTGGCGCCGATGCCTGGGATGGTCTCTACCCTGCCGCCCGTCCGCCCCAGTTACGCGGCTTTATGGCGCAATCCGCCAACGGTCAGGATGCCCCCAACACCCCGTTTGATCTCTTTATTCAGCTGCGCGCCGATCGGGTGGATGTGCTGCACCACGCCGGTCACCGTGTGATGGCATTGCTGGCCGGACTGGTAGAGCTGGCCGAAGAGGTGCGCGGTTTCCGCAACCTGGATTTCCGTGACCTGACCGGTTTCGTTGATGGCACCGAGAACCCGCAGGATGAACACCGTGCCGAAGTGGCGTTGCTGGCCGATGGCGAGTTTGCCGGTGGCTCCTATATTCACGTCCAGCGCTGGGTCCACGCCATGAGCGACTGGGAGAAGCTGGCGCAGAAAGAGCAGGAAGACATTATCGGTCGCACCAAGCCCGACAATATCGAGTATGAATCTGCCGCCAAGCCGCTGACAGCCCACATCAAGCGGGTCAACCTCAAAACCCCGAAAGGGGAGTCCATGGAGATCCTGCGCCAGAGCATGCCCTGGGGCACCATGACCGAGCAGGGACTCTACTTCATCTCCTGCTGCCGCACACCGCAGCACTTCAACGCCATGCTGGCCAGCATGTACAAGGGGGAGGGCAGCCACTTCGACCACCTGCTGCGTTTCACCAAGGCAGTGACCGGCGCGGCTTTCTTCGCCCCATCTGAAGGTTTTTTGATGGAGCAGGGTAAATAAGCCCGCCTGACGAAGCTGCAGAAAACAAAAATCCCGGCCTTGGCCGGGATTTTTCGTTCTGGCTTGACCGCTATGACGCGGTAGCGGCCATTACGGCGTCTGTTCGAACAGCTCGAGGGCGGAGAGGTAGAGCTCTTCGATATCGGTGTCGCTGGTCGGGGTGATGAAGATGGTGTCATCACCGGCGATGGTACCGAGGATCCCCTCTGCCTTGCCGAGGGAGTCGAGCAGGCGGGCGATCAGCTGGGCTGCGCCCGGGCTGGTGTGGATCACCACCAGTGCGCCGTTGTGATCGACGTCCAGTACCAGATTCTTGAGCGGGCTGGAGGTGGTGGGCACGCCCAGTTCCACCGGCAGGCAGTAGACCATCTCCATCTTGGCATTGCGAGTGCGAACGGCGCCGAAGCGGCTCAGCATGCGCGATACCTTGGACTGGTTGATGTTCTCGAAGCCCAGCTCTTGCAGGGCGGTGACGATTTCTGCCTGGGAGCCAAAGCGCTCTTCTTTCAGCAAGGCTTTAAAGGCCTTGGCCAGTTTTTCTTGCTTGTCGTTGTGTTTCATCTTGGTCTCACGAATGAGGAGGTGTGGCGGCCTGTGCGATACAGGCGGCAGATACGAACAGCGGGGCCATTTTGCATTCATATGCCGTTTTTTGCAAGGAAGCGGCGCTTGTTCTGCATATTGATTCAAAAATGGCTTGCATCAACCTTTATTAGGGATAGAATCGGGATGAAATTTTGAAAACTTATTCAATTGGGCTGTATGGGTATTGAATTAATAGGTATCGAGAAGTCCTGGCACAAGGTGCCGGTTCTGCAACAGGTCAGCTTTCGGACATCCCCCGGTGAAACCTTGGTGTTGCTGGGCCCGAGCGGTGCTGGCAAGAGTTCCCTGCTACGGATGATGAACCTGCTGGATACCCCGGATGCGGGTGTTCTGCGGATTGGTGAAAGTGAATTTTCTTTCCCGAACTCCCTCTCTGCTGCCGAATTCAACCGCCAGTCCCAACTGCTGCGTCGCAAGGTGGGGATGGTGTTCCAGCAGTACAATCTCTGGCCACATCTCACTGTGATGGAGAATCTGATTGAAGCGCCGGTCAAGGTGCTCGGCATGAGCAAGGAGGCCGCCATCGAGAAGGGGGCCTACCTGCTGGCCCAGCTGCAACTGGCCGACAAGCGCGATGCCTGGCCTGCCCGTCTCTCTGGCGGCCAGCAGCAGCGGGTGGCCATTGCCCGTACCCTGATGATGGACCCGGAAGTGCTGCTGTTTGACGAGCCGACTGCTGCCCTCGATCCCGAGATCACCAAGGAGGTGGCCGAGATCATCCGTAACCTGAGCCAGACCGGCATTACCCAGGTTGTGGTGACCCACGAGGTCGACTTTGCCCGCAAGGTGGCCAGTCAGGTGATTTATCTGGAGAAGGGGCGGATCATCGAATCCGGCACCGCTGCCATTTTCCAATCCCCGCAAACCAGCCGGTTTGCCGAATTCTTGATGCATTGATATTGAATCGATAAGGAAGCTGTCATGAAAAAGAGTCTGTTGTTGGTTGCTGCCATGGGCCTGTTGAGTACCTCCGTCATGGCCAAAGAGATCAAGTTCGCCACCGAGGCCACCTACGCGCCGTTCGAATACCTGGATGACAAGAACGAGTTTCAGGGTTTTGACATCGATCTGGCGCGCGCCATCTGCGAGCAGGCCAAGCTGGAGTGCAGCTTCCATAACCAGGCCTTTGACAGCCTGATCCCCAGCCTCAAATTCCGTCGCTACGATGCTGCCATCGCCGCCATGGACGTGACCCCGGAGCGCTCCGCTCAGGTCGATTTCTCCGACATCTATTACGAGAACTCGGCAGTATTCGTCGCCAAGAAAGGGGCCTTCAAGGGGCCGGAAGAGATGGTCGACAAGACAGTCGGCGTGCAGAACGGTACCTCTCACCAGTCCTATCTGGTGGATAACTGGGTGAGCAAGGGCCTGCTGACCGTGCCGTACGCCAGCTACCAGAGCGCCTTCCTCGACATGATGAATGGCCGTACCGACGGTGTCTTTGCCGATACCGCCGTTGCTGCCGACTGGCTGAAGCAGCACAAGGAGTATGCGGTGGTGGGTGCGCCGGTGACCGATGCCAAGTACTTCGGTACCGGCTTTGGCATCGCGGTCGCCAAGGGCAATCAGGAGCTGCTGACCCAGCTGAACAAGGGGCTGGCCGAAATCAAGGCCAACGGCACCTATCAGAAAATCTTCGACAAATACTTCGCGCAGTAAGCCATGTTGAGCCTGTTGTTGGATGCAGCCTGGATGACCCTCGGGCTGGCCTTGGCATCACTGGTCGGGGGCATGGTATTGGCACTGGCGTTCAGTGCCGCCGAGCTCAGCAAGCAGCGTGCATTGGTGTGGCCGGTGGCCACCCTGACCACGCTGATCCGTGGCCTGCCCGAGTTGCTGGTGGTGCTGTTCATCTACTTCGGCTCGACCCAGGTGTTGTTCCTCATCACTGGCGAGTATGTGGAGTTCAGCCCGTTCGCCTGTGGCGTGCTGGCGCTCTCCCTGCTGTTCGCCAGCTATGCGACCCAGACCCTGCGGGCGGCGCTCAATGCGGTGCCTTCAGGTCAACGGCTGGCGGCGCTGGCGTTGGGGTTGAGCAAGAGCCACATCTTCTTTCGCATCGTGTTGCCGCAGGCGTGGCGCCACGCCTTGCCGGGCCTCGGCAACCAGTGGCTGGTGTTGCTGAAAGATACCGCGTTGGTGTCGCTTATCGGGGTGAACGAGATGATGCGTCAGGCACAGATGGCCTCGGCCAGTACCTATGAGCCTTTCACCTGGTATGCCGCCGCGGCCCTCATCTATCTGGCCATCAGTCTGGTGAGTGAATATGGCCTCGGGCTGGCTGCCCGCTACACCCGCCGCTACGGAGGCTGACTGATGCAAGAGTATCTCGTTACGTTGCTGGGCGGTCTGGTCACCACGCTGGAGCTGACCCTGTTCAGCCTGCTGCTGGGGATTGTGCTGGCGGCCCTGATGACCTGGGTGCTGGAGCTGCGCCTGCCGGTGGCGACCCAGCTGGTGCAGCTGTGGGTGCTGCTCTTTACCGGTACGCCGCTGCTCATTCAGATCTTCCTGATTTACTACGGGCCGGGCCAGTTCGAGTGGCTGAAAGCCAGCCCGCTCTGGCCGCTGCTCAAGCAGCCCTGGTTCTGCGCCGTGCTGGCGCTGGGTCTCAACACCGCGGCCTACTCCACCCGGTTGTTCAAGGGGGCGCTTGATGCCATCCCGGCCGGTGAAGTAGAGGCGTGTCGTGCGCTTGGCTTTAACGGCCGCCAGACCTTGTGGATGAAGGTGCGCCATGCCGCCCGTCATCTGGTGCCTGCCTATTCCAACGAGGTGATTCTGGTGCTTAAGGGGAGCTCCCTCGCCAGTACCATCACCATCATGGACATCATGGGGCTGGCGCAGGGGTTGAACGCCCAGACCTACGATACCCTGGCGGTGTTCGGGGTGGCAGGCGGGCTTTATCTGGCGATGAACGGATTGTTAACAATTGGTTTTCGCTGGTGTGAAAAACGGGCGCTGGCATTCCAATCCTGAGACCTTCAAATCTACCTCTTTATGGTAAGGAGAAGTGCAGAAAAACTGTGCTTCTCCTCCAATTTTTTGTATTTCCCTCCAATTTTTGCTCCCGCATGTTTCGTGGCTCACAGAACCCGTGACTGCAACTGTTATCAGATTGTTTTTTATGGGGGGATCCATTAAGGTTGGGCGCACAACAACAAACAACCTTAAACCTACGCTTAAACATGGAGTTGATCATGAAAGTTGCCGTTCTGGGTGCCGCTGGTGGCATCGGTCAAGCCCTCGCTCTGCTGTTGAAAAACCGTCTGCCGGCTGGCTCCGAGCTTAGCCTGTATGACATCGCCCCGGTTACTCCGGGTGTGGCCGTTGACCTCAGTCATATTCCTACCGACGTCGCCATCAAGGGCTTCTGCGGTGAAGATCCGACTCCTGCGCTGGTTGGGGCCGATGTGGTGCTGATCTCCGCCGGTGTGGCACGCAAGCCGGGGATGGATCGCTCCGACCTGTTCAATATCAACGCCGGTATCGTCAAGAATCTGGTCGAGAAGTGCGCGGCCACTTGCCCGAAAGCACTGATCGGCATCATCACCAACCCGGTCAACACCACTGTGGCTATCGCCGCCGAAGTGCTGAAGAAAGCCGGTGTCTATGACAAGCGTCGTCTGTTCGGTGTCACCACTTTGGACGTGATCCGCGCCGAGACCTTCGTGGCCGCTGCCAAAGAGCTGAACATCGACAAGGTTCGCGTCAATGTGATCGGTGGTCACAGTGGCGTCACCATTCTGCCGCTGCTCTCCCAGATTGCAGGTGCCTCCTTCACTGCTGAAGAAGTGGCTGCCATGACCAAGCGCATCCAGAATGCCGGTACCGAAGTGGTTGAAGCCAAGGCCGGTGGCGGTTCTGCGACCCTCTCCATGGGTCAGGCGGCTTGCCGTTTCGGTCTCTCCCTCATCAAGGGTCTGCAGGGCGAAGCCAACGTTGTTGAGTGCGCCTACGTTGAAGGCAACGGCGAGCACGCCACCTTCTTCGCGCAGCCGGTACTGCTGGGCAAGAATGGCGTCGAAACCGTACTGGATTACGGTAAGCTGAGCGCCTTCGAGCAGGAAGCGATGGAAGGCATGCTGGCTACCCTGAAAGCCGATATCCAGCTGGGTGTCGATTTCGTCAAGTAAGCGGGTCAACCGTGCCAACAAGGGAGCTTCGGCTCCCTTTTGTATTGATGAGATCCGCCCGGCAGGCTAAGGGGATGGGGGTTGGTGCCGATAACAGAGTGCAGCAGGAGATCCTTATGATGAAACCCCTTACCCTTCTCGTTCTTGTCGGTGCATTCACCGCGCCCCTCTATGGTGCCGAGGCGGTATCGGCTGCCGTATCGAGCGATGCGCCTGCAGCAACTGCATCGGTACCGACCACAAGCAGTGCTGCGGTGGCAACGGCGCCTGTCTCTGCTGCTACGCCAGCGCCCTCTGAGGCCGTCCCCGTCTTGCTTCCGGCCGAGCCGGTCACGCCCGTTGCCAGCAGTGGCGAGGGGGACGCGCCGCTGCCAAAACCGGCGGAACCTGCTGCTGTGGTTGCGCCTCCCGCACCTCTGGCCGCAGGCGAGTTGCAGGCGGTGCCGCTCTATCGTCAGGACGAGCTGCTCAACTGGATTGAGCAGGGGCGCCACCTCACTCAGGTGAAGCAGGATCGCTGTCAGCTGACTCAGGATATCGAAGCGCGCGCCTCGGTGATGAAGATCCCGGCCTATCAATTCCTCTGGGGGGATATGCTGGCGTGGGGTGTCTGCACCAAATCCAATGCCGAGCTCGGGGTGCAATATATGTGGGAGGCGGCCAATCAGGGGTTGGCGCCGGCGCTCGAGCAACTGGGTCGCTACTACTGGAAAGGAACTTTGGTGCAGAAGGATTTGGTGCGAGCCGAGACCCTGATGCGCGAGGCGGCCAGCCTCGGTTTTCTGCGGGCTCGCATCGAGTGGGTCGAGATGCTGTTGCAGGGGATGGGCAGTCCGCTCGATTATGAGGACGCCTATCGCTGGCTCCATGGCTCCGTCATAGGTGACAAGGCGCTGCACCAGAAGGCGGCGAGTCTGCTCAACCGTCTTGGCAACAGGATGCCGGCCAACGTGGTGGCCCGCGCCAAGGCGATGCACTGATCCAAAAAAATGACCCACAGATCTGCACCTGTGGGTCCGGTTCCAGCCGCCGTGCCATGACAGGCCGGAACCTCCCTCTGTTATATGGCTGCCCGCGCTTTAGAGATCTTGGTGGGGGCCAAAAACTTCGTAATGGAGCTGCCCCGTTGGTACCCCAGCAGCCAGCAGCTGCCGCTTGATCTCTTGCATGAAGCCGACAGGGCCACAGAAGTAGTAGTGGGCCTCTGGCGTGATGCGATCCTTCACGGCAGTCAGATCCATGGTGCCGGCCAGGTTGTAATCTTCACCCTGTACATCGCTGGCCTCCGGCTCCCGATACCAGACCCGGCTCAGCAAGTTGGGATGCTGGCGGGATTTTTGCTGAATATCCTCCCGGAAGGCGTGTACAGCGCCCTGTTCGCAGGCGTGTAGCCAGGTGATCTCGGCCTGATGAGCACTTTCCAGCAGCTGGTTGAGCATGCTCATCATAGGCGTCACGCCGACACCGGCTGAGAGCAGTACCACCGGGGTCTGGCTGTCGGCTTTCAGGTAGAAATCGCCGGTAGGGGGCATCACCTCGATCTTGTCACCCGCCTGCAGGTGATCGTGCAGCAGGTTGGAGACCTGACCCTGCGGCTCACGCTTGACGCTGATGCGGTAATCCTGGCCGTTGGGGGCATCGGAGAGGGAGTATTGGCGGATCTCCTGATATTCCAGCTCGGGGTGAACCAGCTTGATGCTGAGATATTGGCCCGGTTTGAAGGTCAGTACCGGCTTGCCATCTTCCGGCGCCAGCAGGAAGGAGGTGATGAGGTCGCTCTCGGCTCGCTTCTCCTTGATGATGAAGGTGCGGGTACCTTGCCAGCCGCCATCCTGATTGGCCTTCTCCTGATAGATCTCCTGCTCTCGGCCGATGAAGATGTCGGCCAGCACGCCATACGCCTTGCCCCATGCCTCCAGCACCTCGTCGGTGACCGTACTTCCGCCCAATTCTTTGAGCGTGGCCAAGAGATGACTACCTACAATGTGATATTGTTCCGGCTGGATCAGGAATCCGGTATGTTTGTGCGCAATCCGCTCGACCGCACCGGCGAGTGCTCCCAGATTGTCGATATTCTTGGCATACGCGGCGACTGCATTGAACAGGGCCAGCGGCTGGCCGCCACTGCGTTGGTGGGCCAGGTTGAAGATATCTTTCAGCTCCGGGTTATGGCTGAACATCCGCTGATAGAAGTGCTGGGTGAGGGCAGGGCCTGCCGATTCGAGCAGCGGAATGGTGCTTTTGATGACGGCAACGGTGGTTTGATCTAGCATAGGGGCCTCGTTCTAATTGAACATATAAAATGCCATTTAATAAGTGTCATCCTAGATGTTTATTTGATTTGAATCAATACTCCACTTTTCGCATCGCGCTAATCAGGTTTTATGAGACTAACCAGTTATACAGATTTTGGATTGAGAGCCCTGCTCTATCTTGCCACCCTGCCGGAAGGGGAGTTGTCGAGCGTTGCCAAGGTATCGGCCCTGTATGGCGTTTCCCGCAACCACATGGTGAAGGTGGTCAATCAGCTGGTGAAGCTGGGCTATCTGCAATCCCAGCGGGGCAAGAATGGCGGTATTCGCATGGCTTGCGATCCCGCCACCATCAATATCGGGCAGGTGATCAGGGCGCTGGAAGGCAATCTGGACGGCATTGACTGCGGCTCGCCCGCTTGCCACATCGTCTCTGTCTGTCTGCTCAAGAGTGCGCTGAAAGAGGCGATGGATGCGTTTCTGGCGGTGATGGACAGCTATACGCTGCAAGACCTGCTGGCCAACCGTGACGAGCTGCAACGGGTCTTCGGCGAGTTGATCCCGACGCTGGTGCTGGAGCCGGATGATGAAGATGAGCAATGACGATGAGCAATAGAAAAGGGCTGCCACTGGCAGCCCTTTTTCAATCTTGCGAATCCGATTCCGCCCGGTACGATGCCGGCATAATCCGCGCCATCTTGACCATGTTGTTCTCCACATCGAGGATCTCGATAGGATAACCGGCCAGCCGGATCCCGATGTTGGGCTGGGGGATCTCCTCCAGATATTCGAGGATCAGGCCGTTGAGGGTACGCGGGCCATCGATGGGCAGATGCCAGTTCATCTCCTTGTTCAGCTCACGAATATTGGCTGAGCCTTCGACCAGATAAGAACCATCTGACTGGGGATGGATCTCGTCGCTCGGCGCTGGCGTCATGGAGGTGGTGAAGTCGCCGACGATCTCTTCCAGAATATCGTCCAGAGTGATTAGCCCCTGAATATCGCCGTATTCGTCGACGATCAAGCCAATTCGCTCCTTGTTGCGCTGGAATTTGGCCAGCTGCACGTTGAGCGGCGTTCCTTCCGGAATGAAGTAGATCTCGTCCACTTCCCGCAACAGGCTCGATTTGTTGAACTGATCCCTGGCTACCAGCCGCAGGGCATCGCGCGCGTGCAAAAAGCCGACAACGTCGTCGATATTGTCGCGATAGAGGAGGATCTTGGTGTGAGCGCAGTGGGCCAGCTGGCGCTGGATGCTCTTCCAGTCATCGTTGATGTCGATGGCGTAGATATCGCTGCGTGGCACCATGATGTCCTCGACCAGCATCTTGTCGAGATCCAGAATGCTCAGCAGCATCTCCTGATGACGTTGGGGGATCAGGTTACCCGCCTCATTGACTATGGTGCGCAGCTCCTCGGTGTTGAGGGAGTCATCCTTGTTGGGATTGATCTTCAGCATCTTGAGCAGGCCGCTGGTGATGCCGTTGATCAGCCAGACCAGCGGCGAGAGCGGCACCATCAGCCCCTTGAGGATCCAGGAGGCGGGATAGGCGATCTTCTCCGGAAACATGGCTGCCAGGGTCTTTGGCGTCACTTCACCGAATACCAGCACCACCAGAGTCAGGCCGAAGGTGGCGATGGCGACCCCGAGATCACCAAACAGCCGGATACAGACGATGGTGGCGATGGCGGAGGCGAGGATATTGACCAGATTGTTGCCGATCAGGATCAGTCCCAGCAGGCGATCGGGGCGGGCGAGCAGTTGCTCGACGCGACGTGCGGCTTTGTGTTTGGTCTGTGCCAGATGCCGCAGTTTGTAGCGGTTGATGGACATCAGGCCGGTTTCGGCACTGGAGAAAAAGGCGGAAAGAAGGATCAAGATAACGAGAACAATCAGTAATGTACTCGTTGAGATGCTGTCCAAAAAGGGCTCCTGTTGGATGGTATGGCTAAAAGAGTATAGGTGTCAGCTCAACAGCACTTCTTTGACGAAGCGGCTGCCAAAGTAGGCAAGAGTCAGGATGAAGCTGCCAATCAGACTGAGTGTGATGACTTTACGGCCGCGCCAGCCATAGGTGTGATGACCCCACAGCAGCAACACGTAGACACACCATGCCAGGATGGAGAGCACTGCCTTGTGAGACTTGCCCTGGGCGAACATATCTTCGAGGAAGAAGAGGCCGGAGGCGATGGAGAGTGTCAGCAGCAGCACTCCCGCAGAGATCAACTGGAACAGCCGTTTCTCCACTGTCATCAGTGGCGGCATGGCTGGCAGGTTGCTGATTTTTCGAGATTTTAGTTGCTTGTCCAGACAGGCGAGCTGCAGCGCAAACAGACAGGCGATCATCAATACCGAGTAGGCCATCAGGGCGAGGCCGATGTGCAGCAACAGCTGGGGATGGGCCTCCAGATGGGTTATGTAGCGACCCGGGATCAAGGCGCTGGCAGCCAGCAACAGGGCCGAGAAGCTATAGACTACCGGCAGCAGGATCCAGCCGTTGAAGCGACGGGTGACGCAGGTCATGAAGCAACTGATGATCAGGCTCACCAGCGAGGCGACGTTGAGCATGCTCAGGTTTTGACCGGAATGGGTCACCATTACTTCGCTGGCAACAGATGCACCATGGGCTACCAGTGCCAGTCCCACGCAAGCGAACAGGGGGGTGTACCCGACTTGTTTGGCATTGAGCAGCAGGTGCAGTGAGGCGATGATGGCCAGCAGATAAAACGCCAGGGCCAGAACAGAGATCACGATCATAACCAGGTCGTTGTTACACAAGCATTTAGGGATATAAGAGGAGCAGTATACCTTGCACAAGATGTGCTCGCCAGTTGTGCAATGGCCGATCCGCCCATATATAGGGACGAAGCATAGATGAGCGACGGTGCGGTGAATAATCGTCCTCGCGGCTGCTCTGGGTTATAATGCCCCCCATTTATTACGCCAAGAACCGGAATGCGTCATGTTTGAGAATTTGACTGAAAGACTCTCGCGCACCTTGCGCAATGTCAGTGGCCGTGGTCGGCTGACCGAAGAGAACATCAAAGAGACCCTGCGCGAAGTCCGCATGGCGCTGCTTGAGGCGGACGTCGCCCTGCCGGTCGTGCGTGATTTCGTGGCGCGCGTCAAGGAGCGTGCCGTCGGGCAGGAAGTGGCCAAATCCCTGAGCCCGGGTCAGGCATTCATCAAGATAGTGCACGGCGAGCTGGTCACCGTGATGGGGGAGGCCAATGAACAGCTCAATCTGGCTGCCCAGCCGCCCGCCATTATCCTGATGGCCGGTTTGCAGGGGGCCGGTAAGACCACCACGGTCGGCAAACTGGCCAAACTGCTCAAAGAGCGCAACAAGAAGAAGGTGTTGGTGGTCAGTGCCGACGTCTATCGCCCTGCGGCGATCAAACAGCTGGAGACCCTGGCGGGTGACATCGGCGTCGACTTCTTCCCGAGCGATGCAAGCCAGAAGCCGGTTGCCATCGCGACTGCCGCTATCGATCAGGCGCGCAAGAAATTCTATGACGTGGTGATCGTCGATACCGCCGGCCGTCTGCATGTTGATAGCGAAATGATGGCCGAGATCCAGGATCTGCACGCCACCATCAAGCCTGTCGAGACCCTGTTCGTGGTGGATGCCATGACAGGTCAGGATGCCGCCAACACCGCCAAGGCGTTCAACGAAGCGCTGCCCCTTACCGGCGTGATCCTCACCAAGGCGGACGGCGATGCCCGCGGTGGTGCCGCCCTGTCGGTGCGCCACATCACCGGTAAACCGGTCAAGTTTATCGGTATGGGTGAGAAGACCGATGCGCTGGAGCCGTTCCACCCGGATCGTCTCGCCTCCCGCATCCTCGGTATGGGCGATGTGCTCTCTCTGATCGAAGAGGTGGAGCGTAACGTCGATAAAGAGAAAGCTGCCAAGCTGGCCAGCAAGGTCAAGAGCGGTAAAGGCTTCGATCTCGAGGACTTCCGCGAGCAGTTGGCCCAGATGCGCAACATGGGCGGCATGATGGGTATGCTCGACAAGCTGCCGGGCATGTCCGGCCTGCCGGACAACATCAAGGATCAGATGGATGACAAACTCACCGTGCGGATGGAGGCCATCATCAGCTCCATGACGCCGAAAGAGCGTGCCCATCCCGACCTCATCAAGGGCTCTCGCAAGCGTCGCATCGCTGCAGGTTCCGGCATGCAGGTGCAGGACGTGAACAAGCTGCTCAAGCAGTTCACAGAGATGCAGCGCATGATGAAGAAGATGTCCGGCAAGGGCGGCATGCGCAAAATGATGAGCCAGATGAAGAACATGCTGCCACCGGGATTTGGTGGCGGTCGCGGTCCGTTCTGATTATCCGGAGTTAGGTATTGAGCGAGGGTCTGCGAGTTGCAGGCCCTTTTCATTGCAGCCCTGCGCAAAAAATGGCTGGCTTGGTTGCAATTATTACGAATCCAAGTAGAATTATGCGGCTTATTTTAAGCTAGGGTCCGCGTGTTTGCGGGCCTTGTTCATTAGATGTTAATGAGGACGATATGGTAACCATTCGTTTACAACGTGGTGGCGCGAAAAAGCGTCCGTTCTACCAGGTAGTAGTTGCTGACAGCCGTAACGCCCGCGACGGTCGTTTCATCGAGCGCGTTGGTTTCTTCAACCCGGTTGCTTCTGGTCAGGCTGAAAAGCTGAACCTGGACCTGGCTCGTATCGAGCATTGGGTTGCTACTGGTGCCGCTGTTTCTGAGCGCGTTGCCAAGCTGATCAAAGACGCTGCCAAAGCTGCTTAATCAGCCAAACGGTAAGGAGTTAAGGTGGAAAAACCTGTAGTTCTGGGCACCCTGGGGACCGTTTACGGCATCAAGGGCTGGCTTAAAGTGAACTCCTTCACCGATGTTGCCGAAGCGATTTTCGATTACAACCCTTGGCTGATTAATCAGAACGGGGCGTGGCGTGAAATTCGGGTTTCATCCTGGAAACGTCACAACAAGGGTCTGATCTGCAAACTCGATGGTATCGATGTGCGCGAAGATGCCCTGGCATTGACCAATGTCGAGATCGGCGTACCCGCTGATCTATTGCCTGCGTTGCCTGAGGGCGAGTTCTACTGGCGTGACCTGATTGGTTGCTCGGTAGTGACCACCAAGGGATATGACCTAGGCAAGGTGACCGAATTGATGGAAACCGGCTCCAACGATGTGTTGGTGGTTGAGGCCAATGTAAAAGATGCCTTTGGTGCAAAGGAGCGGTTGATTCCGTTCCTGGAAGAGCAGGTGATCAAGAATATTGATCTGACTGCTCGAACAATCGAAGTTGATTGGGATCCTGGTTTCTAGTTTCCCGCGCTAACACGGGTGCCGGAGGTTTCTTATGTGGATTGGGGTTATTAGCCTCTTCCCTGAAATGTTCCGAGCCATTACCGAGCACGGGGTAACGGGTCGGGCCGTCAAGAGTGGCCTGCTGCAGATTGAGTGCTGGACCCCCCGGGACTTTACCCACGACAAACACCGTACGGTCGATGATCGTCCTTATGGTGGTGGGCCCGGCATGTTAATGATGGTTCAGCCGCTGCGTGACGCGATTCATGCAGCCAAGCAAGCGGCGGGAGACGGGGCGAAAGTCATCTATCTCTCCCCTCAGGGACGCAAGCTGACTCAAGCGGGCGTAACCGAGTTGGCGACGAATCAGAAACTGATTCTGGTAGCCGGTCGATACGAAGGTATCGATGAACGCGTGATACAAACCGAAGTCGACGAAGAGTGGTCTATCGGGGATTACGTGTTAAGTGGTGGCGAGTTGCCTGCCATGACCCTGATCGATGCGGTTTCGCGTCTGGTTCCAGGAGTCTTGGGTGATCAGGCCAGTGCTGAGCAGGACTCCTTTACGGATGGCTTGCTGGATCATCCCCACTACACTCGGCCGGAGGTGTTGGATGGATTGGCGGTGCCCGAGGCGCTGACAAGCGG
Organism: Aeromonas sp. 600886; assembly: GCF_049174935.1. Taxonomy (NCBI): domain Bacteria; kingdom Pseudomonadati; phylum Pseudomonadota; class Gammaproteobacteria; order Aeromonadales; family Aeromonadaceae; genus Aeromonas; species Aeromonas sp. 600886. Next base: position 107,776 of record NZ_JAAKUB010000006.1, on the reverse strand, counting down.
CAATCACGAAGTGATTCGGCGCTGGCGTCTCAAGCAATCTCTCGGACGAACCTGGCAAAGAAGGCCGGAACTTATTAACAACCTAGCTCTGACTGACGAGCAAGAATCACTTCTTGCCGAGTATGTCCGCGAAGTGCGTGACAGCGTTAAGTAGAGTTTTCAGTTTATCCTAGGTAAGGAAAGACAATGAGCAAGATTATTCAGCAGCTTGAACAAGAGCAAATGCGTACCGACATCCCGGCTTTTGCCCAGGGCGACACCGTACGTGTTCAAGTTCGTGTTAAAGAAGGTGGTAAAGAGCGTCTGCAGGCTTTCGAAGGCATCGTTATTGCCAAGCGTAACCGCGGTCTGCACTCTGCTTTCACCGTTCGCAAGATCTCCAACGGCGAAGGTGTTGAGCGTGTATTCCAGACTCACTCTCCGCTGATCCACAGTGTAGAACTGAAGCGTCGTGGTGATGTTCGCCGTGCCAAACTGTACTACCTGCGCAACCTGTCCGGTAAAGCTGCTCGTATCAAAGAGAAGCTCAACTAATTCGATTCGAATTGGTGTCGGTATGTCGGCTAAAAGCTCGACAGGTAGTGAAAAGGCTCGCCAATGGCGAGCCTTTTTTGTATCCGGAATTCGGTCACTGCTTACTGGCTGACTCGTACCACCGAGTTGTCGCGGCCGTAGGGGCTGGGTACGTAGGCATCGGCTTGCCAGTCATTCTCGTAGAGGGTCTCTCCCTCAGGAGTGATGAACTGGTAGCAATACTCGAAACTCTCCGGCCCGTCGGTCGGCAGATTGAGGGTGGCCTTGAACTCACCGCTCTTCATGCGTTTCAGCTCGACCGGTTGCCACTGGGTGAACTCGCCGATCAGCATCACCTGTTCTGCCCCTGCTGCGGCCTCCTTCTCTACGGCGAAGGTCACCTTGACCTCGGGTTTGGACTTGAGAAACTGCTTGGTAAGCGGCATGACGCCTCCTTGTCTGTGAGTTAAAAATGGCTCCTGTCTATTTTTATACCACCATATGACAAAGATGTTGATAAGGTAGATCAAGTCGGCAAGGCAAAATAGCGTTGCAGCAGACTGTGGGTGAAGTCGATCTTGAGATAAAAGCCGCGGGGCAGCGTCATGATGGGTTGACCATCGCGGCCGATGGCGCGAGTCAGCGCTTTGTTGTTGGCTGCCTTGGGGCGCAGTTGCATCACCTGGCCGTGGCGCGCGCTGATCTGCTCCACCTCTCCCAGCACTATCATATCCATCAGCTCCTCCCAGTCCTGACGCAGCAGCCGATCTTCCTCTTCATTCGGGCTCCACATCAGCGGCATCCCGACCCGTCGCTCGCCAACCGGGATCTCCCGACTGCCTTCCACCGGGATCCAGAGCACCCGGGAGAGCTTGTTGCGCACGTTTGACTCTTCCCAGCGCTGGCCGCTGACGCCGATTAGCGGGGCGACGCAGACGAAGGTGGTTTCCAGCGGTTTGCCTTGAGGATCCACGGGGATCGTCTTGAGTTCGATCCCCAGCTCTGGGAAGTCTTGTTCCGGCTTGCTCCCCGCGCTGGCCCCCAGTTGCAACTCGATCAACTGGCCAACCCACCCCTTGTCACGGCGCAGATCTTTGGGCACCACGACGCCGGCCTCGGCGGCTATCTGCGCCAGGGTGAAACCGGCCATGGCATTGGCGCGGCTTAATAACTCCTGCTCGGATTGGGGATTGCTTGGCATAGTTGGCTCCATCTTGCTCGCCATATTCTAACAGGGGAGGATCCCGAGAAGGATCGTTGTTTTTATAACCGATCCTGAGTGGATAAGATCAAACATGGATAAGTTGAGTGTTATGTGTGCATCATCATGATTTTAAAGGTTTTTGTATGTTTTATCGAGCACGGTTCCTAGCGGTGCTTGAGCTTGAAATAGTTGTCCAAGGGTTTGCTCGCGATGTTACACACAGTTATCCACAGAAATCTTGGATAAGTGGATGAAAGTGGAAGGTATGGCCGATATGTTACAAAAAATTGTGAATCCTCCCCCATTTTTGCCGAGCAAGCAGGGTAGATAATGTGCCGTGCTTGTGGATAATCTGTCCTGGGTGGATCTTTGACCAGTTGAACTTGTTCACAATCAGTCTCAGGGAGCACGCTACCGGAAGAGCATGGATCCAGATCCAGTATTATGCATTTAAGTTATTGTATATAAAGTGATTTTTATATTGTGTGTCGTGTGGTGACATGAATGTCTTCTTTTCACTACTATTGAAAAAGTACTGTATATACCCGTTTGCTAACAGCTTTATGCACAGCCTGGGTGGGCAACTTGGAGGCGCGGATCCTTGGATTTGTTTATAAGTATGTTTGAAATCGAAAGTTATTCATGAAACAGGGGATTCACTCCTTGTTTGCTGCCACGGAGTGAATGTGGAACAATCTCCTTATAGATTCAGCCTTTATAAGGTGATCACGTGATTGATGGCGACGGATTTCGTCCCAATGTCGGTATCGTGATCTGTAACCGTGAAGGACAAGTGTTGTGGGCTAAACGCTATGGGCAGCACTCCTGGCAGTTTCCGCAGGGGGGGGTTGATGATGGTGAAACGCCAGAGCAGGCCATGTATCGAGAGCTGTATGAGGAGATTGGCCTCAAGCCCGAAGATGTGACCATCATGGCCACCAGTCGTAACTGGCTAAAGTACCGTTTACCCAAACGTCTTGTCCGCTGGGACAGTTCACCGGTCTGTATTGGCCAAAAACAAAAATGGTTCTTGTTACAGCTGAATTCGGGCAAGGAGTCGCGGATCCAGTTCGGCTGTCATGGCCATCCCGAATTTGACGACTGGCGTTGGGTCAGCTTCTGGTACCCGGTGCGTCAGGTCGTTTCGTTCAAGCGGGAGGTTTACCGCCGGGTCATGAAAGAGTTTGCCCCGCTGGCGATGCCGGTGCCGGCAGTGCAGGTCAACAAGAAGGATGGGCGGCGCAATCGCGCCCGTTAAGGAGCACAGATTAGTTGTTAACGGAACTGAGACGTATCGTCGAGAGCATGGCCGAGGCCAATACCCTCGAGCAGTCCTTGCAAGCATTGGTGAGCCAGACCCGGCACGCCATGGCAGTGGACTGCTGCTCCGTCTATGTCTCGGAACCCGAGGTGCGCCGCTATCGCCTGGCGGCTACTGACGGCTTGGCCCCGTCCGCAGTCGGCAAGGTGACCCTGCCTTACGAGCAGGGCATCGTCGGTCTGGTGGGTCAGCGGGAAGAGCTGATCAACCTGGCTGATGCCCCCGCGCATCCCAGTTTCAAATTCCTGCCCGATGTGGCCGAAGAGGCGTTCCGCTCTTTCCTCGGCGCTCCCATCATGCATCAGCGTCAGGTGGTCGGCATTCTGGTGGTGCAGCAGAAGGAGAGCCGCCGCTTCGATGAGGGGGAAGAGTCCTTCATGGTCACCCTGGCGGCCCAGCTGGCGGCGCGGATCGCCCAGGCGCAGGCCAAGGGGTGGTTGCAGAAGACCGACTGGAGCAAGCCGCTGCGCGGTATTGCCGGTGCCAGCGGCATCGCCATGGCCAAGGCCTGGGTGTGGCGGCCCCGCAAGGCGCTCTCGTCCATTACCCCGCGCAAGGATGAAGACCATGCCAGCCAGCTGGCGCGGCTGGAGCTGGCGGTTGAGGAGGTGCGCCACGATCTGGAGAGTCTGGCGCTGCGTTTTCGCGAGAGCTACAGCCAGGATTCGGTGGCGATTTTCGATATCTACCTCCATCTGCTGAACGATCCCGGCTATATCAAGCCCATTCGCAACAAGGTGAGCAAGGAGCACTGGACTGCGGTATCTGCGGTCAAGCTGATCAGTGATCGCTTGATCGAGCAGTTCAAAGGGATGAAGGATCCCTACCTGCAGGAGCGCTCCACCGACGTGAAGGATATTGCCCAGCGGCTGATCAGCCGACTGGTGCAGAATGAACCGGAACATATCTCCATCGGCGAGCCGGTGGTGCTGGTTGCCGATGAAGTGACCGCCACCATTCTGGCGGAAGTGCCCCGCGAGTATCTGACCGGGGTGGTCTCACTCAAGGGGGGGACCAACTCCCACGCCGCCATTCTGGCCCGCGCCATGGGGGTCGCCGCCATCATGGGGGTCGATCTGCCCCTCGGCGACATCGGCGGTCGCATGCTGGTTGTCGATGGTTACAGCGGCGATCTCTTCATCGAACCCAATCAGGTGATTCTGACCGAGTATCGTCAGCTGCTGAGCGAAGAGCGGGCGCTCGATACCTTGGTGCGCAGTGTCGACAACTTGCCATCCGAGACGGCCGACGGCACCAAGGTCTCCCTGCTGCTCAACGCCGGTCTCAGTGCCGATACCGAGATCTCCCTCAATCAGCTGGCGGACGGGGTCGGTCTCTATCGCACCGAGATCCCCTTTATGCTGCAGGAGAGTTTCCCCTCAGAGTGGGAGCAGACAGCCCGTTATCGCGGCATTCTGGAGACCTACCGCAACCGGCCGGTCTGCATGCGGACGCTGGATGTGGGCGGCGACAAGCCGTTGCCCTATTTCCCCATCGTCGAGGAAAACCCCTTCCTTGGCTGGCGGGGGATCCGGATCACCCTGGATCACCCCGAACTGTTTCTGGTGCAGCTCAAGGCGATGCTGCGGGCCAGTGAAGGGCTGGACAATCTGGCCATCATGCTGCCGATGATCAGCAGCGTCAGCGAAATCAAAGCCTCCCGTCGTCTGCTGGATCAGGCATGGCGGGAAGTGTCGGAAGAGGCGGCGAGCCGCGATGCAGTGATCCGCTACCCCAGCCTCGGGGTGATGATCGAGGTGCCCTCAGCCCTCTTTATTTTGCCGGAGATGGCGCCGCTCATCGACTTCTGGTCTGTGGGCAGCAATGACCTTACCCAGTACCTGCTGGCGGTGGATCGCAACAATTCCCGGGTTGCCAACATCTATGATGCTTTCCATCCTGCGGTGATCCGCGCCCTGCAACAGCTGGTTGATGCTTCCCACCGCTACCAGAAGCCGGTGTCGGTCTGTGGCGAGCTGGCCGGTGATCCGGTCGGTGTACTGTTGCTGCTTGCCATGGGCTATCGCCGCTTCAGTATGAACACCCACAACATCGCCCGGATCAAGTACGTGCTGCGTCAATCCACCCTGAGCGAGTTGACCGAACTGATGGCCGATGGCCTCAAACATGACAACCCCCACGTACTGCGCGGCCTGTTTGCCCGCTATCTGGAGGAGCATGGTTTGGGCGGTTTGCTGCGAGCCGGTCATAAATCGAAACAGAGTGATTGATAATCATGCCTTGTCCCTGCTGACGAATGATCGGAAAATGCGGCTTTTATTTTGACTGGGGCCGCATATGCAGCACGATGGATATTGGGTTTTCTCGCAGATTGATCCCGTAGCATTCAGTTTGGGACCACTATCGGTACGCTGGTATGGTCTCATGTACCTGTTCGGTTTCGCGTTTGCCATGTGGCTTGCCGGCCGTCGCGCCGATGCGCCGAACAGCGGCTGGACCCGCAACGAGGTGTCGGATCTGCTGTTTTACGGCTTCCTCGGGGTGATCCTCGGTGGCCGTGTCGGTTACGTGCTGTTCTACAACTTCGATCTCTTCCTCGCGGATCCCACCTACCTGTTCAAGATCTGGACCGGCGGTATGTCGTTCCACGGTGGTCTGATCGGGGTGATCACCGCGATGATCTGGTTTGCCCACAAGACCAAGCGCCACTTCTTCACCGTGGCCGACTTTGTGGCACCGCTCATTCCGTTCGGTCTCGGCGTCGGCCGGATCGGCAACTTCCTCAACGGCGAGCTGTGGGGCCGGGTCACCGATGTACCCTGGGCCATCATCTTCCCGGAGGCCGGCCCCGAGCCGCGTCATCCCTCCCAGCTTTACCAGTTCGCACTGGAAGGGGTGGTGCTGTTCATCATCCTCAATCTCTTCTGGCGCAAGAATCCGCCGCGCGGTGCCATCTCCGGCATGTTCCTGCTGTTCTACGGCCTGTTCCGCTTCCTGGTGGAGTTTGTGCGCCAGCCGGACAGCCAGCTTGGTCTCTATTTCCAGGAGATCAGCATGGGCCAGATCCTCTCCACCCCGATGATTATCGCCGGTGCCCTGATGATCTGGGCCGCCTACAAGCGTCCGCAGTTGTTCGGTAATGCCGTGAAGGAGGCGAAATAATGCGAGCTTATCTCGACCTGATGCAGAAAATCCTCGATGAGGGGACCGTCAAGTCTGACCGTACCGGCACCGGTACTATCTCCCTGTTCGGCCATCAGATGCGCTTCAATCTGGCGGAGGGTTTCCCGCTGGTGACCACCAAGAAGTGCCACCTGCGCTCGATCATTCACGAGCTGCTCTGGTTCCTCAATGGCGATACCAATACCGCTTATCTGAAGGAAAATGGCGTCAGCATCTGGGATGAGTGGGCCGACGAGAATGGCGATCTGGGGCCGGTTTACGGCGCGCAGTGGCGCTCCTGGCCTGCCGCTGACGGGTCTGTCATCGACCAGATCCAGAAGGCGGTGGATGACATCAAGCACAACCCGGATTCGCGCCGCATCATCGTCTCCGCCTGGAACGTGGGCGAGCTGGACAAGATGGCGCTGGCTCCCTGCCACGCCTTCTTCCAGTTCTATGTGGCGGACGGCAAGCTCTCCTGCCAGCTCTACCAGCGCAGTTGTGATGTGTTCCTCGGCCTGCCGTTCAACATCGCCAGCTACGCCCTGCTGACCCACATGATGGCCCAGCAGTGCAATCTGGAAGTGGGTGACTTTGTCTGGACTGGCGGTGATGTGCATCTCTACTCCAACCACATGGAGCAGACAGCTCTGCAGCTCTCCCGCGAGCCGCGCCCGCTGCCGACCCTGCTGATCAAGCGCAAACCTGACTCCATCTTCGACTACAAGTTCGAGGATTTCGAGATCGAGGGTTATGACCCCCATCCCGGCATCAAGGCGCCCGTCGCCATCTGATAGCAAGGCGCCTCAGGGCGCCTTTTTTATGCAGTTAAATAATTGAAAATTCATTTTATTGATTAATAAGACGGTAGCCAGAGACGAGGAAAAACCTGCTTATAGCAGGTATGTTCTATTTTGCTTTCGGTTTTTTCGTTGTATTGAGCAGCAAGAAACGATTTTCCATTGGTTGTTGCAAGGGATAGACTCAAACCAAAGCAATACGGTGGAAAATTTAACCATGAGTGACGTAATCAAAAAGTTCCTGAAGCTGGAGGCCGCCTCCGGAATTATTCTGATCATGGCTGCCATGCTGGCAATGATTTTAGCCAATACCGCGCTGGCTGGCGGGTATCAGGCGTTTCTCGACACGCCGGTGCAGGTGCGCATCGCGGCTCTCGACATCAACAAGCCACTGCTGCTCTGGATCAACGATGGCTTTATGGCGATTTTCTTCCTGCTGGTTGGTCTGGAAGTGAAGCGTGAAATGTTGGAGGGGGCGCTCTCCTCTCGGGTGCAAGCGACTTTTCCGGCTATTGCGGCGGTGGGCGGCATGCTGGCTCCAGCCTTGATCTACGCCTTTTTCAACTATTCGGACGAAGTGGCGCGTGCTGGCTGGGCGATCCCGGCTGCGACCGACATCGCCTTTGCCCTCGGGGTGATGGCGCTGCTCGGCAAGCGGGTGCCGGTGAGCCTCAAGGTATTCCTGCTGGCGCTGGCCATCATGGATGACCTCGGCGTCATCATCATCATCGCACTCTTCTATACCCAGCAGTTGTCGCTTGAGGCGCTGGCGATCGGCCTTCTGGCTACCTTTACCCTGTTCTGGATGAACCGTCGTGGCGAGGACAGGATCAGCCTCTACATGCTGGTTGGTCTGGTGCTCTGGGTTGCTGTACTCAAGTCGGGCGTTCACGCGACGTTGGCCGGTGTGGTGGTCGGATTTATGATCCCGCTCAAGGGGAAGCGTTATGAGTCGCCACTCAAGCATCTTGAGCACTCGTTACATCCCTGGAGCGCCTATCTGATCCTGCCGCTGTTTGCCTTTGCCAACGCAGGGGTATCCCTTGAGGGGATAGGTCTCTTCTCCCTGTTGAATCCGGTGCCCATGGGCATCATGCTGGGACTGTTTATCGGCAAGCCGCTCGGGGTGTTTACCATCAGCTGGCTGTCGGTCAAACTGGGTATCGCCCAGTTGCCGCCCGGGGTTAACTTCAAGCAGATTTTTGCGGTCAGCATCCTCTGTGGTATCGGATTCACCATGTCGATGTTTATCGCGTCACTGGCCTTTGAGCATGGTGGGCTGGATTACGGCAGCTACTCGCGCCTCGGGATCCTCGTTGGATCCAGCATTGCAGCGCTGGTTGGCTATCTGGCCTTGCGATTGTCACTCCCCAAGAGTGATGGGGACCAGAATGCGGAGGGTTTATGAGAAAACAGGCATGGTTACTGCTCTTCTTGGTCAGTCCTATGGGATTAGCTGGCGGGTTTGAAGAGTGTCGACAGGAGGCTGGATCGGCCAGCTGTTCGGCCTATCTCAACGGGGTGGTGGAGAGTGCTCTGATGTTGGGGGACAAGCAGGCTAAGGCTCGTTTCGGCGAGACCTTCTCCGAGCGGGCGCTGAGCAGCCGGGCTGGCGAGATGGTCAAGCGTTCCAACAAGCGTTATTGCGCTGACCGGATGCCGGACAAGGCACGCCTCAAGGCCAGTCTGATGGAGCAGTTTGGCGCGAACAAGGTTGACTCGGTCAGCGACATGTATGACATTCTGGCGGTTGAACTCAGCTGCTACCGGAGTCCGCGTCAAGCGGGAACCCCATCGGATGTCACACCTTAACTACAACCATCTCTACTATTTCTGGATGACTCAAAAGAAGGGCTCCGTTACCCAGGCAGCGGAAGCCCTTTTTTTGACCCCGCAGACGGTCACCGGCCAGATTAAGCTGCTGGAGCAGCGCCTCGGTGGCAAGCTGCTCAAGCGCAAGGGGCGTTCCCTTGAGGCGACAGAGCTGGGCCAGCTGGTGTTTCGCTATGCCGACAAGATGTTCAGCCTCTCCTACGAGATGCTCGATATCGTCAACTACCGCAAGGAGAGCCAGATCCTGTTCGACGTCGGCATCGCCGATGCCCTCTCCAAGCGCCTTGCCAGCCGCGTGCTGCTCTCCGTCATCCCCAATGATGGTTCCATCCATCTGCGTTGTTTCGAATCGACCCACGAACTGCTGCTGGAGCAGCTGAGCGAGCACAAGCTCGATATGATCCTCTCCGACTGTCCGGTGGACTCCAGCCAACATGCGGGGCTGCTCTCCAAACGGCTGGGCGGCTGTGGCGTCAGCTTCTTCTGCAAGGCGCCGCTGCCTGAAAAGCCCTTTCCAGCCTGTCTGGAAGAGCGCAAGCTGCTGATCCCCGGTCGTCGTACCGCCATGGGGCGTCAGCTGACCCAGTGGTTCGAGCAGCAGGGTGTCTCTCCCAGCATTCTTGGCGAGTTTGATGATGCCGCCTTGATGAAGGCGTTTGGCTTCTTCAATCAGGGCATCTTCATGGCTCCTACCATCTATCGGGAGGAGATCCTTGAGGGGGAGGGGGTGATGCTGATCGGGGAAACCCAGGATCTGATGGAGGAGTATTACGTCATCTTCGCCGAGCGGATGATCCAGCATCCGGCGGTGAAGCGGGTCTGCGAGAGCGATTTTACCTTTCTCTTTTCCGGCCAGGAGAACTTCTCCGCCATCCAGCCGGCCACCCTGTCGTTTTAAAACGGCCCGTCACCACGTATCATCGGCGATGAGTGGTAGAGGAGAGATGTGATGCAACTTGAAGAGATGGAAGCCAATGCGAGTAAAGCAGTGGCCTTGCTCAAGGCGCTGGCTAACGAACGGCGACTGTTTATTCTGTGCCAGTTGCTGGAGCGCGAACTGTCGGTGGGGGAGCTCAACGAGCGATTGGGATTGAGTCAGTCGGCCTTGTCACAGCATCTGGCGCTGCTGCGGCGGGATGAGCTGGTGACGACGCGCAAAGAGGCCCAGACGGTCTACTATTCGCTGCGCAGCCATGAAGTGCGTGAAATGATCAGCTTGCTGCATCGACTTTATTGCAGCGCAGATAAATAAAAAACCGGCACTAAGGCCGGTTTTTTCAGCTTTGATCAGCAGAAGCTGATTAAGCCATAGCTTTGATCTGGGCAGACAGGCGGCTCTTGTGACGAGCAGCTTTGTTCTTGTGGATCAGGCCTTTGGTCGCCATACGATCCATGATCGGCTGAGCAACAGCGAAAGCGGCAGTCGCAGCAGCTTTGTCGCCAGAGGCGATAGCAGCAATGACTTTCTTCAGGTAGGTACGGGTCATGGAACGACGGCTGGCGTTGTGCTGACGGCGTTTTTCTGACTGAAGAGCGCGCTTCTTAGCAGATTTGATGTTAGCCAAGGTAAAACTCCTAAAACTGTCTTAGCGAGTGTATTGAAAAGGCCCGGAAATATGCCCTTCCAACCACATATTGTCAAATGATTTGTGCAAATAAACACCGCCTCCCGGTGGTGTGTCAGTAGGGAGACGGTTAAACTGTCGGCCGATTCTAGCAGCATTCTTTTCATTCTGACAGTTCCAGAGGCCTCGTCTTGAGTAAGAAATTGATCAAATCCGGCATGATAGTGTCCGGAATGACGCTGGCATCCCGCGTAATGGGCTTGGTTCGCGATGTGGTGATCGCCAATCTGCTCGGTGCCGGGGTGGCCGCCGACGTCTTCTTTTTTGCCAATCGCATTCCCAACTTTCTGCGTCGTCTGTTCGCCGAAGGTGCTTTCAACCAAGCCTTTGTTCCCGTGATGACGGAGTACAAGAAAAATGGCGACGAGGGGGAGGTGCGTGAATTGCTGGCCGCAGTGGCGGGCACGCTGGGGGGCATAGTGACTGTGGTCACCCTGCTCGGGGTGCTGGGGTCGGGTGTGCTGACAGCTCTGTTTGGCTGGGGTTGGTTCTGGGACTGGCTGCATGGCGGCCCTGCGGCCGAGAAGTTCGAGCTCGCCAGTCTGATGCTCAAAATCACCTTCCCCTACCTCTGGTTTATCACTTTTACCGCCATGGCGGGGGCCATTCTCAACACCTTCGGCCGCTTTGCGGTCTCGTCGTTCACGCCGGTGTTTCTCAACATCACCATGATTGCGGCGGCCTGGTGGATTGCGCCGCTGATGGACAAACCTGAGATCTCGCTGGCGATTGGTGTCTTTTTGGGCGGTTTGGTGCAGTTTTTGTTCCAGTACCCCTTTTTGCGCCAAATCAACATGCTGGTATGGCCCAAGTGGGGATGGAATCACCCTGGGGTGGTGAAGATCCGCACCCTGATGATCCCCGCCCTGTTCGGGGTATCGGTCAGCCAGATCAACCTGTTGGTCAATACCATGCTGGCTTCTTTCCTCGCGACCGGTGCCATCAGTTACCTCTACTACTCGGATCGTCTGCTGGAGTTCCCCCTCGGGCTGTTTGCGGTAGCCATCAGTACCGTGATCCTGCCTGCGCTGGCCAAGAAGCATGTGGATGCCGATCCGGCCGACTTCTCCCGCACCATGGATTGGGGGGTGCGGATGGTGATGCTGCTCGGCTTGCCCGCCATGATAGGCATTGCGGTCATGCGCGAGCCCATTTTGCGAGTGCTGTTCATGCGCGGCGAATTTGGCCTGCATGAAGTGGCCATGTCGAGCGCCAGCCTGCTGGCCTCCACTACCGGTCTGCTCTCCCTGATGCTGATCAAGGTGCTGGCGCCCGGTTACTACGCCCGTCAGGACACCAAAACGCCGGTGCGGATCGGGGTGATGTCGATGATTGCCAACATGGTCTGCAACCTCATCTTCATCTACCCGCTCGGTTACGTGGGTCTGGCGCTCTCGACCGCCTGCTCGGGCACTCTGAATGCGGCCTTGCTGTTCAAGGGGCTGTACCAGCAGAGCGTCTATCGTCCCTCCCGCCATACCGGCGTGTTCTGCCTCAAGCTGCTGGTTGCCAGCGTGCTGATGGGGGGCGTGCTCGCCTATCTGTCGCCGGATCTGACCCAGTGGGGCGCATGGAGCATGGGCAAGGCCAGTTTGCAGCTGACCATGCTGCTGTCGCTAGGGGCTGCGGTCTATGCAGTGGTACTGCTGCTGCTGGGCATTCGACCGCGTCACCTTAAATCTGGGCAGCAGTAGCCGTGATCCTGCGGCGCCATGGGGATAGTGCCTCATGGCGCCGCAGATGGGCGGGCTTGGGCCCGGATAGTTGAAATCAGGCTATGAGGGCTGACCCTGCCTGCTGCCTGATATATAATCCGCCGATTTCCATGGCAGCAACGCACAAGGCACTGATGGAGCTTATTCGCGGCATTCACAATCTCAAGCCCCGTCACCGGGGATGTGTATTAACCATTGGCAACTTTGATGGGGTTCATCAGGGTCACCATGCGGTATTGGCACGTCTCAAGGAGAAAGCGGCCCAGCTGGGATTGCCCGCCTGCGTCATGCTGTTTGAGCCGCAGCCGCTGGAGCTGTTTGCCGGCACAGCTGCGCCCGCCCGGCTGAGCCGGTTGCGGGAAAAGTACGAAGCGCTGCTGGGGCTGCATATCGATCGCATGCTCTGCGTACGCTTCAGCCACCGCTTTGCCGAGCAGGGTGCCTCGACCTTCATCGAGCAGTTGCTGGTGGAGAAGCTCGGAGTGCGCTATCTGGTGGTCGGCGACGATTTTCGCTTCGGCAAGGGGCGGGAAGGGGACTTCCACCTGCTGGAGGAGGCGGGTCATCGCTTCGGCTTTGAGGTGATCAGTACCCAGAGCTTCCAGCTCGAACGGCAGCGGGTCAGCAGCACACTCGTACGCGAAGCACTCAAAGCGGGCCGGATGGCGGAGGTGGAGCTGATGCTTGGCCGCCCCTATACCATCAGCGGCCGGGTGGCCCACGGCGACAAGTTGGGGCGCACCATAGGTTTTCCCACCGCCAATCTGGCCCTCAAGCGCCAGGTGATCCCGGTCGGTGGCGTGTTTGCGGTGGAAGTGATATGTTCCGGCAAGACCTTCCCCGGTGTAGCCAATGTGGGTGTACGGCCGACCTTGAGCGGTACACAAGCCAGATTGGAAGTACATCTATTTGATTTTTCTGGTGATCTATATGGTCAGCAGGTCAAGGTGCTGCTTCGCCACAAGCTGCGCGAAGAGCAGAAGTTTGCCTCTTTCACTGCCTTGAAAGAGCAGATCGAACGAGATGCCCTGGCGGCCCGAGCCTGGTTCGGGCTGCCACAATTCAATTTACCCAGCACTCTTTTAGAAAAGAAGGGAACCCAGGACTGATGAGCGACTATAAACACACCCTGAATCTTCCGGAAACCGAGTTTCCGATGCGTGGCGATCTGGCCAAGCGCGAACCCAACATGCTGAAACGTTGGTACGATCAGGATCTCTACGGCACTATTCGCCGCGCCAAAGCGGGCAAGCCTTCTTTCATTCTGCATGATGGCCCCCCCTATGCGAACGGCAACATTCACATCGGTCACTCGGTCAACAAGATCCTCAAAGACATCATCATCAAGTCCAAGGGCCTCTCCGGTTTCGATTCCCCCTATGTGCCGGGTTGGGATTGCCACGGTCTGCCTATCGAACTGAAAGTAGAAGGTATGGTCGGCAAGCCGGGCGAGAAGGTTTCCGCTGCCGAATTCCGCGCCGAGTGCCGCAAATACGCCAAGACCCAGATCGAAGCGCAGAAGACCGACTTCATCCGTCTGGGTGTGCTGGGCGACTGGGAACACCCCTACCTGACCATGGATTTTGGCACCGAAGCCAACATCATCCGCTCCATGGCCAAGATCGTTGAAAACGGCCACCTGCACAAAGGCTCCAAGCCGGTGCACTGGTGTACCGATTGTGGCTCTGCGCTGGCTGAAGCCGAGGTTGAGTACTACGACAAGAACTCCCCCTCCATCGACGTGCGCTTCAAGGCGGTCGACGAGGCGGGCGTTGCCGCCAAGTTTGACTGCGCCGAAGGCCACACTGGCAAGGGCCCGATCTCTGCGGTGATCTGGACCACCACTCCGTGGACCCTGCCAGCCAACCGCGCCATCGCCATGCACGCCGATCTGGATTACGCACTGGTGCAGGTTGAAGGTGAGCACCCCGAGCGTCTGATCCTGGCCGCCGAGCTGGTCAAGGATGTGATGGATCGCGCCGGTATCGAGAAGTTCCACAATCTGGGCTATGCCAAGGGCGCCGCGCTCGAGTTGCTGCGCTTCAACCACCCCTTCTACAGCTTCGATGTGCCGGTGGTTCTGGGTGATCACGTCACCCTGGATGCCGGTACCGGCGCCGTACACACCGCCCCTGGCCACGGTCAGGAAGACTTCGTGGTCGGTCAGAAGTACGGTCTGGAAGTGGCCAACCCGGTTGGCAGCAACGGTGTTTACCTGCCGGATACCGAACTGTTTGCCGGCCAGCATGTGTTCAAGGCCAATGCCTCCGTGATCGAAGTGCTGACCGAGCGCGGCGCCCTGCTGCACCACAAGGTGTTCAACCACTCCTATCCGCACTGCTGGCGTCACAAGACCCCGATCATCTTCCGTGCTACTCCACAGTGGTTCATCAGCATGGAGCAGAAGGGTCTGCGCAAGCGCGCACTGGAAGAGATCGAGCGCATCGAGAAGGACGGTATTGCCCAGCAAGGCCAGAGCGGCTGGGTACCGGCCTGGGGTAAAAATCGCATTCAGGCGATGGTCGAGAACCGTCCTGACTGGTGTATCTCACGTCAGCGCACCTGGGGTGTGCCCATCTCCCTGTTCGTCCACAAAGAGACCCAGGAACTGCACCCGGAATCCGTGCGCCTGATGCACGAAGTAGCCAAGCGGGTCGAGCAGTCCGGCATTCAGGCATGGTGGGATCTCGACAAGGCCGAGCTGCTGGGTAGCGATGCCGACATGTACGACAAGGTGCCTGACACTCTGGATGTCTGGTTTGACTCCGGTTCTACCCACGCTTCCGTGGTTGATGCCCGTCCCGAGTTCAACGGCAAGCCGGCCGACATGTATCTGGAAGGTTCTGACCAGCACCGTGGCTGGTTCATGTCCTCCCTGATGATCGGTGTGGCCATGAAAGACAAGGCTCCCTATAACCAGGTGCTGACTCACGGCTTCACTGTGGATGGTCAGGGTCGCAAGATGTCCAAGTCCATCGGCAACGTGGTGAGCCCGCAGGACGTGATGAACAAGCTGGGTGCCGACATCCTGCGTCTGTGGGTAGCGAGCACTGACTACACCGGCGAAATGACTGTCTCCGACGAGATCCTCAAGCGCTCTGCCGATGCTTATCGTCGTATTCGCAATACTGCCCGCTTCCTGCTGGCCAACCTGAACGGCTTCAATCCGGCGACCGACATGGTGGCACCTGCCGACATGGTAGTGGTGGATCGTTGGGCTGTGGGTCGTGCCAAAGCGGTACAGGCCGAGATCATGGCGGCGTTCGATGAGTACAACTTCCACGGCGTAACCCAGAAGCTGATGCAGTTCTGCTCCATCGAGATGGGTTCCTTCTATCTGGACGTCATCAAGGATCGCCAGTACACCGCCAAGGCTGACAGCCTGGCCCGTCGCTCTTGCCAGACCGCCCTCTATCACATCGCCGAGGCCATGGTGCGCTGGATGGCGCCGATCATGAGCTTCACCGCCGATGAAATCTGGGCACTGCTGCCGGGTGAGCGCGGCGAGTTCGTCTTCACCGAAGAGTGGTACGACGGCCTGTTCGGGCTGGAAGCGGGTGAAACCCTCAACGACGATTTCTGGGCCGAGATCCTCACCGTGCGTGGTGAAGTGAACAAGGCGCTGGAGGTGGCCCGTGGCGAGAAGCGTATCGGCGGTTCCCTGCAGGCCGAACTGACCCTGTTCGCCAAGCCGGAGCTGGCTGCACGCCTGAACGCCCTGGCTGATGAGCTGCGCTTCGTGCTGCTCACCTCCAAAGCCAAGGTTGTGGAGGCTGACACTGCGCCGGAAGGCTCTGTGGCGACCGAGCGTGATGACCTGTGGCTGAGGGTGGCCCAGTCTGCCGCCGCCAAGTGCGACCGCTGCTGGCACCATGTGGAAGATGTGGGCACCATCGCGGGTCACGAAGATATCTGTGGTCGCTGTGTGACCAACGTCGAGGGTGACGGCGAAACGCGTCAATTTGCCTGATGAACATGACTCAACATAAAAGCGGCCTGCGTTGGCTGTGGCTGGCAGTGCTGGCCTTTGTACTGGACCAGGCGAGCAAGCTCGCCGTGGTCAAGTTGCTGCCATTTGGTTACCCGGGGGTGGAGATCACCCCCTTCTTCAATCTGGTTCACGTCTACAACAAGGGCGCCGCATTCAGCTTTCTGGCTGATCAGGGGGGCTGGCAGCGCTGGTTCTTCGCGGTGCTGGCTTTTGCCATCTGTGGATTGCTGATCCACTGGCTGCGCAAGCAGTCGGTGACCCAGCGTTGGAGCGGTATCGCCTATTCACTCATCATCGGCGGCGCCCTCGGCAACGTCTTTGATCGACTGGTGTTGGGCCATGTGGTCGATTTTCTCGACTTCTACTGGCAGCGTGCGCATTGGCCGGCATTTAATCTGGCCGACAGCTTTATCTTTATCGGGGCCGCCATGATCGTGCTGGACGGTTTCCGTGGTGAGAAAAAGGAGCAGGCATGAGCCAGCAGATCACCGCTAACAGCAGCGTGCTGTTCCACTTCTCCATCAAGCTGGAAGATGGCTCGGTTGCCGACAGCACGGCGCTGCACGGCAAACCTGCCCGCCTGCGGATGGGCGATGGCAGCCTGACCCCCACCTTCGAGCAGTGCCTTTTGGGGCTGAGCGAAGGGGAGAGCAAGAGTTTTACTCTGGCGCCGGAAGAGGCCTTTGGTCTCTCCAACCCCGACAACATCTACCATCTCGACCGTGCCAAATTTGGCGCCGATGTGGAGCCAAAAGTCGGCACCATCATCCTGTTCGATCAGCCCAATGGCAGCGAGCTGCCGGGCATTATCCGGGCGGTAGCCGGGATGTCGGTGACGGTCGATTTCAACCACCCGCTGGCCGGTCATACCGTCACCTTCGAGGTGGAGATCCTGGGCGTTGATGATGAGGAGAAGGTGCATTAATGGATATTCTGCTCGCTAACCCTCGCGGTTTTTGCGCCGGTGTCGATCGCGCCATCAGCATTGTCGAGAGCGCGTTGGAGAAGTTCGGTGCCCCCATCTATGTCCGCCACGAAGTGGTGCATAACCGCTATGTGGTGAACAAGCTGAAAGATGCGGGTGCCGTCTTCGTCGAGGAGCTCGATGAGGTGCCGGATGACAGCATCGTCATTTTCTCTGCTCACGGCGTGGCCAAAACAGTGCGCGAGATGGCCAAGTCCCGCGCCCTCAAGGTATTTGATGCCACCTGTCCGCTGGTGACCAAGGTTCACATGGAAGTCCATCGCGCCAGTCGCAAGGGCTCCGAAGCCGTGCTTATCGGTCATGCTGGCCACCCCGAGGTGATAGGGACCATGGGGCAATACGAGAATCGCGAAGGTGGCATGTATCTGGTAGAAACACCGGAAGATGTGGCCAAGCTCAAGGTAAAGAATCCGGATGACCTCTGCTTCGTCACCCAGACCACCCTGAGCGTGGATGAGACCTCTGACGTCATCGATGCGCTGCGCAAGCACTTCCCCAAGATCCAGGGGCCGCGCAAGGACGATATCTGCTACGCCACCCAAAACCGTCAGGATGCGGTGCGGGAGATGGCGGGGCTGGTGGACGCCATGCTGGTGGTGGGGTCTCGCAACTCCTCCAACTCCAACCGTCTGCGCGAGCTGGCCGAGAAGGTGGGCGCCAGAGCCTATCTTATCGACGATGCGTCGATGATTGAGGCGAGCTGGCTGGAAGGGGTGAAGGCGATAGGCGTCACTGCCGGCGCATCCGCCCCCGAGGTGCTGGTGCAGTCCGTGATTGCCCGCTTGCGGGAGCTGGGAGGCAAGGTGGTCGCCGAGCATCCTGGCCGTGAAGAGAACGTGGTGTTTGAAGTGCCGCCAGAGCTGCGGATCCTCTGATCCCTCTCATCTCGCTGGATGTCGGTTTATTGCCAGAGCCACCTCGTTGAGGTGGCTTTGTTTTTTTTGGCTCTAACGAGTCCTATTTTCATGTTCGCAACCAGATTGCAGCGAAAATTGATGATGCAGCTCGAACTTTTGCATTGCCGGGATTGAAACACCAAGTGCCCGGCATAGACTGCCAGCAAGCCCTTACTCTGGCTTAGCACACATGGAGTGTGTCTGTCCTCCTGGAACAAATCAGAGCGAAACAGGATGTTTTTGCGTTCAGGTTTTAGCCTTATCGAGCTTATGGTCACCATAGCGCTCGTTTCTTTGTTACTCACGTTGGGGGTTCCTTCCTTCAACGCTTTGCTGCGCACTATTTCTCTCAATACTCAGGCTAACAACTTTGTTGCGGCCATCAACCTTGCCCGCTCAGAAGCCATTCGCCGCAACACGGTAGTGACCCTCTCCGCCTCTGCCGATAACCTGACCCAGCATCACTGGGAGGCTGGCTGGCAGATCTGGGTCGATGGCAACGGTAACGGCATACTGGATAATGGTGAGTTGTTGCGAGGCTTTCCCGACATGGGGGGCGGGGTATTGAGCAGCAATACCTCCCTGCTGCGTTTTAATAGCGAGGGTTTTCTTGATGGCCGCACTCCGTTGGCACGGGTATTTTCCCTGCGTCCTGATGAGTGTCGAAATGAGCCCTCCCGTGATATCAACATCACAGTGGCTGGTCGCCCTTCCATTACCGAGGCTAGCTGCCCATGATGCGAGAACGGGGTTTGTCACTGCTTGAAATCATGATCTCGGTACTGGTGCTCTCCATCGGTATTCTGGGCATGGCGACTCTGCAACTGCAGGCTCTCAAGAGTAACCAGTCGGCGCTGACGCGTACCGAGGCGACCCAGTATGCATACATGATCAACGACATGATGCGGGCTAATCGCAGCGCGGCTCTGAACGGGCAATACAATATCGACTTGGGCGAAACTGTCTCGGGTAGCTCTATGGCGGTTCAGGATCTGCAACACTGGAAGCGGGTCGTAGCCGAGCTACCAGGTGGCGATGGCGCCGTATCGGTCAGTGCCGGAAGGGCCACCATCACTATTCAGTGGGATAGCAGTCGGCTGTCGACTGATCCTGCGTCGCGCAGCATGATCCTGAGGACGGACCTATGAGCAGGAGCGGTTTGCCGCTACACCAGCACGGGATCGGCTTGGTCGAGGTGATGATCGCCTTGGTGCTCTCGCTGATAACGGTGGGGGTCATGATTCAGGTGTTTCTCGGCAATCACAAAACCTATCTCACTGGCGAGGCCATTGCCCGGGTGCGGGAAGATAGCGGATTTGCCACCAATCTGCTGCAAAAAGAGCTGCGTATGGTGGGCTATCAGGGGTGTCTCAGCAAACAGGGGGTCAATATCACCAATACCCTCAATAACAGTACGGCACTGCCCTACAACTTCACCACCTTTTTGCGTGGTTACGACAATGTGACGTCCACTTTGCCAGCCGAGCTGTCTGCTCTGTTCAGCGGTTCCGAGCCCAGACCCATGCCGGGTAGCGATATCCTGTTGGTTCAGGGGCCGGTTGGGGTTGGGGTTCCGCTCAGTCGTGATAATCATAACAGTGCCGCCCAGCTGTTTGTGCAGCAGCTATCCAGCAAGGCCGACTATTGTGGTTCCGGCGCACAGGGTTATAGCGATCTGTGCGAGGGAGATATCGTCATGGTCTCCGACTGTCAGAAGGCCAGAATATTTCAGGTCACCAAAGTACAGGGCGTGGCAGGGGGGCGTGAGGTCAATATCGTCCACTCCAATGACAACAAATATACGCCAGGCAATGCCAGCAGTTCCTGGGGGGGGGCCAGCAGCCCACCCGAGGAGCGGTTTGGTCTTGGCTCGGTCGTGAACAGGGTGGAAACCCGTCTCTACTATATCGCCCGCCCCTCAGCCAGCAGCCCCTATGCGCTTTATCGCAAGAACGGGGTGGCTGCAGGTATGCCCCTTATCGAAGGGGTGGCCAATATGCAACTTACATTCGGCGAGGATCAGAACCGGGATCGGGCGGCAGATCGCTATGTGAGCGCCGCCAGCAATCCAAACTGGAACAATGTACTGGGGATTGGAGTACAGCTTCTTATGCGCAGTAACCAAGGCAATGTGGTGTCGTCTCCGCAGGCCCTTAGCTTTGCCGGAACCACCTTCCGGGCGACCGATCGCAACTGGTACTGGGTCGCCGAAACCACAGTTGCGCTGCGCAATCGGCTACCTTGAGGAGCCCAGTCATGATGGATCGACAGCAGGGGATGGCGCTGGTGATCAGCCTGATTTTTCTGGTCATGGTGAGCCTGCTGGGTATGGCCAGCATGCGTGGGGCGCAGTTGCAAGAGAAGATGGCGGGTAACCAGAAAGAGGCACTGCAGGCATTGCAGGCGGCAGAAGCGGGCCTGCGCGCTGCCGAGCGCTATATCGAGGCTGGCAACTCGGGTCCCTATGACAACAGCGCGGGCCTGTATGAATTTATCGACACCGCGGTGGATCCTGCCTCCCCTTCGACCGCCTGGCGTACCTATACCAACAGTGGTCTGGCGGGGCGCGCTCCCGAATACTTTATCGAACGGTTGCCCTATACCCAGGGGGGGAGCGAGGATCTGGCAGTCGATGAGCCCATCAGTGAGCGTCGTCTATATCGTATTACTGCAAGGGGATTTGGTCTCTCTGACGAGAGCCGGGTGCTGTTGCAATCGACCTATAGTCGCTAGGAGGCGGTGTATGGGCAAACTTGGTTTTGGCCTTTCAGTGATGCTCTGCTGTGCTTCGGCACAGGCGGCGCTCGATATTGCCCAGGTTCCCCTCTATCTCGGCACCCGGGCCGATCCCAATATCATGTTTACCCTGGATGATTCAGGCTCGATGCATTTCGAGTTGATGCCGGAGGGGTTGATCGAGAACAGCGCTCGCTACGTCTACCCCAGAGCCGACAATGTCTATGGCAGCGAGGATTATGACAACCGGACCGTGACCTTCACCAGCAATAACGACCGCAATGCCTATACCCGCTCAAGCAACAACAACAAACTCTACTACAACCCGCAGCAGAGCTATCGGCCCTGGGCCAAGGCGGATGGTACCCCGATGGCGAATGCCAGCATCAGCTGTGCACCGCACAACCCCTTCAATACCGCCGCCGGCTGTCGTGACCTGACCAAGAACAACCGCTCCAAGTCCCTGCGTTACTACACCGGATTCTCTTCCACCGATTACAACGATGACGAGACCTTCTGGCCAGCCGTCTACTTTGCCTACAAGGGCAGTGGTGACGTGAAGAAAGTGAGCAGTTATACCCGGGTCGAGATAAAGTCCGGCAGCACCTATGGCGGGCGGTCCAATCGCAGTGATTGTAAGAGCGCCCCCGTTTGTACCTATGACGAGGAGATCCAGAACTTTGCCAACTGGTATACCTACTACCGCTCCCGGATCCTAGCGGCTCGTGCCGGGGTCGGCCGTGCCTTTGCCAGCCAAGGGCAGGCCCTGCGGGTGGGGTTTGCCACCATCAACGCTAGCGGCAGTGTGATCCGCGGGGTGGCGCCTTTCTCCGGAACCGATCGCAGCGCCTTTTTCAGCGACCTTTACAGCCGCGATATTCCGGCCGCCGGCACGCCGCTGCGCACCAGTCTGAAGGACGTGGGGGAGTACTTCTCCCGCACCGACAAAAACGGCCCCTGGGCGGCCAGTGCCGGCAGCACCTTGCCCCACCTCACCTGCCGGCAGAGCTACAACATCCTGATGACTGATGGCTACTGGAACGGAAATTCTCCCTGGGTCGGCGATCAGGACAAAGATAGCATCGAGAATACGCTGGCCGATGTGGCCTACCAGTACTGGAAGACCGATCTGCGCCCCGATCTCGCCAACAAGGTGCCGACCAGCACGGCGGATCCGGCCAATTGGCAGCATCTGGTCAACTTTACCGTCGGACTCGGCGTCAACGGTTCCCTCAATCCTGCCAACGGTATCCCGAGCCGTTGGCCCAATCCCCATGATCCGGATGACAAGGAGTACAAGAATGCGACCTACATTCCGGAGTACAAGATTGATGACCTGTGGCACGCGGCACTCAACAGCAAGGGCAGTTTTTTCAGCGCGGGTGACCCCGACATCTTTGCTGCAGCTCTGAGCAGTACCCTTGCCCAGATCGCAGCGCGCAACAGCTCCGCCAGCTCGGTAACCGCCAACGCAACCCGGCTGGACAGCAATACCCACATCTACCAAGCCCGCTACAACAGCGGCGACTGGTCGGGGCAACTGGTCTCGATCCCGCTTAACAGCGATGGCACCCTTGGGGAGATCGCTTGGGATGCCGCTACCTTGATCCCCGAGCCTTCGGCACGCAATATCTTCACCCGGCAAGATGGTGTCGGCATCCCCTTTCGTTGGGATACGCTGAATGTGACCAACCGGGCTCTATTCAATGTCGCTGGTGACAACCAGGGAGAAAGCCGTGTCGCCTATCTGCGCGGTGATCGCAGTGGTGAGCAGCGCAATGGTGGTGCGTTTCGTAATCGTAGTGATCTGCTCGGCGACATCATCAATTCTGATCCCGTCTACGTGGGCAAGCGTGATTACGGTTACAGCAGTGCAGCCGGTCTGACCCAGACCGAGCGGGAGGGTTACCAAGCTTTTCTAAGCTCGACGGCGATTACCCGGCGCCCACCCATGCTCTATGTCGGTGCCAATGACGGTATGCTGCACGGATTTCGAGTCGCCGACGGTGTCGAGCGACTGGCCTATATCCCGTCCAGCCTGCTGGGCGAGCTGAATCAGTTGACCAGACCGAATTACAGCCATCGCTACTATGTGGATGGGACGCCCAGGGTAGGCGATGCCTATCTGGGCAGTCGCTGGAAGAGCATCTTGCTGGGATCCACCGGTGCCGGTGGCAAGGCGGTATTTGCCATCGATGTGACGGCCCCGGATAACTTCACCGCCGACAAGATGCTGTGGGAGTTCACCGATAGCGAAATGGGGGTTGCACTGGCGGCACCCACTCTGGTGCGGGTCAAAGCCGATAACAAATGGGTTGCTCTGGTTGCGAATGGTTACAACAGCACCAGTCAGACTGCGAGGCTGTTTGTGCTGGATCTGGCGACTGGCGCCATCATCAAAGAGATTGATACCGAGGTAGGGTCTTCCAGCGAGCCCAACGGTCTATCTTCCCCCTTGCCGGTAGATCAAGACGGGGACAGGGTTGTCGACTATGTCTATGCCGGTGACCTGCACGGCAATCTGTGGAAATTCGATCTGACTGACAAAAACAGTGCCCAGTGGGGAAGTGCTTTGAAAACGGGCAACAAGCCCAAGCCGCTGTTCCAGGCTTGTAATGGCAGCTGCAGTGCCGGTACGCGTCAGCCGATCACCATGCGTCCTTTGGCTATTCGGCACCCTAAAGGGGGGGTTATGGTGATGATGGGGACTGGCAGTTATTTTACCAATGATGACAAACTGGTTCCCGCCACGCCGAGGCTGGAAGCGGTGTACGGTATCTGGGATACGGGGGCTACCGTGCTCAGTAGCCAGCTGTTGCAGCAGAGCATCACCCATGAGTT
Organism: Aeromonas sp. 600886; assembly: GCF_049174935.1. NCBI lineage: Bacteria > Pseudomonadati > Pseudomonadota > Gammaproteobacteria > Aeromonadales > Aeromonadaceae > Aeromonas > Aeromonas sp. 600886. Next base: position 84,193 of record NZ_JAAKUB010000006.1, on the reverse strand, counting down.
TGTGGCCAACGGCACCACTATCAAGTTCAACGTGAGGGTTGTCTCCAACCGGAATGTCAATTACACCAGCCAAAAGGGTTGGTACCTGCTATTGAAATCGCCAAGCTTGAGCAAGGGGGTCGGTGAGCGGGCCGTCTCCGAGATGCTCTATCGGCATAAGCGATTGATCTTCAATACCTTGATCCCGTCGGCGGATGCCTGTGACTTTGGTGGCCGCTCCTGGCTGATGGAGCTGGATCCCATCTCGGGGGCCAGACTCACCTACTCGGTGTTTGATGTTAACGGCGACGGGGCCGTCAACGATGATGATTACGTCGCGATCGAGGATGAAGCCGGCAATGACATCAAGGTGCCGGTCAGCGGCAAGCAATTTGATGAGCTCACCACGACGCCAAGCGTAGTGGAAGATGCCGAGATGGAGCGCAAATATATCAGCGGCTCCAGCGGAAATATCTCGGTCACGCTGGAAGAGGGGGCTGGCGATCTGGGTGGCCGCCAGTCCTGGTTGCAACTGGAGTAGAGGTTGGCATGGAACGTGGTTTTACCCTGATTGAGTTGATGATAGTGGTCGCAGTGGTCGCCATTCTGGCCGCGATCGCGTATCCCAGTTACAACAACTACATGGCGGCTGCCAAGCGGGCCGAAGCCAAGGCAGTGTTGCTGGAAGCGGCGCAATATCTGGAGCGGGAGTTTACTGCCAATGGCAATTACGACGCCGGTAACCTAGCCTCTGCCGGCTTGGCGACCCTGCCGAGGGATGGGGGGGCTGCGTATTACAATGTAGCGCTCAATGCCAGTGGGGCCCGTTATACCCTGACCGCCATTCCGACCGGTGTGATGAATGGCGATCCCTGTGGATTGTTGACTCTCGATCAGAGCGGACTGCAGGGGGTATCACGAGCCACCATGACAGCCACCGAATGCTGGTAGCGTTCAGTTCCAGCACTCGGCAGGCGTCTTGATGTCGGCCTTGTTGATAGTCAGGGTATCACAGGCCGTATTGCCGGCCTTGTCGCCGACCTGGGCCCCCTTGCTGGTGGCCACCAGTGTGTAGGCGGTGGCGCTGGCGCCAGAAATGCTAAAGGTGTAGTAATCGCTGGTTGGGTTGCCCACACTGGCTATCGCACTGCTGTAACTGGCATTGGAGATGCGAAATTCTTCTTGTTTGAGCTGCATGGTCAGCAAGCCCTTGATGGCATCGGCTCGACGAGATTTACGCAGACCGTCAGTAAAGCTCGGGTAGGCGACAGCGGCAATGATGGCAACGATGGCAACGACCACCATCAATTCCAGCAGGGTGATTCCGGATTGTTTGATTCTCATGGGCGCGGCAGGGTTCGTTAAACAGATAGATACTATAGGATAGTACTGACATCATACTCTACTGGCATGTGCGAAAAGAAAGGAGTCTTTAGCCAATGGAATTCGCAGAGGGGCGCTCAGCCGGTTTTACCATGATTGAATTGATGATCGCCATGGCTCTGGTCGCCCTGCTGCTAACCGTAGCCATCCCCAGTTATCAGTCATTGCGCCAGGAGCAGATAGTCAAGGCGGCTACCCAAGCCGTTTACACGGATATCATGCTGCTCAAGTCTGAGGCTATCAAACGTAATAAACCGATAATCTTCAAGATATTCAATGCGGGGCAGGCCAATTGGTGCTATCGCATCGCTCTTGATTCGGCATGTAATAGCTGCTCGGATTCATGTTCTGCTATTGAAGGTCGCAAGGGCGTTGATGCCAGCGAGTTTAACGGCATTACTCTGACGACAAACTATGAATTATCCGGTTCTGAAAATGCTCTTGAAATCAATAACCGTAGAGGCTCATTCAAAGATCTTCACGGCAGTGGCGGTTTGGGCAATGGTTCTATTTGTCTGAAGAACGGGACCTCTGAGCACAGGGTTATTATTGCCACAAATGGGCGAGTGAGAACCGAGCCAGTCACGGGGAGCTCTCCATGCGATTAGGTCTAGCACGAGGCTTTAACATCGTCGAGTTAATGGTGGCCATGGTCGCAGGTCTGTTTTTGGTTGCAGCTGTAACATCCTTGTTCGCCACTATTCTCAAGGCCAATCAAACATCGATGCAGGTAAGTCGTCTAAATCAGGAGTTGCAAAGTATCACGGACATGATTGCCCGTGATGTACAGCGAACTGGTTACGATCAGGGAGCTACTGTGTTTCTCAATGCTGCATCAGGCTCCAGATCCCCCTTCTATTTTGATACTGGCAGCGACCTGATGAATGAGACGATCACTGGTTCCAAGATTTATCGCTGTATCCGGCTGAAATACGATGATGATAACAATGGAACCCTCGGTGCCAATGAGATCTTTATTTACAGCTACGACAGTACCGACAAAGGGGTGCAGCTCGGTACCAGTTGCAGCACGGGGAATTTACTCAGTACCGATGACACCATTGAGGTGACTGACCTCACTTTTTCGCTGCTTGGAAGCAGTGCGTCGGCTGGCGCGAGAACGGTGCGCTTGGCCATATCGGGTCAGTTAAAGGCAAATAGTGCACTTAAACTCACCTTGCAGCGTGATATCAAGCTGCGTAACGACGGGTATTGATGCCATGAAACGTTATCTTGGCTTTACCACATTCACTATTACGCTGCTGCTTATTGTGATCCTGCTTGGCATCTCTTTGCTGGTGGGCAAGCTGATGGTTGCTGACCGTCGTGTCAGTCTTAATGAAGTACAGTACCGGCAGGCGTTGGCACTGGCCGAGCTGGGTCTCTCGGATGGGGTCGGACGGCTTGCGCAGGATGCAGCTTGGCGCACCCCCAGTAGCGGTATATCTATCACTGTTTCGGCTGGCAATTATACCCTGTGGGCTCTGGATGAACCGACCGTGATTGTCGGTGGGGCGAACGTAGTTCCGGTTAAAGTGCGCACTATGGCAACCCTGGTGGACAGTACCGCCAATGCAGAGGTTGAGGTGAAGGCCATCAAGATAAGCGTGTTGGCCGGCACTCCCGCAGCCCCCCTGACAGTTGCCGGTGGTATGGCAGTATCCGGCAACTTCACTGTGGTGGCCAACCCTAACGGTGGGGGGCCAGGGGTTCCGCTATCTGTCTGGACGAATGGCAATGTGGATTTGACCAATGGTTCTGGTCAGACTTGCCACCAGGGAGACTACAGCGGCGGGTGCAGTACCTACATTAGCCAGAAGGGTGATAAGCAGTCGGACATCAAAGATAATGATACGGCATTCCCCACAGACCTGGTCTGGTATCTGTTTAACGAGAATGATGACGCTACGGGGTGGGCCAATCTGGAGTCACGAGCAGTACAACGGTTGAATAATTGCGACTCGCTCTCGACCGCCTCAAGCGGCCTTATTATCGTCGATGGAGACTGCAAACCGGGTGGGTCTATCGGCTCGGTTGCTGCGCCCGTGGTACTCATCGTTCGCAATGGCAATCTGATGGTCAATGGAAGCGCTACCCTCTATGGGCTGGTGTTTGCCTATTCATCCACGCCTGCTACGGCGACTACTGATATCAGCTTGAAGGGGGGGGCTATCGTCAACGGTGCCGTGGTGGCCAACTATCAACTGGGCAAAACGGCTAACGGCACCTTTGATGCCAAGTATGATCAGGCGGTGTTGAGCAATATCGAAAATGGGGCTGCGTTTCAGAGCATCAATCTGGTGCCTGGTAGCTGGCGCGACTGGTAGGAGCATGTATGAAACCGCACAAGGGATTTGGGCTGTTAGAGATTTTGATCACCCTGGTTCTGCTGGGAGTGGGGGTCGCAGGACTGGTGGCTATGTCTCGTTCGTTGCTCAATACCTCCCAGGATAGCCGCCGTTATGAGGTAGCCATGCGTCTGGCGGAGTCAAAACTAGATGCGTTTCGTACCTTCAATGGAGTGGTAAGCGCGGTTTCACCGCTTACTGCTTATAACAGTATCGCGGCAGGTTCCAGTTCGGCGACACCTCCTGATGGCGGTGGGACTTATGCCCTTAGTTGGAGCGTCAGTAATCAGTACTGGAATGGCTCTGGCTGGCAGACGGCTATCCCGGCGGGTTATTTGCATGCCTATCCTGGCCGAAAGGTGGTCAATGTCACTGTCAGTTGGAGCGACAGCGTCGGGCAGTCCCATTCCTTGTTGCTTTCCGGTGCGGTATCGCCTGCTGAGTCATTAACCCAGAATCAGTTTAACGGGGGGTTGGATACCAGTCGTGAACCGCCCCATGTGGTTTATACCCCCGGGGTCGCGCCCGATGTCATTTCCATCCAGATTGACCAGGAAGGACGCAAGCAAGAGACCAGCAAGCCATTGCCCACCGTGACCTCCAAGGATGGTTCTGTTGGCAAACTGGTGCAATTCGAGACTGTTACCTATAAGCCAGACAATGGTGGCAATACCCAACAGGTGCTGCAGGATCTGGCATCGGTCTCCTGTTCCTGCAGTTATGGCTCGAGTGTCAATGCCTACCTGCCCGGTAAGGCCATTTTGACCAGCAGCAACCTGTTGTACTGGAATGTGGGCTCCCAGGTTACCAAGCAGACCGGGGTACTCAACAGCAGTGTCAGAGATCAGCCGAGTCTCTGCACCAGTTGCTGCAAGGATCATTTCGATGGCAGCGGCAGCAGTTTCGAACAGTTTTACGCTCCACTCAATACCAGTCGACTGCGTTACAACAGTGGCCTCTCATCGGTCAATAGTGGTGATTATGTGGATGCCTGCCGCTTTGTCAGACTTGATGGTTACTATCGTCCGCTGCCTGACTGGAACCTGATAAAAGTTGTCGTGACCAGCGCTGATTTTCTTGCCAAGCCCGCAAACCAGACCAGCTACCAGAACTACATCAAGTACGTGGTTACTACCTACATCACCTGGCAGAAAAACACCCTGAACTGGACCGCAAACCCCACGGCCACGCCGCCGACGATCACCGAATTTGCAGAGTGGTTGCCTGCCAATGCTGCGACAGGGGGAGATACCAGCACCAAGATCACCATGAATACGGGGACCGCCCAGTTGATTGCTAGAGGTATCTACGTGGATCTGCTCGCGCCGGACAGTCTCTCGAAGCTCGATCTGACTTCTCAGGATCTGTTGGCCAAGGTCCCGTTTCAGGACATCAATCTGACCATGCTGGCGGAGTGGAGCTTGGTGCCATTGAGTGGCCAGTTGACTGGCAGTGCCTCTGACTATGTCGGTGTGACCAACGAGCCGGTCAAGACAGTCGTTGATCTTGGCAGCTATTATTTTGGTAGCTACAGCCGTGGTTATCTGTCCGCCAAGAAGAGCACCAAGGATGCATCCAACGTGTTGCAAAGTGCATCGATCAAGGTGACGGCCTACCAAGGTAACTCGGGGATCACAGCTTCACTTATCTCACCGGTAGATCGAAGTGAGGCCAAGGTCGCCACCATGCCTATCTCGATCGATACCAGCTCCCAGACTGTGCCAACTCTCACTGTATCGGGACGCATAGAGTGTCTTGAGCAAGGGAATGGCAACAATACTGCGCCAGTATCTTGCGGCAAAAATACCTTCAGTGGCTTGAATGTCAGTACCACAACTTCGGGGGCTACTTGCCGTATTGATAAACCCCAGGCTAACAACCAGCCGGCTACCTATGTCTGTACGGCAGCGCAAAATAGTAGCTTGGTGGTGAACTTCTCCTACAGTGCACAGGGCAATAAAACTTACTTGTTGAAACCTGCTTCCCTCAGCATCGCCATGACGCCACCCGCCAACGGTCAGGTGATTAGTGGTCCTTGTGCCCTGCTGGTGGATAATGGTGTAACCAATGCAGCTAATCTAAGTTGTACCCCTTGAATCCGGGGCGCTGGCACAGCCAGCGCCTTTTCTTTATCATTCCCCATCATTTTCGAATACAAGATGCATCGCCATGGCAAAAGCCCTCTCTCTGATGCTTGCCCAGTTGAATCTGACGGTAGGCGCCATCGAAGATAACACTGACAAAGTGCTCGCTGCGGCGGCTCAGGCCGAGCAGCAAGGTGCCGATCTGCTGGTCTGCTCCGAGCTGGCCCTGACCGGCTATCCACCGGAAGATCTGCTGCTGCGCGCCGATCTGATGATCCGGGTCGAAGCCGCGTTGGCTCGTGTTGCCGAATGGCAGGGCAACTGTGCCATTTTGGTGGGGCATCCCTGGCGTGAAGGGGAGGCGCTCTACAACGCGGCGTCACTCTATGAGCAGGGCAAGCTGATTGCCCGTTACTTCAAGCAGGACTTGCCCAACTACGGCGTGTTTGATGAGAAGCGCTACTTCACCGCGGCAACCGAGACCTGCGTGGTGCCGTTCCGTGGTCACCAGCTGGGGCTGCTCATCTGTGAAGATCTGTGGCAGCCGGGTCCGGCGCTGGCTGCCAAGGCGGCGGGTGCCGAGCTGCTGCTCACCATCAATGCGTCGCCATACGATCAGGAAAAACCCTGGATCCGCCGCGAGCTGATGGCCGAGCGCTGCGATCAGACCGGTCTGCCGCTGGTTTACCTCAATCAGGTATGCGGTCAGGATGAGCTGATTTTCGACGGCTGCTCCAAGGTGTTCAACAGCCAGGGCGAGTTGACCCACAAACTGGCCCCGTTTGCCGAAGAGCTGGCGCTGGTACGTTTTGCCGATGGCCAGCCGGTGAAAGAACGGGAGCCCGCTGCGCCGCTGGAACCCTTGGCCGAGACCTATCAGGCGCTGGTGCTGGCGGTGCGCGACTATGTCACCAAGAACGGTTTCCATGGTGCCGTACTGGGTCTCTCCGGCGGTATCGACTCGGCGCTGACGCTGGCCATCGCGGCCGATGCCATCGGGGCCGACAAGGTGCAGGCGGTGATGATGCCGTTCCGCTATACCGCCCAGATGAGCGTGGAGGATGCCAAGGAGCAGGCCGAGCGGATGGGGGTTGAGTTCAACATCATCTCCATCGAGCCTATGTTTGAAGGGTTTATGGCCCAGCTGGCACCGCTGTTTGAAGGCACTGCCCGTGATACTACCGAAGAGAACCTGCAGGCCCGCTGCCGCGGCGTGCTGTTGATGGCGCTCTCCAACAAGCGTCGCCGTATCGTGCTGACCACCGGTAACAAGAGCGAAATGGCGGTCGGTTATGCCACCCTGTACGGTGACATGGCGGGCGGTTTCGACGTGCTGAAAGATGTGCCCAAGACGCTGGTATTCAAATTGTGCGAATATCGCAACTCGGTCGACTATGTGATCCCGCAGCGGGTTATCGACCGTCCTCCTTCAGCGGAGCTGGCGCCGGATCAGGTGGATCAGGATAGTCTGCCCCCATACGACATCCTCGATGCCATTCTCAAGTGCTACGTGGAAGAGGATGCCTCGGTCGCAGACATGGTGGCGGAGGGCTTCGAGGAAGCTGTGGTACGCAAGGTGATCCGACTGGTGGATCTCAACGAATACAAGCGCCGTCAGGCGGCGGTCGGGCCCCGCATTACGGCTCGCAACTTTGGTAAGGATCGCCGTTACCCCATTACATCCGGGTTCGGCAAACAGAACTGGTAAGGAGTCACCATGAAGAAGATTGAAGCCATCATCAAACCGTTCAAGCTGGACGATGTGCGCGAGGCCCTGGCAGAGATCGGCATCAACGGCATGACCGTATCCGAAGTCAAAGGCTTCGGCCGCCAGAAGGGCCATACCGAGCTCTATCGCGGCGCCGAATATATGGTCGACTTCCTGCCGAAAGTGAAGGTGGAGCTGGTGGTGCAGGATGAGGATCTCGATGCTTGTCTGGAAGCGATCCAGAACACCGCCCGCACCGGCAAGATTGGTGACGGCAAGATCTTCGTTTGCGAGGTGGAGCGCGTCATTCGTATCCGTACCGGCGAAGAGAACGAAGACGCTATCTGATGTCGTTTTTGCCTCGTTATGTTCAGGAGAGCAAATCAAGTTCTGCTCTGATGTCCCGAAAGCGCATCGTGGCGGTGGCAGGCCTGCTGGCAGTACTCACTGCGTGCAGTACCCGCCCGCCGGCTCAGCCGGAAAACCTGTGCCAGATCTTTCGCGAGAAGCCGGAGTGGCACAAGGCCGCGCTCAAGATGAACGAGAAGTGGGGGACGCCGATCCATGTGGTGATGGCCATGATGTATCAGGAGTCCTCCTTCGTACACGACGCCCAGCCGCCGATGGAGTATTTCCTCTTTATTCCGACCGGGCGGGCGAGCTCGGCTTATGGCTACGCTCAGGTGAAAGACGAGACCTGGGCTGATTACCAGCGAGAGACCGGCAATAGCTGGAGCGATCGCGATGACTTTGCCGACGCCATCGATTTTATGGGCTGGTACACTAACAAGGCCCAGCGGCTCAATGGCACCTCCAAGTGGGATGCCTATGGCCAGTACCTCAACTATCACGAAGGGTGGGGTGGCTACCGGCGTGGCAGCTATCGCAGCAAGGGGTGGTTGATGAAAACCTCGCGCAAGGTAGAGGCTCGCGCCCAGCGCTACGGCGCCCAGTATCGACAATGCAAGGATCAGCTCTCCCGCGGGGGCTGGTTCTGGTAACCCAATCAGGAGTCAGAAATGCCGTTATTGGACAGTTTTACCGTTGACCACACCCGTATGGAAGCGCCAGCGGTGCGTGTGGCCAAGACTATGCAGACCCCGAACAAGGACACTATTACCGTGTTCGACCTGCGTTTCTGTGTGCCGAACCAGGAGATCCTCTCCGAGCGCGGTATCCATACGCTGGAGCACCTGTTCGCCGGTTTTATGCGTGATCACCTGAATGGCAACGGCGTGGAGATCATCGATATCTCCCCCATGGGTTGCCGTACCGGCTTCTACATGAGCCTGATCGGCGCGCCGGACGAAGCCCGTGTTGGCGCAGCCTGGCAGGCGGCCATGAGCGACGTGCTGACCGTGCAGGATCAGGCCAAGATCCCCGAGCTGAACGAGTATCAGTGCGGCACCTACAGCATGCACTCGCTGGAAGAAGCGCACGCCATCGCCCGTCATGTGCTGGAGCGTGGCATCGGTGTTAACCACAACGACGAGTTGGCTCTGCCGGAAGAGAAACTGAAGAGCCTTTGAGGCGGATGAGCTATCGCTCATCTGATAACCTCTTCAGGGAATCTTAAAAGAGCCGGTCAGCCATGCTGACCGGCTCTTTCTATCTCAACCGACCGCAAAAATTGGGATGGCTTGCTCCCCTTGTCGACTCTGATTAGGATGGTTTTTGACCTGAACCTGTTGGCGGAGGTGTGACGATGAAAGGGGTATTGCTGCGTTGGCTGGCCCGTTACGATGCGTGGTGCGAGGAGTGGGGGCTCACTCAGGAGAACCGGCGCTGCTGCACACCGGTTCGTTATAATGAGGACTCAAGCAAAGAGCGAGCTTGCGCAGAAGAGGCTGAGCTCAATCAAAATTGCGGGTCACGGCACCGGTAACACTGTTGTATTCGAAGCCGAGGCCGTTGGGGTGATCCGGGAAGCGGCCGATAGAATCACGCAGGATATAGCGGCAGTTGTGATGCTCTAACCCTCCGATCTCAGTTTGGTCATCTGCAATAATAAGTTCGGAACTATAGTCAGTTTCAGTGTTGTTATTGTCTAAGTCAGGAACAGTCTGCTCTGTATCAAGTAATCCAGTGAAGAGTAGCTTGCAGTCATCTTCGTTGTTAACAGAGATCTGGTTTTCGTTAGAGCCAGGTGGAAATGTTGTATCTGGCGCTTGGTTATAGTCCTCTTTCGTGCCTACAGGCCAACCATAGCGATTAATATCAAGATCGCCTTTGCCAAAGCTACTCAAGTTGTAGAGCCCGATAGACTCCCCCTTCACTTTCACCGACCAGCCGGCATTTGCCAGCTGAACTGCACTGGCAAAGCTGCCAGCACTCGCCGAGACCGTGCTTTTCAGGGCATCATCCTTGATATTGATAAAGCGTGGCAGGGCGGTGACGGCCAGGATCCCCAGCACTATGATCACCAACACCAGTTCAATCAGGGTAAAGCCGTTGTTTCTGTTGTTCATCATGTTCAATGACCCATTAAATACCGCAAACAGGTGTGAGTGATATGCAGCTGATAGATACCCATTGCCATCTCGACTTTCCGGTGTTCGACCAGGACAGGGAGGCGCTGCTGGCCCGTTGCCGAGCATTAGGGGTGACGCAGTATATCATTCCTGCCATCGCAGAGGATAACTGGACTCGTGTGATGGCACTGGCAGATCAGCATGACGGCCTTTTTTATGGTTTGGGCATTCATCCCTGGTATACCGGTGAGCAGCGGGAGGGGGTGATGGAACGGCTGCGAGCGTTGGTGATGAGCCAACCTGCTAGGCTGGTGGCTATCGGTGAGTGTGGGCTGGACCTCCGTTCTCACGTGCCGCAGGAGGGGCAGCTTGCGCTGTTTGAGGCTCAGATCCGGCTGGCTGCAGATGCCGGGCTCCCCCTGATGATCCACTCGGTGCGCGCCAATGACACTGTGGCCAAGCTGTTGCGCCGCTTCAAGCCGCCTCGTGGTGGGGTGATCCATGCTTTCAGCGGTTCGTTGCAGCAGGCGGAGGCTTTCTGGCAACTGGGCTTTCGACTCGGGGTGGGCGGGGTAATCAGTTTTGAACGGGCGAACAAGACGCGAGAGGTATTTCGGGCTATGCCGCTCGAGGCCCTGGTGCTGGAAACCGATTCGCCAGATATGCCGTTGCAAGGCGCACAAGGCTCCCGAAATACACCGGAAGCTCTGCCGAAAATAGCGGAAATATTGATGACATTGCGGGATGAATCATCGGCAGATGTTGCCAAGGTGTTATTTGAAACTGCCCAACATATTTTCCATCACGACCAATAGCCATGAAACAAATTCGCAACACCTGATTGAGTTGTCAGGAAAAAAAATGAGCGTAAAAATCGTTTGCTGTCTAATTTTGTGACACTTGGACATTCTGATAACGATAAAATGTGACCAGCATTCTATTTTATCGGACTTTAATTAGTATAATGCGCTCCCCTTGATTAGTTGGGTTTAATAACAACTCGCTAACAAGCCAGGTGCTACTAGAGGAAGATAATAATGAATTTGTTCATGGGTCTGGTAGGGATGGCGACGCTCGTCCTTATCGCGGTGCTGTTCTCCAGCAATCGCAAGGCAATCAACGTCCGTACCGTTGTCGGTGCGTTCGCAATTCAAGCCGGTCTGGGGGCGTTTGTTCTCTATGTTCCGGTTGGTCGCGATATCCTGGTCGGCGTGTCCGACGCGGTATCCAGCGTGATCAGCTACGGCCAGAACGGGATCGACTTCCTGTTTGGCGGTCTGGTCAGCAACAAGATGTTTGAAGTGTTCGGTGGCGGCGGCTTTGTCTTTGCCTTCCGTGTTCTGCCGGTCATCATCTTCTTCTCTTCCCTGATTGCAGTGCTCTACTACCTGGGCATCATGCAGATGGTCATCAAGTTGCTGGGCGGCGGTCTGCAGAAAGTACTGGGTACTTCCCGCACCGAATCCCTCTCTGCAACCGCCAACATCTTCGTCGGTCAGACCGAAGCGCCGCTGGTAGTTCGTCCCTACATCGCCAAGATGACTGACTCCGAGCTGTTCGCCGTCATGTGTGGTGGTCTGGCTTCCGTTGCCGGTTCCGTACTGGCCGGTTACGCCTCCATGGGCGTGAAGATGGAGTACCTGATTGCTGCCTCCTTCATGGCTGCACCGGGTGGTCTGCTATTCGCCAAGCTGCTGGTTCCCGAAACCGAGACCCCGAACTACGACGAAAGTTCTGCCGATGCCGAGCTGGATGACAAGCCTGCCAACGTCATTGACGCTGCTGCTGCTGGCGCTTCTGCCGGTATGCAACTGGCCCTGAACGTCGGCGCGATGCTGCTGGCCTTCATCGGTCTGATTGCCATGATCAACGGCATCTTCTCCGGTGTGGGTGGCTGGTTCGGTTATCCGCAACTCTCTCTGGAACTGCTGCTGGGCTGGATCTTCTCCCCGCTGGCCTTCCTGATCGGTGTGCCCTGGAATGAAGCAGTGGTTGCCGGTTCCTTCATCGGTCAGAAGCTGGTAGTGAACGAGTTCGTGGCTTACCTGAACTTCGCTCCGTACCTGAAAGACGAAGTGCTGATCAACGGTGTGGCCATGTCCGATCACACCAAGGCGATCATCTCCTTCGCGCTGTGTGGTTTTGCCAACCTCTCCTCTGTTGCCATCCTGCTGGGTGGTCTGGGGTCCATGGCGCCGAACCGCCGCGGTACCATTGCACGCTTTGGTCTGAAAGCCGTACTGGCTGGCTCTCTGTCCAACCTGATGTCTGCCACTATCGCAGGCTTCTTCCTGGCACTGTCCGGCATGTAATCGCCGCCTGACTGACAGGGTATAAACACGAACGCCACGGCATCTGCCGTGGCGTTCGCGTATGGAGCGGTGACAACCGTTTTCCTATCTAAACTAATAATAAAATGAGTCAAATCGGAGGTTATATGAATGAAGTGCTACTGGCGATGGTGGCCGGCTTTATAGTTGGTTTGTTGTTTTCTTTCCTCAAATTGCCGATCCCGGCGCCTCCCGTTTTATCCGGGGTAATGGGGATCGTCGGGGTCTATCTGGGGGGATTGGCCTACTCATGGATCCTGACCCGTTTCTTTTCGTAAGGCTTTTTTAGACCTGGATTTGTCAGATGTGAGGTACCTCTGAAATTGGCAAATCCGGCTTGCAAACAGGGGGTATCTCGGCTGAAATAGGCGTTGCCAGCAGGGTGCTGGCAATGACTAATACTCGATGAAATCGGGTGTTGGCGGTCAAATGGAATTGATTGGGAAGTCGGGTCAGATGTTGTCGGCCTTTCTCAAGTCTTCATGGAACCAAGTCCGCACTTTTGTAAGAAAGTGACAGGGCTCTTGCCTTATTTACAGTCGCAGTGCCTGCAGGGTGTTTTGAATAGCATCCCGATAGTGCCGGTGCCTTCGCACTGTAATTCCATTCCCGTATAGCTGGGGATTACTGCCTGTGCATCCATCGCTGGATGGTATGGTGGTGCCCGGTTATCTGGATTAAATCGAGACTTTGGAGAACAGAATGACTGATCTGAAAGTGGCCGCTCAGCGCGCCCTGAATCTGATGGACCTGACCACCCTGAACGATGACGACACCGATCAGAAGGTGATCGACCTGTGCCATAAGGCCAAGTCACCGGCTGGCCTGACCGCCGCCGTCTGCATCTACCCCCGTTTTATCCCTATCGCTCGCAAAACCCTGCGTGAGATCGGCGCTGCCGACGTACGCATTGCGACCGTGACCAACTTCCCGCACGGCAACGACGACATCGAGATCGCCGTGGCCGAAACCCGTGCCGCTGTCGCCTACGGTGCTGATGAAGTGGACGTGGTGTTCCCGTATCGCGCCTTCATGGCCGGTAATGAACAGATCGGTTTTGATCTGGTCAAAGCCTGTAAAGAGGCCTGCGGTGCCAACGTGCTGCTGAAAGTGATCATCGAAACCGGCGAGCTGAAAGAAGAGGCGCTGATCCGTCGCGCTTCCGAAATCTGTATCGATGCCGGTGCCGACTTCATCAAGACCTCCACCGGCAAGGTGCCGGTCAATGCGACCCCAGAAGCGGCGCGGATCATGATGGAAGTGATCAAAGCCAAGAATCCGAAAGTCGGCTTCAAGCCAGCTGGTGGCGTGAAAGATGCCGCCGTGGCCGGTCAGTACCTGGCCATGGCCGAAGAGATCCTCGGCAACGACTGGGTATCCGCCCGTACCTTCCGCTTTGGTGCATCCAGCCTGCTGGCCAGTCTGCTGGCCACTCTGGGGCATGGCGACAAGTCAGCCAACACCAGCGGTTACTAATAGGTTGATGAGAGGGCGGACGGCTGTCCGCCCTGTTAGCCCCCACCATGCGGTGTGCGGGCAAAGATTCAGGCTTGTGTAACGCCAGCAATGGCGGAGGGAATGAAAGATGTTTTTGCCTCAAGAAATTATTCGCAAGAAGCGCAACGGTGAAGCGCTCAGTACCCAAGAAATTCAATTCTTCGTCCAGGGCATTACCAATAACACCATCGGCGAGGGGCAGATCGCTGCACTGGCGATGGCGGTCTACTTCAAAGACATGACCATGGATGAGCGGGTCGCCCTGACCTGCGCCATGCGCGACTCCGGCATGGTGCTAACCTGGGATCACCTCAATCTGGGTGGCCCGATTGTCGACAAACACTCCACCGGCGGTGTGGGTGATGTGGTCTCTCTGATGCTTGGCCCGATGGTCGCTGCCTGTGGCGGTTTCGTGCCGATGATCTCCGGTCGTGGTCTGGGCCATACCGGCGGTACCCTCGACAAGCTGGATGCCATTCCCGGCTACCAGACCTCGGTCGACAACGACCGTTTCCTGAAAGTGGTGAAAGAGGCGGGCGTGGCCATCATCGGCCAGACCGGCGATCTTGCCCCTGCTGACAAGCGTATCTATGCAGTACGTGACATTACTGCAACCGTCGAATCCATCGCCATGATCACCGGCTCCATCCTCTCCAAGAAGCTCGCCTCCGGGCTCGAAGCGCTGGTGATGGATGTGAAAGTGGGCTCCGGCGCCTTTATGCCAACCTTCGAAGCCTCCGAAGAGCTGGCCAAGAGCATTGTGGCCGTGGCCAACGGTGCCGGTTGCCGCACCTCTGCGCTCTTGACCGATATGAACCAGGTGCTGGCCTCCAGCGCCGGTAACGCGGTGGAAGTACGTGAAGCGGTGCGTTACCTGACAGGTGAATACCGCAACCCGCGCATCCACGAAGTGACCATGGCGCTGTGCGCCGAGATGCTGATCTCCGCCGGCCTTGCCAGCGACGAGCGCGATGCCCGCACCAAGCTGCAGGCGGTGCTGGATAACGGCAAGGCAGCCGAGATCTTCGGTCGCATGGTGACTGGTCTCGGTGGCCCGGCCGATTTTATGGAGCGTTATGACGCTTACCTGCCCAAGGCTGCCATCGTGCGCCCGGTCTTCGCGGCCAACAGCGGTTTCGTGACCGCCATGGATACACGCGAGCTGGGTCTGGCCGTGGTGGCGATGGGCGGTGGTCGCCGCGCTGCCGGTGACAAACTTGATTATGCGGTCGGTCTGACCGACTTTATCCGCCTGGGTCAAAGTGTTGATGCTGACAAGCCGATCGCGATGATCCACGCTCAGACTGAAGAGCAATATGCTCAGGCTGCTAGCATGGTGCAGGCGGCTGTCCGGATTGGTGGCGAGCGGCCGGAAGCACTGCCTGAAGTGTACCGCCGTATCACCCTGGCCGATTTGTAACAAGGGGAAGACCCATGAAACGTACCTTTATTCTGATGATGGACTCTTTCGGTATTGGCGCAGCTGCCGACGCCGACAAGTTCGGAGATGTGGGCGCCAATACCCTTGGCCATATCGCCAAAGCGTGTGCGGCAGGTGAAATTGAAGGCCGTGGTGCCCTCAATCTACCCAACCTCAACAAGCTGGGTCTGGGCCACGCCTGCGAGCAGGCTTCCGGCTACTTCCCGGAAGGGCTGAAGAAAGATATCGAGGTGGTCGGTGCCTACGGCTTTGCTCAGGAGCTCTCCTCCGGCAAGGATACCCCGTCCGGTCACTGGGAGATCGCCGGCGTGCCCGTGCTGTTCGAGTGGGGCTACTTCAAGGATCACCACAACAGCTTCCCGCAGGAGCTGCTGGACGCCATCGTCGAGAAGGCTGGTCTGCCGGGCTATCTCGGTAACTGCCACGCCTCCGGTACCCAGGTGCTGGACGATCTGGGCGAAGAGCACATGCGCACCGGCAAGCCGATCCTCTACACCTCTGCCGACTCCGTGTTCCAGATTGCCTGCCACGAAGAGACCTACGGCCTCGAGAAGCTCTATGAGCTGTGCCACATAGTGCGCGAGCTGCTGGAGCCCTACAACATCGGCCGCGTGATTGCGCGTCCGTTCGTGGGTACTGGCAAGGGCAACTTCAAGCGCACCGGCAACCGTCACGACTACTCAGTGCTGCCGCCGGCGCCGACCGTGCTGGATTACATGAAAGATGCGGGTGGCCAGGTTGTCTCCATCGGCAAGATTGCCGACATCTATGCCCAACAGGGCATCACCAAGCAGGTGAAAGGGACCGGTCTGACCGAGTTGTGGGATCGCACGCTGGAAGAGGTGAAAGCGGCCGGTGACAACACCATCGTCTTCACCAACTTTGTGGACTTCGACTCCTCCTACGGCCACCGCCGTGATGTTGCCGGTTATGCCGGTGCGCTGGAGTATTTCGATTCCCGCCTGCCGGAGCTGTTTGAGCTGCTGCAAGATGGCGACGTGGTGGTGCTGACTGCCGACCACGGCTGCGACCCGACCTGGGGTGGTACCGACCACACCCGCGAATACATTCCGGTGCTGTTCTTCGGCAAGCCGGTCAAGGCTGGCTCTGTCGGTCGTCGCGAGACCTTTGCCGATATCGGCCAGAGCATCGCGGCTTACCACGGCCTGCCGAAACTGGCGTACGGTACCAGCTTCCTGTAATTTACCCGCCCGCCACTTCGGCGGCGGGCAATTTATAAAACAATAAAACTCAACCTAGTGTGAAGGAATCAAGAGAATGGCAACTCCTCATATCAATGCGAAAGATGGCGCCTTTGCTGATACCGTGCTGATGCCGGGCGACCCCCTGCGCGCCAAGTACATCGCTGAAACTTTCCTGGAGAACGTCGAGCAGATCTGCGACGTGCGCAACATGTTCGGCTTTACCGGTACCTACAAGGGCCGTCGTATCTCCGTAATGGGCCACGGCATGGGTATCCCCTCCTGCTCCATCTACGCAAAAGAGCTGATCACCGATTACGGTGTGAAGACCCTGATCCGTGTGGGCTCCTGTGGTGCCGTGCGTGAAGACGTGAAACTGCGTGACGTGGTGATCGGTATGGGTGCCTGCACCGACTCCAAAGTAAACCGTCTGCGCTTCAAGGATCACGACTTCGCTGCCATCGCTGACTTCGACCTGGTTGCCAATGCCGTGCAGGCCGCCAAGAACAAGGGCGTTGCCGTGCGCGTCGGTAACATCTTCTCCGCCGACCTGTTCTACACCCCGGACCCCTCCATGTTCGACGTCATGGAAAAATACGGCATCCTGGGTGTCGAGATGGAAGCCGCCGGTATCTACGGCGTGGCCGCAGAGTACGGTGCCAAGGCGCTGACCATCTGCACCGTCTCCGACCATATCCGTACCGGTGAGCAGACCACCTCTGAAGAGCGTCAGCTGACCTTCAACGATATGATCGAAATCGCGCTGGATTCCGTCCTGTTGGGCGACAACTAATCCCGCAGCCTCTGGAACCATGCAAAAACGGCGACCTCTGGTCGCCGTTTCTTTATCCGTTTACTGCGCCGCATCATTGTTGGTTGGCGGCGGGGAGGGTGGAGGACTTCGTTTTTTGTGCTTGCGCACTCGCATATAGTTGCGACGAATGCCATAGGAGATAAGCAGACCTGCCAGCAGCGCAATCAGCAATATCAGCCGCTGTTTCTCCTGAATCGTTTTGAGTCTGGTGTCCTTGTCCGCCAGCATCTGCTGCTCTTCCAGGGTGATGCGCAGGTAGCCCAGTGTCTGATCGCCATCCAGGACCTCCTGTACGAACTGGATCCGCCCCTTGCCTTGTTCCGGCATCGATTTGTTATTGTCACCGATGGGTAGCAGGCTCTCCAGCGGTACGGCCTGTTCCGACTGGGCGAGGGGAATGCCGCGTCCATCATAGAGTGTGACATCGAGGATCTCCGGCTCGGTCGCCAGATCCCGGGCCAGCCGTTCCAGCTCACTGCTGTTCTCCTCCTTGATCCAGCGCTTCATGTCGCGGGCAGCATAGGCGACCAGTGCCTGGGCGCGGTTGCGTGCTTCGGTGTGCAGCGCAGCCTGGCTCTCTCCCTGCATATGAAGGAGAACAACCAGTACCCAGCAGCCGAGCAGCAGGCCGGCTACCAGACTGAGTACACGTTTGATGGGAAGATGACGCTGCAAGCGCGAGACCTCATGCTGACAATGAGTGCCGGATCTTGGCGCTTGCCTGCGCAAAAAGCAATACGCTACTCTGGGTCAGCATTGTTAACCCCCTGATCACCAAGGAAGGCGTATCTCTTATGTTGTTGTCCCGGCTCCCCCCTCTGTTATCCGATTGGCCTGCGTTGTTGTCCGGCTCACCCTGTTGGCAGCTCAACGCCGATGCGTTGCAACCGACAGAGACCCCGCAGGCGGGCGGCTGGTTGGTACTGTTTGGCAAGGGGCTGGGCGCCTCCCATCTGACGCATCTGTCACCACTGTTGGCTGCGCAGGGGCTGGTGGCCACCCTCTATCCTCCCACCGAGGTGACGGAGGTGCCGCTGCTGCTGCTTGGCTGCGATCGCTTCTCTTCCGAGTTGGTGGCCGAGCTCAAGAGCGGTGAGTGGGAGATCGATCTCTGCCACCTGCCGGCACTACCCACCCTGAGCGAACCCGGCCTGTTGGTGATGGACATGGATTCCACCGCGATCCGTATCGAGTGCATCGACGAGATCGCGCGGCTGGCGGGGGTCGGCGATCAGGTGGCGGCGGTAACAGCTGCTGCCATGCAGGGCAAACTGGAGTTCTCCGACAGTCTGCGCAACCGGGTGGCCCTGCTGGCTGGAGCGCCGGTCACCATTCTCGACGAGGTGGCCGCCAACATGCCGTGGATGCCCGGCTTGCAACTGATGGTCGATACCCTCAAAGAGGCTGGCTGGAAGGTGGCCATCGCCTCCGGCGGTTTTACCCGTTTTGCCGGCGAGTTGCAGCAGGCGCTGGGGCTCGATGCTATCTTCGCCAACGAGCTGGCGGTGGAAGGGGGTCAGCTGACTGGCAAGGTGAGCGGGCGCATCGTTGATGCCAGCGTCAAGGCCGAGGTGTTACAGCAGCTTGCTCAGGAGTACGGCATTGCTGCCGCCCAGACCGTGGCCATCGGCGATGGTGCTAACGATCTCAAGATGATGGGCGTGGCAGGTCTTGGGATTGCTATTCATGCCAAGCCGCTGGTGCGGGCGCAGGCTGCGGCCACCCTCAATCATCACGATCTGGAGGGGGTGATCTGCCTGCTGGCGGCGCGGGCCTGCAGCGAACAACGCTGGGACAAGCGCTGACTGTGTTTCAAGGAGGAAACCAATAAAAATGGAATTGTTGCAGCAGTCTCTGTTTATCCCCTGTGGCGCCCATCAACTGCATGTTCGCCACATCAAACCCCGGGTCGCCGTGCATGGCGAGCCGATCCTGATGGTGCACGGCGCCATCGAGAACGGCCGCATCTTTTACACCGAATCGGGCAAGGGGCTGGCTTGTTTTTTGGCCCGCCACGGCTATCAGGTCTATGTGGCTGATTTGCGGGGACGGGGGCTCAGCACTCCGGCCATCGCCGAGCAGGCGGAGCACGGCCAGCACGAGCTAATCACCGAGGACTTGCCCGCCCTGCATCGCTGGATTGCCGAGCGCCATCATGGCTTCAAGGTGCACTGGGTGGCCCACTCCTGGGGTGGCGTCATCATGGCCTCGACCCTGGTGCGCTTTCCCGAGCTGGCGGAGCAGGTGGCCAGTCTGCTGTTTTTTGGTACCAAACGCGGCGTGTCGGTGCACAATCCCGAGCGCTGGCTGAAGGTGGATCTGATCTGGAATCGGCTGGCCCCCTGGCTGGCTCGCCGCCGTGGTTTTCTGGCTGCTCGCACTCTGAAGATAGGTGCTGACGACGAGCCGCTGCGCTATCTGCAGGAGACCATCCCCTGGGTCAAGTGTGGCCCCTGGCGGGATCCTCACGACGGTTTTGCCTATGACGAAGGGGCGGCACGGGTCAACTGGCCGCCACTCTGGATGATCTCTGCCAGAGCCGACAAGGTATTGGGCCATCCGACCGATGTGCGCCGTTTCAGCGACGAGATAGGCTCGGCTGCTCGTCACACCCGCCTGGGGCGTGATAATGGCAACCGGCTTGACTATGACCACATCAATATGCTGACCGCCCCGCAGGCGCAGGAGGATCACTTTCCCCGGATCCTGGAATGGCTGCTCAATCCGCAGGCAGCATGACAAAAAACAGGGCACATAGTGCGCCCGTGTCGATGGGATCAGCGGGGCGGCTGCGTGATGCCGAACCGGAACAGAGTTGCCTGGGTGGTGTCGGTCAGCTCGCCAACCCCCACGACACTCCACAACTCCTCTTCCAGCCGCTTTGCCTTGTGAATGGCGAACTTGGCGATGTAGTCCAGCTCATTGGCAATGAAGTTGGTGTCGGGGCGTCCGGTGCGGGAGATGCCGACCAGCACCGAGTAGAATTCTCCCTGCTGCAGTGCCAGCTCGATGAACTGGCGCTTCTCTTTTAGGTTGCTAAAGCTGCTGGCGAGGCGGCTGGTGAAGATGGGGAGGCCTGCCTTGGTCTGGATGCTGGCAATATAGACCTCATCTTCACGCGGTTTGTCCTCCCGCTCGATGGCTCGCAACGGATTCATCAGCAGCTCCTTGAACAACTCCCCCTGAAACAGCGGATAGAGGTTCTCCTGCTCAGGTTGCTCGGCACAGGCGGTTAACAGTTGTTGCAGGCTGCGCGGAGTGAGTGACTTGCCGATGGCGGCTGGCTTGGGGGCACCCTTCAGTTTGTTGATATAGACCGGTGAGTTGAACAGGTGGTGGGTGTAAATATTGCGCAGGGCTCGCGCCAGTCCGCGATAACGGCGCTGCTCCTGCGCCGCCTTGAGCTTGTTCTGGTTGCTCTCGATCAGCAGGCTGAAGAACTGACGACCGGTATGACGATCGGAATCCCCGTCGATACAGAGGTGCAGCACGGTGCGAGTCATGTTGAGACTAACCAGCCGGTAGGAGAGATGCTGCAGATCCATGCTCTTGGATAACTCCTGCAGACGGGGCAGGGCGATGGTCACCACATCGTTTTTCTCGCCGATAAAGGCATCTTCCAGCTCGACCTGCAGGCCATGGGCAGAAATATCTCGGGTCCAGCCAAGCCATGACTTGCCATTGTGATGGATGGCAACGGCTGTTTTGTGGATATAGCGCAGCTCCTTGCGCAACTGGACATAGTGCAGGGATTCAATCTCGAAGGGGGCAACGCCCAGCTCGTGACCAAAACGTTGCAATTCATTGGCATTATTGCCCAGCTCGCCCTCCGGGCGGAACTCCTCCCGTTGGGACTCCAGACTGATCTCCTGCAGCAGGCCGCAATACCCAATCAGTTTGAGACGTTCGAGTAACAGAATATCCTGCAGTTGCGAATTTTCGACCCCCTGCAACTGCCCTACATCTGCCTCCAGCGATTCACACGCCTCCAGTGAAAACTTGTAGACACGCCAGCTGGGACGTCGGGAGCCCACCTGGAAGAAGAGGGCGGTGAGACCACTCTGGCGCAGCTCTTCAGCAGTGGCAGAGAAGAAATAGATATGGCTGCGTACCGTGTGGGTGAAGCAGTAGATGAGGGTTTCGGTCGTGGTGCCGGGAGCAGGGCAGAGGCGTTTCATCCGTTTTGCTGAGAAGAGTCCCGCCAGGGCATCGCGGTTTTTCTCGTCGCGCCAATACTCCAGCAGGTGCTGGTTGTTCTCGGTGCGCAGTGCTATCTCGAGTGAGGGACAGTCTCCTGTGCTGAAGAAGAGCGGCATGCCGGTCATCCGTGGCAGGTAGAACTGCTCATATCCCTTGATGATGGCGGCGGAGAGCAGATAGTCGACGCTGACCCGATAGCGGATCTTGTTGGCTTCGATAAAGTCGCTGAGGAAGGCATCGAAGGCGGGCTGCTCACCGGAGCGTACCAGCCTCAGCCAATACTTCCCTTCCTTGCTCTCTTCACCGAGGATCTGGTAACCGACCGGCTGATGCAGCACCGGATTGGGGTGATCCCGCTCCAGCCCGGTAAAGAAGACCTCGACCTGAGCGCCGGTCTGGTAATTGGGCAAATAGGGGACCGAGACTCTCATGCCGCCGAGGGAAAGATCGGAACTTTTGGCGAACAACTTCTCCCCGTCATGAAGTTTGATGAGCAAGGGCGAGCTGAAGTGCATCCGCTCTTGTCGTCGCCCGTAGTAACTGGCAAAGACGATGGTGTTGACGTCGTATTGCCGGAAGGGGCTGACAGGGGGTTGCAGCAGGCCATCCACCCGGGCGTGGTGATGGTTCTTTTGCCATTGTTGCAGCGCTTCGTAAACGCCAAGGGTATAGGCGTCACGGTAGAGATAGCACTGGGACTGAAACAGTCCGATGGCCTCGGCCGGCATAAAGTGGGTGATACCGTCGAACTCGTGCACCAGGCACTCGTCCTCCAGTTCATCGCGCATGTCGATAACCCTGCGGCAAGGGGAGCATTTGCGATTGAGCTCCATCTTGATCAGAAAACGGCCGTTACTGTTTTCGTCCTGGGTCAGACGGTTGAAGATCTCTTCGAAATCTTTCTCCCGCAGCAGGGGTACAAGTTGTTCAATCAGATGTTGTTGGTGTACTGAATCCATGTGTTCCTGCCACGGAAAGTCACTTTTCCGATTCTGGGTTTGATCTGTCGGTCGCAAACAAGTATATCAAGCAGGAATTCATCCTGTCCCCGAGTTATCAATGGCTAAAAATAAAACTGCTTATGTTTGTTCCGAATGTGGTGCCGACTTCACACGCTGGCAAGGTCAATGCAGCGAGTGCAAGGAGTGGAATACCATCACCGAGGTACGCCTTGGCTCCGTCACTCCCGCAGGCAAGAGTGCCCGTTACACCGGTTATGCCGGCGCGGTCGGCAGTCAGGTACAGACACTGGCAGAGATCGCCACCACCGAAATCCCCCGTTTTACTTCCGGTTTCAAGGAGTTGGATCGGGTGCTTGGTGGCGGTGTGGTGCCCGGCTCGGCGATTCTGATCGGTGGTAACCCGGGGGCGGGTAAATCGACCCTGCTGCTGCAGACCATGTGTGGTCTGGCAGAGCGGATGAAAACTCTCTATGTCACCGGTGAGGAGTCGCTCCAGCAGGTGGCAATGCGGGCCAACCGCCTTGGTTTGCCTACCGACAAGCTACGGATGCTCTCCGAGACCAGCGTTGAGCAGATCTGCCTGATTGCCCAGCAGGAGCAGCCGCAGATCATGGTGATCGACTCCATTCAGGTGATGCATGTGGCGGATGTCCAATCTTCTCCCGGTTCGGTCTCACAGGTGCGTGAGGCAGCAGCGTTACTGACCCGTTACGCCAAGCAGAACCATGTGGCCATCTTCATGGTGGGTCATGTGACCAAGGATGGCAGTCTGGCTGGCCCCAAGGTACTGGAACACTGCATCGACTGCTCTGTGCTGCTTGACGGTGGCCATGACTCCCGTTTTCGGACTCTGCGCTCTCACAAGAACCGCTTCGGTGCGGTCAACGAGCTGGGGGTCTTTGCCATGACTGAACAGGGGATGCGCGAGGTGAGCAATCCCTCCGCCATCTTCCTCAGTCGGGGGCAGGAGCAGGCGCCCGGTTCCATCGTCATGGTGATCTGGGAGGGCACCCGGCCGCTGCTGGTGGAGTTGCAGGCGCTGGTGGATTACTCCCAGCTCTCCAACCCGCGTCGGGTAGCGGTGGGGATGGATCACAACCGGCTCGCCATGTTGCTGGCGGTGCTGCACCGTCACGGTGGGCTGCAGATGGCGGATCAGGATGTCTTCATCAACGTGGTTGGCGGGGTCAAGGTCGAGGAGACCAGTGCGGATCTGGCGCTGCTACTGGCGATGGTCTCCAGTTTCCGGGATCAGGCGCTGCCCAAGGATCTGGTGGTGTTTGGCGAAGTGGGGCTCTCAGGGGAGATCCGTCCTGTCCCCTCTGGTCAGGAGCGGCTGCAGGAAGCGGCCAAACACGGTTTTCGTCGTGCCATCGTGCCGCACGCCAATGCCCCCAAGCATCCTATCGAGGGGATGGAAGTGGTGCCGGTCAAGAAGTTATCAGAGGCGCTCGAGGCGTTATAACCGTAGCAATAGAGGCTGAATGAACAGAAAAGAGCACCATGTCTGGCCGGGCGTCGTTACGACTGGTTGTGCTCCTGATGCTCGTTCAACAGCTGTTCCAGCTCCCGATGCAGCAGCTCTTCGTCACCTACGTTGAGCTCTATCATCCGCTTGAGGTGGGTGGCACTGTCGATGTCGATGTGGTGGCAGTAGAACCCCAGCTTCTTGCTGGCTTCATGGGTTAGCTCGACCTGCATCTTGATCTCGATGTCGCTGCCACTCAGGACAAAACTGAGCTGGTACTCCTTGTTGTCACGGCTCTCCCAATCATCCGGTCGGATTAACAGGGCGCCCTGCAGGGATATGTCGACAAGCTGAGTCTGCCACTTGTGCTCCCCCTGGGTGAGTTCGGCCGTGGTCAAATAGAGGATCCGTGCAAAACGGCGGCGCTCAGACATGCTCATCTCCTAGTTTGGAATCAGCTGGACACAGGGAATCATTGCTCTGAGTGTAATGCACCTTGGCTGCCAGTATCTTGAACTTGCTCCGAAAATAGCAATCAGGCTTGCTGGGCACTGAGGAACTCCACCACATGGAGTGCCTTGACCAGACGATCTTCCTGTTTGAAGCGATCCTCCAGTACCGGACCCAATTCGTTGAGGTCATCATCGAGCAGTAGCAGTTGGGCCTCGTCGGCATCACTGTATTTGTCGTTGAATTCGAGGGCAAACTCGGTAGTGGCACGAATATGGGGATAAATGCGCTTGGCCAGCTCCAGTGTTTCGCCGCTGGCTTGCTCGAAGGCGGTGACGACGTGGTGGTAGATCTCGAAATGGCCCGCGCTGACATAGTCGACTAGGCGGTCGCAAAACTGATGCAGCTCTTCTGTTTTGGGCAGGCTGCGTTGCTTGGTCCGCGCCGGAGTAAGGCCTGCCAGCTGCATGTATCCAACCAGCAACGCTTGCCTTGCATCCAGCCAGTCGTCGATAGCTTTATGCTTGCCTGCCAGCGCCTGCTTGGTCTGTTCCAGTTTCGTCAACATAATCCCTATCCCTCCGTGGGGCAAAGGCTGGCCGATTGTTCGGTATTCCGAGCCGTTTGAGCAGTGACACAACCTATAACTAGGGAAAATCTGGGCAAGCGTCAATAGCCATGGGGGGATAATGTTAAGTGGCGAAGAAATAGTCAGCGGATTGTGTCTGCGTGCTAGCAGGTTTCAGGCCTGCTCACGGTTTTTCGCGTGTGGAATGTGACTATTTCCGCAGATCTTGATGAAAACCCCAGCGTTTGACGCGTTCGGCTCGATAAAGGCTTTGCCTGTGCGTTTTTTTTTGCATAGAGTGACCCAGCGCTAAATGCCCGATCATAAAGGAAATGTTATGAACAAAGCTCAACTTGTCGATGCGATTGCCGCCAAAGCAGATCTGAGCAAAGCTCAGGCCAAAGTGGCTCTGGAAGAGATCATCAATGGTATTACCCAGAGCTTGAAAGAAGGCGATGCTGTGCAACTGGTCGGTTTTGGCACCTTCAAGGTCACCCACCGCGCAGGCCGCACCGGTCGTAACCCGCAAACTGGTAAAGAGATCCAGATTGCTGCTGCCAACGTGCCTTCATTCGTGGCTGGCAAGGCTCTGAAAGACGCAGTCAAGTAAGTCCGAAAGTCTGTTTTGTCCAATGCCAGTCAGCTTGCTGACTGGCATTGTTTTTATGGGATTCTCCCATCCTTCCTGACTTTTCCTTTTGTCGGCCTCGTTGCGGCTGAGGCCTTATGCCGTTTGCGGGTTGGATGGCAGCGGCCAGATCCGCTCATAGGCCCAGGTAAAGACCATGATGTAGACGAGGTAGAAGGCGACGAAGCCGAGATCCAGCATCAGGGCGTCCCACACTCCCAAATCGAGCCAGAACATGACGCAGGGGAGGGAGAGCATCATAAAGCTCGCCTCATAGCCAAACGCGTGCAGGAAGCGGTCCAGTGGTCGCTTGTTAGTGCGTCCGCAAAGTTTGAGCAACCCCTTGTCGAACAACAGGTTCCAGCCGTAGGTCCAGGCGGTGGCGACGATGGAGAAGAAGATGGCCAGTGAACCGACCTCGGCGACGCCCTGACCGAACAACTGGCTGATCAGCGGTGCGACCAGTGCCAGCCCGATGCCTTCGTAGAGAACCAGATAACGAAGTCGATCGGGGGTGGTGCGTAGTTGGGTACTACTCATGGGGATGTGCCTCCTGTGGGAGGCGCATTCTAATCAGGGAGTGGTTAAAAGAGAAGCATCGGCCCGTCATGACGGGCGTTGAGGGGCATGATGATGCCCCCTCATTTGCGATACGTCTCTATTGCCAACTTGGGCGTTAGCCCTGAGTGGTCAAGTCTGCGACTCTGGCGCCGGTTGGCGTGACCCGGGTCAGCATGGCAAAGCCCTCTTCCACTTGAGTGAGCTCTACCTTGACCTCTCCCAACTCGGCGAGCGAGGCAACATGGGTGCCGCCACAGGGGATGGTGACCTCCTGGCCTTCCAGCGAGCAGTGCCAGTAACGGGAGTCGATGATCGCCTCGCCGGCCCGGCTTCGGCGAATGTCAGCTCCGCTTGCTACCCAGTCGGCCAGTTGTTGGTTGACTTTCTCTTCAATCAGCGCCAGATCTGCCAGCAGCGCCTCGCTGTTGACTCCTTTCTTGCGCAGGCTCTTGCCGATTCGGTACTGCTCCCACGATCCGCAAGGCTCGACCCGCGAGCTTTGAATAGCAAGACGATCGAAGTCGGGCTGGCCCAGTGCATCGCGCTCGCTTACCTCCTTGCGCCAGTAGGGAGTCAGTACTCGATTGAGCGCCAGCGCGGCCAGATGGCAGCCGCTATGGCCCAGACTCAGGGCGTGGCGGGCAGCGCTATCTACTTGCAATTCGACCTGGCTGCCAACGGCTAGCGCGTGGTCACCGGTCATTGGATGGACCACCACGAAACGCCACCCTTCAGCCCCCCGTTTTACCGGAATCGCAGTATCGACAAACAGCTTGCCATCCGGGCTGATAGCCCCCATCCGGCAAGGGCCAATGGCGGCTTCGCCCCCTTCCCAGCGAGCATGGCCCACATCCCCCGGCTGATCGGGCCAGAGGTGGCTCTGGGGATGAAAGGGGGTGAGGTCGGTGACCAGCAGTGTGGTGTCGCCACGCTGACAGCAGACCACGCTGGCTTGCTCCTGATGATGGCCCAGCACGAAGCTGACTCGGGTATGTTCCATGGCAAGGCTCCCGCAACGATAAATGAGAAAAGAAAGCGGCAGCATACGCCAAAGTGCGAAGAGGCTCATTAACCAGAGTTAATGAGCCCCTCTTCTCGGTTTGACGGTTCGCTAGATCATGGCGACCAGCAGGTAGGCGTTGAGCCCGATCACCAGGGCGACGATGAGGCGGCCGACCGCCTGGGTCACCGGGTGGTTGCGATACTCCCCCATCAGGGCGCGATCGCCGGTCAATATCAGCAGCGGGATGAGCGCCAGCGCGATGCCGAAGCTCAGCACCACCTGGCTCAGCACCAGGATCTCGGTGGTGTTGAGGCCCATGGCGATTACCACGAAGGCAGGGGCCATGGTGATGGCGCGGCGCAGCCAGAGCGGGATGGTGAAGCGCACGAAGCCCTGCATCACCACTTGGCCGGCCAGCGTGCCCACCACGGTAGAGCTGATGCCGGAGGCGACCAGCGAGAGGCCGAACAGAGTCGCGGCCGCCTGACCCAGCAGCGGGGTGAGGGTCTGGTAGGCCGACTCCAGCTCGGCTACTTGCTGGTTGCCGGAGCTGTGGAAGGCGGCCGCCGCCATGGCCATCATGGCCAGATTGACGAAGCCGGCGATGGTCATGGCAATCGCCACATCGACCCGGGTGGTGTGCAGCCGCTGGGGGACCGAGCCCTGATCCTGGGTGTGCTGGGTCAGTGCCGAGTGCAGGTAGATAACGTGGGGCATCACGGTGGCGCCGAGCACGCCGGCCGCCAGATAGACGGCGTCACTGTTGGGCAGGCCGGGGAAGAGGGCGCCCTCCAGCAGGCTAGGCAGATGGGGGCGGGAGAACACCAGCTCGACGATGTAGGCCGCCGCCACGAACAGCAGCAGGCCGCCCACCACGAACTCCAGCGGTTTCTGGCCGCGGGATTGCAGCATCAGGATCCCCCAGGTCACCACGGCGGTGATGCAGGCCCCTTCAAGCAAGGTCACGCCAAGCAGCAGCTTGAAGCCGACGGCGGCGCCGATAAATTCGGCGAGATCGGTGGCCATGGCGATGATCTCTGCCTGCACCCAGTAGGCCCAGACCGCCGGTTTCGGCAGTCGGTCGCGGATGTGCTCCGCCAGATTTTTGCCGGTGACGATGCCGAGTTTGGCCGAGAGGGTTTGCACCAGCATGGCCATCAAGTTGGCCCATACCACTACCCAGAGCAACTGGTAGCCAAAGGTAGAGCCCGCCTGAATATTGGTGGCGAAGTTGCCCGGGTCGATATAGCCGATGGCGGCGATAAAGGCAGGCCCGAGCAGGGTCAGTTTGAATTTGCGGGCTGGAATCGTAGTCGTCAGTGCGGGTTGCATGGCATCACCCTCCATAAGGATATGGAGAGAGAATAGATCTAAATGATAATCGTTATCAATTGTTGTTTCTGATGATTTACATCGGGAAAAACATTTAAGGCGGTCAGTTGCAGTGAGGGATGTGATTTCGTACAATACGCCGCCCTAGAAAAGCAGCGACTAAACACCTTTATGTTCCTTGCCTCCGAGGTCTGGCTGCACCTGGGCGGAGGCTGAATTAATCCGTAAGGAGCTAAAATGCGTCATTACGAAATCGTCTTCATGGTTCATCCGGACCAGAGCGAGCAAGTTCCCGGCATGATCGAGCGTTACACCGGCGCCATCACCACCTCCGGTGGTACCATTCATCGCCTGGAAGATTGGGGCCGTCGTCAGCTGGCTTACCCGATCGACAAACTGCACAAAGCCCACTACGTTCTGATGAACGTAGAAGCAGAGCAAGCCGTTATCGATGAGCTGGAAACCAACTTCCGCTTCAACGATGCCGTTATCCGCAACATGATCATGCGCACCAAGCACGCCGTGACTGAAGTTTCTCCGATGGCCAAGGCCAAAGAAGAGCGCTTCACCCGTCGTGACGACGAGCGCCGCGAAGAAGCTACTGAAGCTGCTTCCGAAGAGTAATTCTGGATCACTGACTAGAGGATAAAGGCCATGGCACGTTATTTCCGTCGTCGTAAGTTCTGCCGCTTCACCGCCGAGAACGTTACCGAGATCGACTACAAAGATATCGTTACTCTGAAAAACTACATCACTGAATCTGGCAAGATCGTACCGAGCCGTATCACCGGTACCCGCGCCAAGTATCAGCGTCAGCTGGCACGCGCCATCAAGCGTGCTCGTTACCTGGCTCTGCTGCCGTACACCGATCTGCACAACAAGTAAGAATCGGCCCGGCACTTAAGCCTAACTCAACGAAATTTATAGAGGAAAGGTAATGCAAGTTATCCTGCTCGACAAAATCGCCAAACTGGGCGGTCTGGGTGACCAAGTTTCCGTGAAATCTGGTTATGCCCGTAACTACCTGATCCCGCAAGGCAAAGCTGTTATGGCCACCAAAGCCAACATCGAAGCTTTCGGTGCTCGTCGCGCTGAGCTGGAAGCCAAACTGGCTGCCAACAAAGCTGCTGCTGAAGAGCGTGCTGCCAAGCTGGCCGAACTGGCTACCGTGGTTATCGCTTCCAAGTCTGGCGACGAAGGCAAGCTGTTCGGTTCCATCGGTACCCGTGACGTGGCTGAAGCCATCACTGCTGCCGGCGTAGCCGTTGCCAAGAGCGAAGTCCGCATGGGCAACGTTCTGCGTAACACCGGTGACTACGAAGTTGCTGTTCAGCTGCACGCTGACGTTAAAGCAACCGTACAGATCCAGGTTGTTGCCCTGTAATAGCGATTCGCTTTTGCAGAAAAAACCCGCGCTCTTGCGCGGGTTTTTTATTTTCCGGCCCGGGGGTAGAGTGAAGGTCTGTTCCACTGGAGGAGATCATTATGGCTTGGGTAGAAGGTCGCGTCATCGAACGCATCGAATGGACACCCACCCTGTTCTCCCTGCGGGTAGCGGCCGAGCTGGTCCCCTACAAGGCAGGCCAATTCACCAAGCTGGCCCTCGAGCAGGGCGATCGCCGCATTCAGCGCGCCTACTCCTTCGTCAATCCCCCCTCTGCGCCATACCACGAGTTCTATCTGGTCGAGATCCCGAGCGGTGAGCTGACTCCGTCCCTTGGCTTGCTGCAAGCGGGCGATACATTGCTGGTGCAATCCCAGGCCACCGGCTTCCTGACGCTGGATGAGGTGCCCGCCGGGCGCGATCTCTGGCTGCTCTCGACTGGCACTGCCATCGGCCCCTTCCTCTCCATGTTGGCAGATGGGGAAGCCTTCAACCGTTTCGAGAATCTGGTGCTGGTGCACGGGGTGCGCAAAGGCGAAGAGCTGAGCTATCAGGATTTGATCGCCAGCTTTGCCGAGCAATATGGCGAGCGTTTTTGCTATGTCCCCTTTGTCAGCCGCGAGCCTTGGCCCGATGCAATGGCAGGGCGGATCCCGGCGGCTATCGCCAATGGTCAGCTGCAGGCTAGAGTGGGGTTGGAGTTCTCACCCGAGCTGAGCCAAGTGCTGATCTGCGGCAATCCGGAGATGGTGAAAGAGACCCAGCAAACCTTGCTGGCGCTGGGGTTGGCCAAGAATCTGCGGCGGGCACCGGGCAATATCAGTGCGGAGAATTATTGGTAAAACAATCAGCACAGGGGCGCCAGGCCCCTGCTGGATAAGGAAAGGGGGGGTCAGTTTTTCTTGCCGTTACCCTTGTTTTTATCCTTCTGTTTGTCGTGACCCTGTCCCGGGTTATTGCCGCTGTGGATGCTGCGGTTGTAGTGATCCCGGTACTTGCCATCCATCTTGTCGCAGTTGAGTTTGATCCGGCTGTCGCCAATGCCAAGATCCAGACAGTTGTCTTGCCACCAGTCGTACTCCTTGTCATCCCAGTCGAGATTGATCTTGATGTCATCACCGGAGATCTTGATGCCATCGCTATTTTTGCTTGGCGGTGCCGCAACCGCGATGCCGTGCGCCATGAGCAGGGAAAGCAGCAGGGCGCCGCGTCGGATAACGGGGTTGTGTTTAGCTTGGGTCATCGCAAGGGTACTCCTGTTGTTACTGGTCGCTCTGCGAGTTGGCAGGGACCTGGTTGGTTTTCGGTGGCTGGTTGCGATTCTCTTCATCTTCCAGATTGAATTTGACCGCCTTGCAGTCGACGGTGGAGGTCTCCCCGATATCCAGAGTGAGGCAGTCGTTCTGGGTCCAGCCGAACTGTTTGTCATCCCAGTCCAGATTGAATTTAAGCTCATCGACGGAAAATTCGGTGCCACCGCTCTCTGGATATTGCTGTGTCGCAGCGGCGCCGCCGGTAACCAGAAGAAGGGAGAGTAGCAAGGTGGTCGTACTGTTCATGATGGCCTCGGATAATTGCAACGGTGGATGAGTGTACGGATCTGGGCTGAACCCGGGCGGAATCGCACCTCATCTCACCACATGATCAAGTCAGGGAGGAATTGTATCGCTTTTCTGCTGCCGATTTGTCCGTTTTGGTCGCACTCTGGGCAGCTGGTTGCCAATCTGAAGGAATTCAGTCATTTGCCCTTCTCTGTGCGAGTCTGGCGACTATAATCGGCAGCCAACTTTTCCTGCACAGCACACCCCTTCATCATGACCACACAGGACTCCTCCACACAGCGCTACCCCAAGGGGTGGTTCGCTCTGACGACGGTATACAGTTTTACCGGATTGGCCATTCTGGCCTCCATTATCTTCTCCCTGCTGCTGTTCCTCTCCATCGATGACAACCCGCTGATGAAGTGGCTGTTCGGCGGCTTGGCCATCATCTTCGAGCTGGGCAAGTTTTACGTCTGGTACGAGTACGGCGAGCGCAAGGCGCGGCGGGATTTGAGTGGTGCTCTCTGGTCGCTGCTGTTTTACAGCGTGCTGGCGGCCATATCCATCGGCGGCAGTATCGGTGGCATCAACAGCGCCACCAATACGGTGTTGAGCCAGCAGGCGCGCCACGAGCGGGAGCTTGCCCGTTTCGACGAGCAGATCGCCAGCATCGAGCGGCAGATCCAGCTCAACGAGGAGGCGGCCCGCAAATATATCGAGCTGGAGCGCATCTCCAGTGGCGTCTCCTCGTTGCAGCACGCCAACACCAAGCTGCGCTTGCAGCAGGATGAGCTGCGTCAGCAGCGCGATGCCAAGCCGGTCAACGAACAATCCTCCATGCTGGGGCTGATGAGCAGTCTGGCGGACGGGGTAGGGATGAGCATCAGTCAGGTGCAGTTCCTGCTGGTCTGCTTCCTCTCGGTGCTGCTCGACGTGTTCGGTGCCTTTTTCGTCAGCCTGATCGGCGAGGAGAACCGCTTTCGCCGGATGTGGCGCTGGCAGCAGGATCAAGCTCGCAGAGAGGCGCAGGAGGCGTTGGCGATGGCAGCCCAGCCTGAGCCCATGCTGCCGCCCGAGCCCGCCCCCGAGGTGCTGGCGCAGGTGCGCGGTGCGCTGGTGAGCGGTGAGCTCAAGTGCAGCAAACGCTCGGTGGCACAGGCTTTGTCACTCTCGCTGGAGGAGGTGGATCGGGTGTTCCACCATCTGCTGTCGCAAGGGGTGCTGGGGCAGGGGAGCAATCGACACTACTACCTAAATCCGGCGCTGGAGCAGCAACCCGAATAGTGAGAAGGCCACCGGAACGCGGTGGCCTTTTTCGTTATCGAGTGGCTGTGGCACTCAGTGAGTCAGCACCATCATCAGGCTGAGGAAGGCGGCCAGTCCGCCACCGATGCCGATGATCCAGTAAAACCCCTTGGCCCCCTGTTTGAGCGGGATGCGGAAGTAGAGCAGAAATGCCCACCACCCCAGTGCCAGCAACAGAGGAATAAGAAACATTCGAGCCATGGTGTCCTCGCTGTTATTCTGTTGACCCTTGATCAATCAACAGGATGGATTGTGCAATGACGCAACTACAGATTACCGCATTCGGTGACCCCTCGGTACTCAAGCTCAACCCTTCCCTCGATAAGGTGCCAGCCGATGGCGAAGTGCGGGTACGCATCTGCTTTGCGGGGGTCAATCCCATCGATGCCAAAACCCGCGCCGGTCTTGGCTGGGCGGCGGCCCAGAACAAGGACAAGCTGCCCTGGACGCCGGGTTATGACATCTCCGGCGTGGTGGAGAAGATAGGCCCCGGCGTGACCTCGCTGGTCGAGGGGGATCTGGTGTGCGGCATGGTCGGTTTTCCCCTCGCTGCCGGTGGCTACGGGGAGTCTGTGGTGGCAAGCGAAGGCGAGCTGGTCAAGCTCGACGGAGTGAGCCTGCAGCAGGGGGCGGCGCTGCCGCTGGCCGGTCTCACCGCCTGGCAGGGGCTGCTTGAGCACGGCGGCCTCCAGAGCGGTCAGCGGGTCTTGATCCTCGCCGGTGCCGGTGGCGTCGGCCATCTGGCGGTGCAGTTTGCCAGCGCTTATGGCGCCGAGGTGGTGGCCACCGCCAGCCCCGACAACCATGGCTTCCTGCACGCACTGGGGGCGCGCTGGATGGTGGATTACCATGATGCGAACTGGCCAGCACAGGTGGTGGCAGAGGCCAGTCAGGTCGATCTGGTGCTGGATCTGGTGGGCGGCGAGAGCGGCAAGGCGGCGCTGGCCTGCGTCAAACCGGGTGGCCGCCTGGTGACTGTGCCTACCATTACCGCCCAGCAGATCAAGGATGCTGGGGCTGCGGCGGGTATCGAGGTGGTCGGCATGCTGGTTCACCCCGACCAGAAGCAGCTGGGTCAGATGTTGATGCTGCTGCGTCAGGGGGAGGTGAAGGTCACCCTCGCCGGTGAGTTCGCTCTGGCTGAGGGGGCGCTGGCCCATCAGGCCATCGAAGGGGGCCATGTACGCGGCAAGCTGCTGCTGCGCATGCCTGCGGCCGATGGCTATCCCGGATGAGCGAGATGATGGAGATGGGGCTGGGGTGGCTCTTTTTAAGTGCATTCACCTCCGCCACCCTGCTGCCCGGCAGCTCCGAAGTGCTGCTGGGGGCCATGGCGGCCAAGGGGGAGTGGAGCATGGCGAGCCTGCTGCTGTGGGCGACGCTGGGCAATACCCTCGGATCCATGACCACCTGGTGGCTCGGCTGGCTCGCCACCTTCAAGAAAAAACCGGAAGATTTTCAAGGCCGTGGGGAACAAAAAGCCTTAGGCTGGCTCAAACAACATGGTCACTGGTGTCTGCTGCTTGCCTGGACGCCGGTGGTCGGTGATGGTCTCTGTCTGTTGGCCGGTTGGCTGCGCCTCTCCTTCTGGCGCTCTTTCATCCTGATCGGGCTCGGCAAATTGTTCCGTTATGCCCTGGTTTTTCTGCTGGCCAGTCACATTTTCTAGCCTGTTTTTGTCACTCACGAGGTTACCGTGAACAAAGTCATACCTTTAACGATTCTGCTGGGCTTCACCCTGCCGGTGCTGGCGGCACCGACCCTGATCGCCGAACAGGGCAAGGAGGAGGGCAAGCTCGCCATCCCCTACCAGATGTACAAGCTGGACAACGGCCTGACCGTGATCCTGGCCCCCGACCGCTCAGATCCGCTGGTGCACCTCGATGTGACCTATCACGTCGGCTCATCCCGCGAGACAGTCGGCAAGTCCGGTTTCGCCCATTTCTTCGAGCACATGATGTTCCAGGGCTCGAAACACGTCGGTGATCAGGAGCATATGCGGATCATCAACGAGGCCGGTGGCGACATGAACGGCACCACCAACAAGGATCGCACCAACTACTACGAGACAGTGCCGGCCAACCAGCTGGAAAAAGTGCTCTGGCTGGAGGCGGATCGGATGGGCTTCCTGCTCGATGCGGTGAGCCAGAAGAAGTTCGAGATCCAGCGCGCCACCGTCAAGAACGAGCGTGCCCAGCGGGTCGACAACCAGCCGTACGGGCTGGTGAGCGAGAAGGTAGGGGAGGCGCTCTATCCGCGTACTCATCCCTACTCCTGGCAGCCTATCGGTTACGTGGAAGATCTCGACCGGGTCGATGTGAACGACCTCAAGCAGTTCTTCCTGCGCTGGTATGGCCCCAACAACGCCACCCTGACCCTGGGCGGCGACTTTGACAGCAAGCAGGCCCTCGAGTGGATCGAGAAATACTTCGGCTCCATCCCGCGCGGTCCGGACGTGGCCGAGCCGACGCCAAAGCCGGTGACTCTGCCCGAGACCCGCTACGTGACGCTGCAGGACAAGGTGCACCTGCCGCTGCTCTATATCAGTTACCCCACTGTCTCCCTTGGTGACCCGCAGGAGCCGGCGCTCGACATGTTTGCCGACGTACTCGGCGGTTCCGCCAGCTCCATGCTCTACCAGTCGCTGGTGAAAACCGGCAAGGCGATCGATGTGGGGGCGTCCCACTACTGCGAAGAGCTGGCCTGTACCCTGACCGTCTACGCCTATCCCAATCCGTCGCAGGATGGCAGCCTCAAGACCCTCAAGGGGGAGGTGGACAAGGTGATCGGCGAGTTCGCCCAGCGCGGCCTCAAACCGGAAGATCTGGAGAAGGCGATCGCCAAGTACCGTGCCTCCGCCATCTGGGGTCTGGACAGCGTCTCCGGCAAGGTGAGCCAGCTCGCCATGGGTCAGGTGTTTGCCCAGGATCCCAACTATGTGTTCAAGACTCTCGATGCCATCGGCAAGGTGACACCTGAGCAGGTGAAGGCGGCCTACGACAAGTTCATCGCCGACAAGCCTGCGGTGGTGCTGAGCGTGGTGCCCAAGGGCAAGACCGAGTGGCAGGTTGCCACCCCGAACTTTACCCCCGCCAAGCGCGAGCTGCCGGATTACAGCAAGCATGACGAAGCGCTGGCCGAACGACCGGTAAAAGACAATTTCGATCGCAGCGTGCAGCCCAAGGCGAGCGAGGCGGTGAGCGTCAAGGTGCCCGCCATTTGGCACGGCAAGCTCGACAAGAACATCGAGATCATTGGCACCAAGAGTGACGAGATCCCGGCCGTCTCCATCATGATCGCCCTGCCGGGCGGCATTCGTGCCGAAGATAAGGGGCAACTGGGGTTGGCCAATCTGACCGCCGCCATGATGGGGCAGGGCACGGTGCGCCTGACCGAGGCTCAGCTGAGCGACGAGCTGCAAAAGCTGGGCTCAAGCATTGATGTCTCCAGCGCCCAGTACAACAACCTCATCACCGTCAGCTCGCTGGCGGACAAGTTGCCCCAGACCCTAGCGCTGGTGCGCGAGGTACTGGAGCGCCCGGGCATGCGGGAGGCTGACTTCGAGCGGGTCAAGGCGCAGCTGCTGCAAGGGATGCAACAGGCCCAGCAACAGCCCGAGTGGCTGGCCGGGCAGGCGTTCCGCGAGCTGGTCTACGGCAAGCAGAACCGCCTCGGTCAACCTACCGACGGGGTGGCGGCCGATGTGGCCAAGCTGACCCTGGCGGACGTGAAGCACTTCTATCAGGCCTACTACAACCCCACCAATGCCAAAGTGGTGGTGGTCGGTGATGTGGGCCAGAAGCAGATCGAGGAGCAACTTGGCTTTCTGACCGAGTGGAAGGGGGCCACGCCGACTCTGGGGGATCTCAAGCTCAAGGGTGAGCAGGCCAAGCCGGGCATCTATCTGGTCGACAAGCCGGGGGCGCCCCAGTCGGTGATCCGCATCGGCCGTCGCGCCATGCCGTTCGATACCACGGGGGATTACTTCACCGCCGGGCTGATGAACTTCAACCTGGGTGGCAACTTCAACAGCCGCATCAACCTCAACCTGCGGGAAGACAAGGGTTACACCTATGGCGCCAGCTCGGGTTTCTCCGCCAACCGCGAGGTGGGCACCTTCGCCACAGGCGCCAATGTGCGGGCCGATGCGACTGTGGATGCCATCCGCCAGTTCCTCAAGGAGATGGACAACTACCGCAAGAGCGGCCCGACCCCGGTCGAGCTGGCCTATATGCGCAGCGCGGTTTCCCAGCAGGATGCCCTCTCTTACGAGACCTTGGGCCAGAAGGCGGGCTTCCTGCTGCAGATGGTGATGTATGACCTGAAACCGGACTATGTGCAGGCCCAGAACAACCTGATCAAAACGGTGTCGCCCGAGGCGCTCAAGGCCAGTGCCGCCCGTTGGCTCAATCCGGCCGACATGGTGATCGTGGTGGTGGGAGACAAGCAAAAGCTTGAAAAACCCCTGAAGGAGCTTCATCTTCCCATCTATCCGCTGCAGTTGCCGTAACTGACGCTTTATAAAAATCAAGAGCCGCCCCGGATGGGGCGGCCTCACATGAGCCGTGAATATGACTACAACAAGCTTGTCGCTCACCGAGTTGCTGAATGCGTTGGGATCACCGGAGCGCCTCACCGCGCTCAAGGGGATCCGGCGCGGGATCGAACGTGAATGCCTGCGCATCACGCCGGATGGCCGACTCGCCCAGAGTGACCATCCACGGGCGCTGGGCTCGGCCCTGACCCATCCCAATATCACCACCGACTACTCAGAGAGCCTGCTGGAGTTCATCACCCCGGCCACCGACTCCATCGACAGCCTGATGGAGCAGCTCGGCGACATCCATCACCATGTGATTCAGCATCTGGGTGACGAGCGGATTTGGCCGCTCTCCATGCCATGCTTCGTCGGTGGGGAAGAGAGCATCCGGCTGGCCCAGTACGGCAGCTCCAATATCGGCAAGATGAAGACCCTCTACCGTCAGGGATTGAAGAACCGCTACGGCAGCCTGATGCAGGTGATCGCCGGGGTGCACTTCAACTTCTCCATGCCCGACAGCTTCTGGAGCGAGTGGCAGGATCTGGTGTGCGAAGGGTGCTGCAGCCAGCGCTTTATCTCCGACAAGTACATGGGGCTTATTCGCAACGTCTACCGCTTCGGCTGGCTGGTGCCCTATCTGTTCGGCGCCTCCCCGGCCATCTGCGAATCCTTCCTCAAAGGGCGCAAGAGCAACCTGCCGTTCGAGAAGACCGGCAAGGGCACCCTCTATCTGCCTTACGCCACCGCGCTGCGTCTCTCCGATCTCGGTTACACCAACAGCGCCCAGGCTGGGCTCAAGATCAGCCA
The DNA here is from genome assembly GCF_049174935.1 of Aeromonas sp. 600886. NCBI lineage: Bacteria > Pseudomonadati > Pseudomonadota > Gammaproteobacteria > Aeromonadales > Aeromonadaceae > Aeromonas > Aeromonas sp. 600886. The sequence goes on along the minus strand of NZ_JAAKUB010000006.1, from coordinate 46,187 downwards.
CGACAGCCTGCCAGCCTATGTCAGCAGCCTGCGCCGCGCCATCAACACCCACAATCCCGACTTTGCCAAGATCGGGGTCAAGGTGGATGGGGAGTATCGTCAGCTTAACGACAACGTGTTGCAGCTGGAGAACGAGCTATACGCCCCGATCCGCCCCAAGCGCACCCCGCGCAGCGGCGAGAAGCCCTCGGATGCGCTGGATCAGCGCGGCATCGAATACATCGAGCTGCGCACCGTGGACGTCAACCCCTTCACCCCTCTCGGCATCGATGCCGACCAGATCCGCTTCTTCGATCTGTTCCTGGTCTGGTGCCTGCTGCGCCCCTCTCCGGTGTTGAGTGACGAGGAGATTGCCCGCAACCGCCGCAACCAGAACAAGGTGGTGCTGGAGGGACGTCGTCCCGGCCTGATGCTTGAAGATGAGCAGGGCAATGCCATTGGCCTCAAAGAGTACGGCCTCAAACTGTTTGACGAGCTGGCTCAGGTGGCCGATCTGCTGGATCGCTGCTGTGGCCGCAACCGCTATCGCGAGACGCTGGCGATGCACCGCGAGAAGCTGCTCAACCCAGAGCTCACCTACTCCGCCCGCATGCTCAAGGAGCTGCTGGAGAGTGGCAAGGATAACGGCTGTTACGGTGACAAGCTGGCGACCCGCTATCGCGAGGAGCTGCTGGCAGGGGAGCTGCAGTACTGGGATGAGGCCTACTTTGCCGGTGAGGCGAAGGATTCGCTGGCCAAGCAGCGCGAACGCGAGCGCAGCGATAGCCTGTCGTTCGATGACTTCCTGGCCGACTACTTCGGGACCAGTACCACCACGGCCTGAAGGCGGGTTCGTACCAACCCAAGTGCCAGCAAAAAGCCGCTCGAGTGAGCGGCTTTTTTATTTCTCTGAACCTGAGCGATATCAGACGTGGTTATACATGGCCTCGATTTCGCTCTGGTACTTGGCCTCGATGATCTTGCGGCGCAGCTTCATGGTGGGGGTCAGCTCACCCAGCTCCATGGAGAAGGCGCTCGGCAGCAGGGTAAACTTCTTCACCTGCTCGAACTTGGCCAGCTCTTTTTGCAGATCGGCGATGCGGGCTTCGAAGAACTCCATTACCCGGGAGTGGCGCAGCAGCTCGGTCTTGCACTGGTACTGCAGGTTGATGGAGCGGGCGTACTCCTCCAGCGACTCGAAGCAGGGGACGATCAACGCCGAGACGAAGTGGCGGGCATCGGCGACGATGGCGATCTGCTCGATAAAGCGATCCTTGCCGATGGTCCCTTCCACCAGTTGCGGGGCCACGTACTTGCCGTTGGAGGTCTTCATCAGCTCCTTGAGGCGCTCGGTGAAGTAGATATTGCCCTGGCTGTCGAGCTCACCGGCATCGCCGGTACGCAGGAAGCCATCCTCGGTCATCACTTCGGCGGTGGCGTCCGGCTTGTTGTAGTAGCCGCGCATCACTGTGGGGGAGCGCACCAGCAGCTCGTTGTTCTCACCCAGCTTCACTTCGATGCCGTTCAGTGCCGTGCCGATGGAGCCGAGCTTGAACTGGCTGTCTTCGTAGCAGCAGACGGTGGCAGTGGTCTCGGTCATGCCGTAGCCGTACTTGAGGTTGAGCCCCATCGCCTGGAAGAAGAGGTTCACATCGTCGGCCAGACGGGCGCCCGCCACCGGCAGGAAGCGGGTGCGGCCGCCAAAGCGGGCGCGCAGCTTGCGAAACACCAGTCGCTCGGCGAGCCAGAGCTGGCCGTAGAGCAGCGGGGAAGCGGACTTGCCCGTCTGACGGGTGGCAACCATCTGCTTGCCGACACGGGTTGCCCAGCCAAACAGGGCGCGCCGCAGAGCCGGAGCCTGAGCGACTTTGGCCTGGATCATGGCATAGGCCTTCTCGTAGAGGCGCGGCACGGCGCACATCACGGTCGGCTGCACCTCGCCAATCACATCCATCACCTTCTGCGGATCGCGGATATAGACGTTCTCGGCGCCGCAGTAGAGCACGTAGTAGCTCCATGCCCGCTCGAACACGTGGCTGAGCGGCAGCATGCAGAGCGACACATCCTGCTCATTCAGATCGAGGCGACTGTTGTGCATCTCGAAGCAGGCGGCGATGTTGTTGAAGTCGAGCATGACCCCCTTGGGTTCGCCTGTGGTGCCGGAGGTGTAGATCAGGGTCAGCAGATCATCCATCCGGTACTGGGTTTCCCGCTCGCGCAGCTCCTGCTCACTGGGCTGATGGTTGCCGGAGACCAGAAATGTCTGGAAGTGACTCGCCTGCCCGCAGTCGCGCAGGTTGACGCTGCCATCGAGGGCGACGATCTGGCGGATCTCGCCGTTTTCAATCAGTTGCAGCGCCTGATCGAACTGGGGTTGCTCGCCAACGAACAGCACCTTGATGCCGGCATCTTTGACGATGTAGCGCAGCTGATCGAGGGTGCTGGTGGGATAGATAGGGACGCTGACGCCGCGGGCGGCCAAGATGCCGAGATCGGCCTGAGTCCATTCCGGCATGTTGCGGGCATAGATGCCGACCATCTCGGTGGGCTGGTGGCCGGCACGGATCAGCGCCTGTGCGCAGTAGTCCATGGCCTGGCCCAGAGTACGCCAGCCGATGGCGCGCCACTGGCCATCCTGCTGAACCCGCAGGGCAGCCTTGTTGCCAAGCTGGGCAATACGTTCACGCATCAGTCGAACCAGATGAAGCTTCGGCATCAGTTAAACATCCTTTAATTACAGTTGTACGCCCGCAAGGGCACTAAAAATCGGGCTAGAGTTTAAACTCCAAGATTACAGCTTACAAGTGTTCGCTGTTTGTCTTGGATCACAAAGAGTGCAAATAGCTCTTCCTTTGTGCAGAGTGGCCGATACTGCAAAGGAGCAAAGGGAGAGTTAACGATATGAATCTATGGATGAAAGGGGCATTGGCCGTGATCGGGCTCATGATGGTGGGGGGCGGGGCGGCCTGGTACTTTCTGGGCAAGACACAGCAGCCTGCGAATCCCTGGTATGAAGGGGCGGAGGGATACCAGCAGGCCCAACAGCAGGCATTGGCGCTGGGCTATCCGCTGCTCTATGTGCTGGAGACCCCCAAGTGCCGTCGCTGCAAGGCATTGAACGAACGCTTCTGGCGCAGTGAAGAGATGAGAGTGCCGTTGAGCCGATTGGTCAAGGTGCGGCTCAATCCGGGCAAGGGGGATGGTAGTGAACAGATCCTGCGCCGTTTTCCCAAGGTGGCCACACCGCCCGGCATCTATATCCAGCAGCCGGGTCAACCCCTCAAACCGATCAAGATAGTGGTGGATATACAGCAGATCTGGATGCCGGGGAAAACCTGGCTGCGGGGCTTCTATATGCCGCTTTCCGCCGCCGGATTCGAGGCGGTGGTTCACACCACTCTCTCCTTGCAGGATCCGGCGATGGACAATGCCCCCCTCGATTGAGGCGGGATCAGCTGAAGTCGAACAGGCGGGACATCAGTACCGCATCTTCCCGATCATTGCCGGTGCCGTAGTAGTCGGCGCGGCGGCAATACTCGGCAAAGCCGGCGCTCTCGTAGAGGTTGATGGCGGTCTGGTTGCCTGCCCGCACCTCGAGAAACCAGGCCTCTGCCCCGGCTTGTTTGCTGCGAGTCAGGTAGGCTTGCAGCAGTGTCCGTCCCAACCCCTTGCCCTGAAATTCGGGGTGGACACAGATATTCATCAGCGAGCTGTCTCCGGCCACCAGATCCGAGATATAGAAGCCGGCCGGGCGACCATCGACCAGCATCAAGCCGTTGAGATAGCGAGGACCGAAGCAGGATAGCAGGTTGGCCTGGCTCCAGGGCTCCTTGTGGGCGGCCTGCTCTATGGGATAGACAAGGTCGAAATCGGCTTCGAGCAGGGGACGAAACTCAGGCATGGTGACTCCGGGTAGCTGAATAGGGGATGTCTCGGGGTTGTCAGACACAACGTTTGTAAAATCAGGTAAATAGAGCTGCTTCAGTGAGGATGTTGAAGGCAGGATGCAGGATCATGCCGTGGAACTTGCCATATGTCGGCGCAGTTGTTGCCACAAGGCTCGCTTTTGCGCGGCGCTGGGGGCGAGCGGACAGATCAACGCATCGGGTCGTTCCGGGTTGGCCTCCGTCAGCCAGAGCAGCGGTGAGGCATCCGCCGTTTGCAGGTTGGCAGGCGGCAGCTCGCTGAGCAGTGAGACCTCGTCGGGGGTCATGCCGAGCAGCTGGCAGATATCCGCCAGCAGCGTGGTGGCAGGCAGCTGAGGCGCCAGCAACCAGAGTTTGCCGCTGGGCAGCGGAGCGCGGGTGGCCGGTGCTGTCTGGTCGGGCTGCACGGCATCTTGCGCAAGCTCGGGTACGAGATCTGCACCCAGCAATGCCGGACGACGCAGTTGCCAGCTTTGAATGCCCATGCGGGCCAACATGCTCTGACGAACGGGATCTTGCATCTGGGGCGACTCACTCTTGATCTGCGTTGGGGAAAATTGTGTTGCGCAGGGTACACTCGAACCGCTTTTGCTGCACCCTTTGCAACGCATCATCTGGCGCATGCGGGCATGGTGCCATCACGACACTGGCTATGCATGGGCGCAGCACGCTGCCGATACGGTATCGCACTGCCTTTGCGTTTTTTCCTGCCAGAGGCGGGTATTGTGCGGCAAGAGATACCAGAATAAACATCATAACAAGACAAAACCCAAGGTCGAGCAAATGGATATCACGCCTTGGGGCTAACATCATCCCAGCTTCGGAACACTCTCTATGTCGTCTTTAGCTCAAGCCCAGAACCCTGCGCGTCTTATTCCCATCCAGGAGCGCCTGCCCCGGCTGCTGGCAGCCCTTGGTGAGGGGCTTTATGAACGGCAGGATGCCCTGCGCCTCGGTCTGCTGGCAGCCCTCAGCGGTGAGAGTGTCTTCTTGCTGGGGCCACCCGGTATCGCCAAGAGTCTGATTGCCCGTCGCCTCAAGCTGGCCTTTCACGACGCCCGCCACTTTGAATATCTGATGACCCGTTTCAGCACACCGGAGGAGGTATTTGGCCCCCTCTCCATTCAGGCGCTGAAAGAGGATGGCAAATACCTGCGCCTCACTGCCGGCTATCTGCCGGAGGCTGAGGTGGTGTTCCTCGACGAGATCTGGAAGGCGGGTCCCGCCATTCTCAACACCCTGCTCACCGCCATCAACGAACGGCAGTTCCGCAATGGTGATAGCCAGCATCCCATCCCCATGCGGCTGCTGGTGACCGCCTCCAACGAGCTGCCGGCGCCGGACAGCGGGCTGGAAGCGCTCTACGACCGGATGCTGGTGCGGATCTGGATGGACCGGGTGCAGGAGAAAGCCAACTTTCAATCCATGCTGGCCAGCGACGGTCACGCCCACCAGAATCTGCCGGAATCCCTGCAGATCCGGGGGGATGAGTACGAGCAGTGGCAGAGCCAGATTGAGCAGGTGCGCCTGCCGGATGCCTGTTTCGAACTTATCTATCAGCTGCGCCAGCAGCTCGACAGTCAGCTGGCCCATCGCTGCTATGTGTCGGATCGCCGCTGGAAGAAGGCGGTACGGCTCATCAAGGCGAGTGCCTTCTTCAATGGCCGCGATGAGGTCGCACCGGTAGATCTGCTGCTGTTCAAGGATTGTCTCTGGCACGACGAGGAGTCCCGCACCGCCCTGCTGGAGATGATGACCGAGTTCTCCCGTCTCTACGGTTATCAGCAACTGGCCTTGACCCGCCAGCTGCTTGCCCTGCGGGATCAATTCAAACAGCTCAAACAGGGCGTGGCCCAGCGTCTCTGCTGCAAGGCGCGCAAGCGCAAGCAGTGGTTTGGCAGACGGGCGAGGGGGATCGAGATCCCGCTCGCCAACGCCAGACCCTTTGGCAAGCAGGTGCACTTCCATCTGCTCACCCCGGCCCCGCTGGATGGCAGCGATCCCGAGCGTCTCACCAGCACCCTGGTGTTCGATCGTACCCTGCTTTCCCATTGGCATCCGACCGGTGAGGCGCTGGTGGGTTATCAATATGGCAACCCGAAAGAGGGACACTACGAGCTGGTACTTGACGATGAGCTGCGCCTGCAGGTGCTCGATATCCAGCGCCAGCAGATCCCGCTGGTATTGATGGAGCGCAACGCCATCCCTGAGGTGGTGCTGGAGCCCTGGCTGCAAGCGCTCGATGAGCTGCTTGCCCAGGTTGGCAAGGTGGTGCAGGAGCTTAAACAGCAGCGCACTCTGTTCGATCGTCATCGGCAGCACCTCTTTATTGCCCAGCGCTGGCTGCAACAGGTGGAAGACAGCTTCTTCGTGCTGAGCCGGGATCTTGAACTGCTGCGCGGCGAGCTGACACAGTGGCGCGAGCGGTTGCCAAGGCTGGACGAGTAAGGAGCGCTCATGCTTGAGATTGGCATGCTGGATCTGGGGCTCCTGATCGGTGAAGGGGAGCTGGCAGGGGAGGTGGCTCTTTTGCTTGCTGCGTCGCCCAAGATCTCCGAGTTCATCAAGCGCTCCCCGCTGCAGGGCAAGCTGCTGAAAAAGCGCCTGCAGAGCTGGGGTGAGCAGCTTGGCGAGGAGATCCGTCACAAGCCGGTGCCGGTGGCGCTGGAGCAGGAGTACCTGCTCTATCAGGCGCACCGGCAGTTGCCGATGACCGAACTGATAGGCCGTTTGCCCGCCCTGCTGGAGTCGCTGGATCACTACAGCCCCTTTGCCGGTGAGGCCCGTTCGCTGGTTCGCCAGCTGATGGCTCACCCCACCGAGGGGCTGCGCCAGCTCTTTATCGATAAGTGGCGCGCCAGTCTGGTGGGGAGCCTGCTGCAACTGCAGCAGCAGATCGCCGAGGCGGAGCGGGAGAAGCAGCGTCAGGAGATTGAAGATCAGCTGCTGGCGAGCCGCACCCTGGCCGATGCCCTCGATCCGAACCAGATCTCAGCCGGTGGTCTTTGGGATCTGGCGCAGGGGCACTGGCACAAACGCAGTCTGGTGCTGGTCAAGCAATACGCCCGTATGTTGCAGCGCGAGCCCTTGCTGGCGGAGATTGCCGCTCTGCTCGGGCGCAGCGAGCGGGATCGCCGGGCGCAGGAGCAGCCGGTGCCACCGGTTCAGGTGCTGGAGCTGGAGCCCGCCCCCAGCGACGATGTGCCGGACGACCTGGTGGGCATCCACCAGGCGAGCGACCTGATGCGGCTACTGCCAAGCGAGGCGGTGATGCTGGGGCTGCCGGAGCTGGAGCTGGAGTTCTACCGCCGCTATCTGGAGCGGCGCCTGCTCAGTTACCAGTCACGCGGCACCTTGCCGCGCCAGCGCATCATGCTGCGCACCCCGGAGCAGGGGGGGCAGCAGTTGCAGCAGCGGGGCCCCTTTATCGTCTGTGTCGATACCTCCGGCTCCATGGGGGGCTATCCCGAGGAGTGTGCCAAGGCACTCTTTCTTGCGCTGCTCAAGGTGGCGATGGATGAGAAGCGCGGTTGCTACCTGATGCTCTTCTCTACCGAGGTGGCGACCCTTGAGATCACCGCCGATACCGGACTGGACAAGGCGGAGCGCTTCCTCTCCATGAGCTTTCACGGTGGTACCGATCTGGTGCCTTGTCTGGAGAAGGCGCTGGTCAAACTCGATGATCCTGCCTTTGCCAAGGCAGATGTGCTGGTTATTTCGGACTTTATCGCTCAGAGTCTGCCCCATGCCCTGCTCGAGCAGATGAACCGCTATCGCCAGCGCCAGACCCGCTTTCACGCAGTGGCCATGTCCCGGCACGCCAAACCGGCACTGTTGCGGGTCTTTGACAACAGCTGGCTGCTCGATTGCGGTCTGCGCGGCCGGCTACTGCGGCGCTGGCAGCATCATTAGTTACCGGGAGGGAGCCAGCCCCCTCTTTCGCTCTGTATCCCCCTCCTCATTCCAACGTTATGATATTGCTGTAAAATGTGAGATGAAACCCATTCAAGTCCTCTCTCCTTGCGGTAGCCTTTACAGCCGTTGTTACAGGGTGATTTTCCGGTATCGGGTCGCCTGCTGCTCTTTCCCCATTCATCCGGAGTGTTTATGAGCCGACTTGCCTTGCTGCTGTTGCTGGCGGTATTCGGGCTGGCAGCCAGACCCTTGTCCCCCGAGCAGTTGGAAAATGAACTGGAGGAGATGGAGCAGGTCCATCAGCCTATCGAGTTGCTGCGGGAGCGCGTTGCTCGCTTGCTGCGGGATGGCAGCGACTATCCACCGTCCCAGCTGATGCGGATCAGTCGTCTGGCTTGCTGGGCCCAATCTGCCGATGACATCCAGGCGTCTCGCCGTGCGATTGCGTATGCCGACAGCCAACTGGTGCTGGCTCAACAACGGGGAGATGACGCAGCCATTGCCGAGTTGCTCATCTGTCGTGGCTGGTTCAATCAGCTGCTCGGCGAGGTGGCACAAGCCCGTCGGGATTATGATGAGGGGCTGCGGTTGGCAGGGGAGGCCGCTGTGCTCAAGCTGGAGGCGCTGGCGCTGTCCCACCGGGGAGCCATGTTGTCGTTTCAGGGGGCGTCAGGGCAGGGGCTGGTGGATCTCACTAGGGCGCACGACATCTACGAACGGTTGGGATTGACCACCTGGTATAACCGGGCGCAGCTCGAGATTGCCGCCGCGTTTCGCCGCATGGGTCTCTATGCCGAGGCTCTCACTACCCTGAACCGGTTGCATGAACACTTTGCCCACAACCATGACGGGTTCGGTTTGGCCAGGATGAGAGAGCAGCTGGCTCTGGTCTATCTGGAGACGGGGCGCTATCAGGAAGCGCAGCAGGAGCTCGAACGTAGTCTCGCCTTTTTGCAACAACCCGAGTACCGGATTGAACATGCGGATCGTCAAGTGATGCTGGCGGAGGCTCTGTTCGGTCTGGCGCGCTTGGAGCAGGCCGGACGCTTGCTGGCGCAGGCAGCAGGCGTGCTCACCCCTGAAGTTGATCCTATCCTCCACGCCCATCTCGAGCTGGTAATGGCCAAACTGCAGGTGAAAATGCGGGATCCGGCCCCGGCCTTGAGCGCACTGGCGAAGATTGAACCGATCCTGAAGGCTGAGGGGCACACTCGTTACCTGATGGATCTCTACGCAGTGCGCAGCGAAGCATTCGAGCTGCAAGGGGACTATCCGGCTGCGCTGGCGGCCTTGCGGGATCATTTGGTGCAAGAGCAGCGCCTCGACCAGATGCAGCGAGAGCAGAGTACAGCCTGGGTGCGCGGCCAGTTTGAACTGACCCGCCAGGCGGAAGAGAACAAGCGGTTGCGGGTCGAGCAGCAGTTGCAGCGGCAGGAGCTGGCGCAGATCAAGGAGCGTCGCTTCTGGTTGCTGGTGGTGATGGTGCTCTGCGGTGGAGTGGCTCTGCTGACGATGAGGTGGTTGCTGGAGCGCAATCGTCGGATGCATCGGTTGGCCTTTACCGATGAGCTGACCGGCATCGATAACCGGCGTCGGGTGCTGGTGGATGGGCGCGAGCACTTTGAGCTGGCCCGCAGGCAGCGAATGCCCTTTTCTCTGCTGCTTTTTGATATCGATCACTTCAAGCGGATCAACGATTCGCTGGGTCATCATCAGGGAGATCGGGTACTGCAGTGGGTATCCAGAATGGTGGCAAGAGAGTTGCGGCAGCAGGATCTGCTGGGCCGTACCGGTGGAGAGGAGTTTTTGGCACTGCTGCCGGAGACGGGGCTGGAGGAGGCGTCCCGTTTGGCTGAGCGGATCCGCGCCAGGGTCGGCCAACGGGCGTTGCCCGGTTTGTCCCATCCGGTGACCATCAGCATCGGGTGTGCCTGCCAGCGCGATGATGATCAGGATCTGGCCGCGTTGATCCGGCGTGCGGATGAGGCTCTCTACCGGGCAAAAGGGGCCGGGCGCAACCGGGTGGAAACAGACGACTGACGGACTGGGTATTTTTCACTCGCGCGGGTATAATGTCGCGCAATTTTGCTTTGACTCAGGCGAGAAGACCCATGTAACGCAACCCTCCTCCCTCTCTCCACCAGGTTGGCAACACGCCAGCTGGCGTGGCTTTCGTTGCGTATACATGTGCCGTGAGCGGCATTCCGGATTTATTCCCACGGTGGCTGATGCCACCGCTCAATAGAAGAACGTTGAATTATGTCAGCTGAATTTCTGAGTGAAGTCTCCAAGAGACGCACTTTTGCGATCATTTCGCACCCGGATGCGGGTAAAACCACCATCACCGAGAAAGTCCTGCTGTTCGGACAGGCCATTCAGCGCGCCGGTACCGTCAAGGGCCGTGGCTCGGGCCAGCACGCCAAATCCGACTGGATGGAGATGGAGAAGCAGCGTGGTATCTCCATCACCACCTCGGTGATGCAGTTCCCCTATGCCGACTGTCTGGTCAACCTGCTCGACACCCCGGGTCACGAGGACTTCTCTGAAGATACCTACCGCACCCTGACCGCGGTCGACTGCTGCCTGATGGTCATCGATGCCGCCAAGGGTGTTGAAGACCGGACCCGCAAGCTGATGGAAGTGACCCGTCTGCGTGATACCCCCATCCTCACCTTCATGAACAAGCTGGACCGCGAAGTGCGCGATCCGATGGAAGTCATGGACGAGGTGGAGCGCGAGCTGAAGATCATGTGCGCCCCGATCACCTGGCCCATCGGCTGTGGCAAATCCTTCAAGGGTGTCTATCACCTCTACAAGGATGAGACCTATCTCTATCAGACCGGTCAGGGCCACACCATCCAGGAGAAGCGGGTGGTCAAGGGGCTGAACAACCCGGATCTGGATGCCGCTGTCGGCGAAGATCTGGCCCAGCAACTGCGCGACGAGCTGGAGCTGGTGCAGGGTGCCTCTCCCGAGTTCGATCACGATGCCTTTATCGCTGGCGAGATGACCCCGGTCTTCTTCGGTACCGCACTGGGTAACTTCGGTGTCGACCACATGCTGGATGGCCTGACTGACTGGGCGCCGTCTCCCATGCCACGCAAGGCCGAGAGCCGCGAAGTGGTGGCGACCGAGGAGAAGTTCTCCGGCTTCGTGTTCAAGATCCAGGCAAACATGGATCCGAAGCACCGCGACCGTATCGCCTTTATGCGTATCGTGTCAGGTACTTACAGCAAGGGCATGAAGATGCGCCATGTGCGTATCGGCAAGGATGTGAACATCTCCGATGCCGTGACCTTTATGGCCGGTGACCGTGAGCAGGCGGAAGACGCCTTCGCCGGTGACATCATCGGTCTGCACAACCACGGTACCATCCAGATCGGCGACACCTTCACTCAGGGTGAAGATCTCAAGTTCACCGGTATCCCGAACTTTGCGCCGGAACTGTTCCGCCGCATCCGCCTGCGCGATCCGCTCAAGCAGAAGCAACTGCTCAAGGGGCTGGTCCAGCTCTCCGAAGAGGGGGCGGTGCAGGTGTTCCGTCCGCTGATTAGCAACGATCTCATCGTCGGTGCGGTCGGTGTGCTGCAGTTTGACGTGGTGGTTTCGCGCCTCAAGAGCGAGTACAACGTTGAGGCCATCTACGAGGCGGTCAACGTCTCCACCGCCCGCTGGGTGGAAGGGACCGACGTCAAGAAGTTCGAAGAGTTCAAGCGCAAGAACGAGGTCAACCTGGCTCTCGATGGCGGTGACAACCTCACCTATATCGCACCGACCATGGTCAACCTGCGCCTGGCACAGGAGCGCCACCCCGACGTGCAGTTCCGCCAGACTCGCGAGCACTGATACTGCTTACCAAATCCCGCCAGATGGCGGGATTTTTTTATGCATCAAGGAGAGGTGATGGTTGAATCGATGAATCCTGCCTGCTCGGCTCTGGCTGAGAGTTATCTGTTATCCCTTCCCGTAGCTGCACGGGCTCGTCATGTCTCGGCGGACTACTTCTGTGCTGATGCACACAATGCCAACCTCTGTGCCGCGCTGGTAGTAGCAGGCCGCAAGCGAGCAACCTGTAGCCTCGCTTACTGGTATCTGGAGAAGGGCGAGCGGATGCCGGAACAGGGGGACCTACTGGTGGTAACCGACTGGAGTGGTCTGCCCAAGGCTCTGGTTGAACTGGTGTCAGTCACCTTGTGTCCATTCGATGAGATTGATGCTGCGTTTGCCGCCGAGGAAGGGGAGGGAGATGGCTCTCTGGCTTGGTGGCACGAGGCGCACAAGGCCTTTTTCGAACGCGAGATGAAGGCGGAAGGGAGAGAATTTGATGAGCACGCCACGCTGGTGCTGGAGCGATTCCGGGTAGTGGCGCTGCCGCAGTAAACGAAGCGGCAAGCAGGGGGAGACTCCTGCTTGCCGCTATCACTTTAGAGCGCCAGGTCTAACACCATGCAGATCTCGCAATCCCCGTGGCCGGTGCAGCCAAGGGGGCCGGGCAGGTGTTCAAAGCCCAGTGATTCATAGAGGCTGGTGGCTTCGCGCAGTACCTCAGTGGTCTCCAGATAGCAGCGGCGATAGCCCAAACCACGAGCGGCATCCAGCGCTTGCAACACCAGCCGTTTGCCAAGGCCCAGTCCGCGCAGGGCGGGCATAAAGTACATCTTCTGCAGCTCGCAGACTCCCTCTTCTCCTGCCAATGGCGCGATACCACCACCACCGAGGATGGAACCGTCCGGCCCTTCGATGACCCAGTAGCGACTCTTCTCCCCCTGATAGCTCTGGGAGAGGGTGTCGAGATTGGGATCCGAGACCCCATACCCCTTGTCGGCGGTGAGGCCATATTCGGCCGAGACGGCGCGGATCACCAAGGCGATCTGGGCATTGTCCGCCGCCGTGATGGGGCGGATCTGGTAACCCCGCTGGCGACGGGCGCGGGAGAGGGCGCTGCGATAGAGCCGCAGCCCTTGCCACAACTGCTCCCGCTCGGGCAGGCTCAACTGCGCCAGCATCTCTTCCATCGCCCCGTCCATCTCCCGGTGCAACTCCAGCAGCATTCCCTGACCGTTGACGGTGAGGCGGGCCTCCTTGCTGCGGCCGTCGGAGGGGTGCGGGTGCCAGCTGATAAGCTCCCGCTCGGCGAGGCGTGCCAGCGGACGGCTGGCGTTGGATTTGTCGATGTGCAGCTTTTCTGCCAGCTGCTGATTGGTGGCCGGGGCGTTTTCCAGCTCGATCAGCAGGTGAGCCTCGATGGGGGTGAGGGCCAGATTGCCGCACTGCTGGGAGAGCATGCCGAGTTCGCGAACCAGATCGCGCGACAGGGCGCGCAGGGGACGGGGATCCATGTCGTGGTTTCCTTTTTAGTTGTGCATGACAACTAAAATAGCGTAAAAGTTGTAATTCGCAACCTTTTGCTGTGATGGCTTGCAGAATTTGGGGTGAGCGGCAGCCCCGTTGATTGGGCTGCCGCAGGTGGGGCGGTCGTCAGGCGGCGGCTCTGATAGCCAGCTCCGGGCGGCGGGAGAAGCAGCGGGCGAGCAGCAACATGGTGGCAACGCCTATGGTGCCCAGCACCAGCCAGGGGAGGGCCGGTTGTCCCTGTTGCAGCGAGAAGTCATAGAGGGAGCCGCCGCCCACATAGCCGGTCATGCCCCCCAGCGCCAGTCCGAGGCGGCTGAAGCCCATGTAGCTGCCGCGGGCTGTGGGGTTGGCCAGCCGGGTCATCAGGGTCTCCCGGGCCGGTTCGCAGATGATGATCCCCAGATAGAAGCAGGCCAGCAGCACGAAGATGCCGGAGAGGGTGCTGACGAAGGCGACCAGCCCTATCCCCACCGTCATCAGCAGGATACCTGCCATCAGTCGGCTCTCCAGCCGATAGCGCCGTTCGCTGAAACGGGCGATAGGGTAGAGCAGCGCCAGTGACAGCGCCGTTTCCAGGCTGTACATCCAGCCCACCGCCGTGGTGGTGCCGGAGAGCTGCTTGACCAGAATGGGGAAAATCAGCATCACCTGTACCCACAGCATGTAGTAGCCGCTTAAGATCAGCACCAGTCGGCAGAAGGCGCGATCCGCCAGCACCTGTCCCAACCCTTCCCGCATCGGAGTCGGTTTGACCGAGAGGCGGTAGGCGGGCAGCAGGGTCCAGTTGCAGAGCGCCGCCAGGGTGAAGAGCCCGGCGCCCAGCAGACAGACGTAGGTGAAGTCAAAGCGCAGCAGCCAGCTGCCGAGCAGGGCACCGGTGACGGCCCCTGCGCTCTCCAGCATCATCAGCAGGGAGATAAAGCGGCCCCGCTCATGGGGACGGGTAAATTTGATCACCAGTGCCGCCCGGGGCGGGTCGAACAGGCAACCGCCCAGTCCGGAGAGGAAGCAGGAGAAGATCAGCATGGCGCCACTGTCGGCCCAGGCCAGGGTGGCGAAACCCACCGCCCGTAACAACATGCCGGTGACGATGAGCGGGCGGGCGCCGAAACGGTCAGCGAGGGAGCCGCCAAAGATCCCCAGCCCCTGTTGGGTCAGCTGGCGCAGGCCGAGGGCCAGCCCCACCAGACCGGCCGCCCAGCCGAGTTGATCGACGAAGCGCAGGCTGATCATCGGCATCACCACAAAGAACCCCAGGATCACCAGTGTGGTATCCAGCGCCAGAAACCAGCGTCCCCAAAACCTCGCCCTATCGACCATAACGCCCTCTCATTCACAGATACCTTCATTCTGGAGAGGGTTTAGATATAGTGGTAGACGACAACTACCTATATTTCATATCAGGATTATTTATGTCTATGGATCTGGACGATCTGCAACTGCTGCTGGATGTGGCCGAGCTGGGCAGCTTCAGTCAGGCGGCGGCCATTCGTGGCTGGTCACAGCCGCTGGTGAGCCAGCGGATTGCCCAGCTGGAGGAGAGCCTCGGGGCGCCGCTGTTTCAGCGCCATCGGCGTGGCGTAACGCCGACCCGTGCCTGCGAGGAGTTTCTGCCATCGGCCCGCTCGGCGCTGGCGATCCTGAGCGAAGGGCGGCTGGCACTGCAGGGGGCGCCTGCGCTGCCTTGTATCCGTCTCTCCAGCCTGCCATCCCTCACTTCGGTGGTGTTTGGCTCGTTATTGATGGAGCTGGTGGACGAGCCGTTCGAGATCCGCTGCACCACGGATCACTCCGGCGAGATCATGCAGTCGCTGCTGACTGGGGAGGCCGATATTGGCTTTGTACTCAAGCGTCCGCCGGTTGCGGGCCTGCAGATGGAGCTGCTCTGCTGCTCCCCCATTATCGCTATCGCCTCGCCACTGCATCCGCTGGCCGGTTGTCACGGCCTCACCCTGGAGGATATTGCCGACCAGCGGCTGGCGCCTCAGGTATGGGGGCCGGGGTGTGACGTCTTTATCCAGCAGTTACGGCGGCTGCGACGGGCGGCCAGCCCCCTGCATGCGGTGCAGCCCGCCAGTGCGGCGCGGGATCTGGCGCTGGAACACGGGTTTATCACCCTGATGCCGGAGCTGGCCATCAAGCGGGATCTGGAGGTGGGGCGGCTGGTCAGGCTCGATGTGCGCAATCTGCCGCAGGAGCATTGGGATGTGATGATGGCGTGGCGCGGTGGCAAGCGGCCCAACCCGGCCCGGGAAACCGTGTTGGCCACCGCCCGCACGCTGGCGAAACGGTGGCGCAATGAGTAGAGCGATGCGGGACAAGGCCCGCATCGGGTGGATCAGTAGCTGGCCTTGAGGGTCACACCACTGAACGCGGAAAACCCTGACAGCTGCACATGCCAGGTGCCCGCCTTGGGATTGGTGAACGAGCAGCTTTCGTTATTGCCCCCCTTGTAGGGACGGCAGTCGTAACTGCTGCTGGTGGGGGCGCTGCCAAAGCGGACGTAGAGGTCGGCATCACCGGTACCGCCGCTGCTGCTGATTTGCAGCGACCTGGTGCCAGCCGGTACGTTCAGGGTGTAGTTGAGCTTGCCACCCTTGCTGGCGGCGAGGTTGCTTACCGGCACGCCGTTTTGCAGTACGTTGTCACTCGGTGGCGGCGTGCTGCCGCAGCTGGCATCGACCCCGACGGTCTGGAAGGCCCGTGCCACATCCGCCAGACTGTACCCCAGGTCGGCGGTCGCCCGGCTGACGCCGCAGGCCCCTTGCTGGTAGTTGGTGTTGGCGCCCCAGTAGAGGCGGTTGGCCAGCAAGAACACTTCAAATGCCTTGCGGGTGTTCCAGCCGCTGCTGGTGGCGAGCAGGTAGAAGGCGCGGTTATAGACCCCGGAGCTGTGGTGTACATCCATCCCCTCCTGATAATCCGCCGCATGGCCGATGGATCTGCCATCCCGGGTCGGATCCTCGAAGTAGCGCAGGGAGCCGTTGCCCTTGAAGATCTGGGCGCCGACCAGCCAGTCGTTGCTCCCCTTCATGTAGAACTCGGCCGCTTCCCCCGCCATATCGGAGAAGGCCTCGTTGATGCCGCCGGATTGTCCCGAATAGACCAATCCGGAGTTCTGCTCGGTGAAGCCGTGGCTCACCTCGTGGGCCGCCACATCGAGGCTTACCAGCGGGTGGAAGGTGGTGGCGCCGTCACCGAAGGTCATCTGGCTGCCATCCCAGAAGGCATTCTCGTAATTCTTGCTGTAGTGAACCCGCATCTTCAGTTTGAAGGTGAGGGGCGCCGTGTTGTACCAGTTGCGGTACATTTCGAACACCACGTTGCCGAAGTAGTGGGCGTCGTTGAGGGGCGAGTAGGCGCCGTTGATCTCCTTGACCCGGTTCTCCGGGCAGGTGAACTGGTGGATGGCCCCGCCGGAGGTGGCGTGGTTGAGGTTGATGGTATCGACGTTGGGGCTGGTCATCCGGCAGTTGTCATCGACGATGAGTGGGCCAAAATCGGTGCCGTAGAAATATTTGCCGGTCTTGATGTTGCCCCCCGGGCCGGTGGCGTCCTTGTGGTTGATCCCCTCCCAGCGTTTGAGCTCCTCACCGCTCTGGGCATCAAGTATGACGAAGGGGCGGCTTGGCTTGTCACCTTCGGCGATGAAGGAGACCTGATAAACCAGCCGGGCCAGCCCGTTCTCATCCTGCATCACGTAGAGTTTGACCTGCTCGTTGCTCCCCTTGCTGCCCGCCTTGGCCTTGCTGGCGGCATCCTGTGGTGAGAGGGTGGCGACCGGGCTTGCCACATCCTGATCGATATGGCGCAGCATGCGCCCGCTGGCCTGCTGCAGCTGGCCGTTCAGGCTCTTGTCAGCCACCACCACCTGACCCATTACCGGGATGCCGTTCCAGACCTGCTCGTAGCGGATCCGCTGCTGGCCGTTGGGCAGCTTGACCACACGCACCTGACGAAACTCGCCATCTTCCAGCTGCAAGGTACCACTCGCGGCACTGAGGCCGGTCATGGCCCGGATGCCGTTTGCCATTACGTTGATCTCTACCTCTTGCGCCGCCAGTGCGGCGCTTCCCCAGCAGGCCAGCGCAACGGCCAGATAAATTTTATTCATCTCTTCTTTCCTTAAATCGATGAGGTTGATAAACCGACCGAAGGTCGGGCGTTTTGAAGCTAGTGCCGGTGGGGGAAAGTGCCCCCTGTCAAAAGTGACAGCGCAGCACAAAGGGGTAGCAGGATCTGCCAAAGTGCCGTTTGTGGGTATTTATCGGCGTCATGTGGAGAGCATTATCCGGTTTCAGACACCCACCCTCCTCTTTTGAGGGGGGAGAGTACGCGCGCTGTCACCCTCTGCGAAGCCTGCCGGAGGGGGCCGTAAAAGTGGCTGGCGCGGCCAGTGGCGATTGGCTACATTGGGTGCTGGTTCGCTATTTGATCACTGATTTGAAAGGAGAATCCCATGTTTTCATGGCAGTTGGACGACGAGCTTGCGCTGCTCTTCTTGCAGCCCGATATGGCGAGCGAACTGTTTGCCCTCTGCAATGACAACCGGGAGTACCTCTCCCAGTGGCTGCCCTGGCCGCCACTGATCCAGCGCCCCGTTGACAGCGCCCTCTTCATTCGCAGTGCCATCGAGAAGTTCGCCCGGGGCGAGGGGCTCACCACTGCCATCGAGTATCAGGGGGAGGTGGTGGGGGTCATCGGTTACAACAGCATCGATCATGACCTTGGCAAGGTGGTCATCGGCTACTGGCTGGCGGAGCGCTGGCAGGGTAACGGCATCATCACCCGTGCCTGTCAGGCCCTGATCCACCACGCCTTCGAGGAGATGGGGATGGAGAAGGTGGAGATCAGCGCTGCCACCGATAACGAGCCCAGCAGAGCCGTCTGTGAGCGGCTCGGGATGCAGCTTGAGGGGGTGACCCGGCGCGCAGAGCGGCTGGGCAACCGGATTGTGGACCATGCCCACTACAGCTTGCTGCGCGATGAGTGGTTAAGGCAGAGGGAGTCCTGATGGCGCTGCCACATATCAAGACGGCCCGCACCCACCTGACCATACTGTCGCCGGATCAGGCCCCTATGATGCTCGACTTCTACCGGCGCAACCGCGACCACCTTACCCCCTGGGAGCCGCTTCGGGACGAGCACTTTTACACCCTCTCTTACTGGCATGCCCGGCTGCAGGACAGCTACAGCCAGTTCTTCAACGGCACCGGCGTCAATCTGGTGGCCCTCGATCCGGCTGGCGAGCGGGTGATCGCCACCTGCAACTTCAGCAATATCCTGATGGGGGTCTTCAAGGCGTGTCATCTGGGCTATGCCATCGACCAGCAGCATCAGGGGCAGGGGGTGATGAGAGAGGTGCTGTCAGCCGCCATTGACTACCTGTTTCGCGAGCACGATCTGCATCGCATCATGGCTTGCTATATGCCTGCCAATCAGCGCAGTGGCGCCTTGCTGGAGCGGCTCGGCTTCGAGCGAGAGGGATTCGCGCGGGCGTATCTGATGATCAATGGTCGCTGGGAGGATCACATCCTCACCTCGCTGATTAATCCGGCTCCCTGATTGTCAGATAAAAAAACGGGCCCGAAGTTGCCTTCGGACCCGTCTTCGAATGAGGTGCAGGCTTAGTTGGCCTTGGCATCGCTCACTGCAGCTTCAACCTTGGTAGCTGCTTCGGTAGCAGCTTTTTCTACGGTTGCAGTCGCTTCGGAGGTGGCCTTCTCTACGGTAGAGGTGGCTTCGCTAGCGGCTTTTTCTACAGTGGCAGCAACTTCGGCGGCCGGAGCAGCAGCAGGAGCGGCAGCTTTTTCTTCTTTCTGACCGCAAGCAGTCAACATCAGACCCAGGATACCGGCTACCAGTACTTTGTTCATGTGCATTCCCTCAAAAAAAGATGGAGAGATGGTCTGTGCAACCATCACAGCGCCCACCGTTGCCCGGTATTGAAACAAGAAGCCGGGAGGCAGCAGGCGGGCGCAATATAGCCCCATTAGTTACCGATGAAAACGGATATCACAATGACATTTTTTCGTGCCGTGGATAAAAAGCTCCACTGCAACGACTGATATCAATACAAGATGCCGTTAAATGGCACTAATTGCACAATAAAACACCACTTTGTTGCCATCTTGTGGCGGTTTAACAAGGTCAAGGTTGGTCAAGCGCGGCCGATGACCCGCACCTTAGTCAGACAGCTTCTGACAGGGCAGCCGTTTTCCCTCAAGGTGGCTCTGACGGGCCAGATCCAGCAGCGCCATCACCGCCAGCGCTTCACTTGCTGGCACCGGGTTGCTCCCTTCGCCCTTGATGGCGGCGCAGACACCGCGATAGTAGGCGCCATAATCCCCCGCCTCACCCACCACGCTCTGCTGCTGTAACTGACCATCGACAATGCGGCTGAGCTGACCGGGTTCACTATCCATGCCCCAATCCGCCGCCGGTGGCCGCTTGCCCAGTTTGAGCTGATCTTCCTGCACATCCATACCGAATTTCACGAACGAACCCTGGCTGCCGTGAATGACAAAGCGCGGCATGGTGGCTGAAACCAGACAGCTGCCATGCAGAATAACCCGCAGAGCACCGTAACCCAGCACCACATGGAAGTAGTCGTCAGCCAGTGCGCCGGGGCGCTGCTCGGCCAGATCGGCCTGCAGCCAGTCCGGCTGGCCGAACAGCTGCAGCGCCTGATCCAGCACGTGGGGGCCGAGATCGAACCAGAGGCCGGAACCCGGGCCACCCGCTTCGCGCCAGCGCTGGCGCACTTCGGGGCGATAGCGATCGAAGTGGGATTCGAACTGGGCGATCTGCCCCAGCGTCCCTTCGGTAATCAAATGGCGCACGGTGAGAAAATCCCCGTCCCAACGGCGGTTGTGGAAGATACTGAGCAGCCGCTGCTGCTTTTCGGCCAGCTCGACCAGCGCTTGCGCCTCGGTCAGATCCAGTGCAAAGGGCTTGTCGATCACCACATGTTTGCCTGCCAGCAGCGCCTGGCGGGCCAGAGGAGCGTGGGTGTCGTTGGGGGTGGCGATCACCACCAGATCGACGGTCTCATCGCTTAGTACATCCTCCAGTGAACCGACCCGGCAGCCGGGCAGATCGGCCTGCACCTTGGCGGCATCGCGGCTCACCACCCAACTCAGGGACAAGCCCGGGGTGGTGGAGAGGAAGGGGGCGTGGAAGGTCTTGCCTGCAAAGCCATAGCCCACCAGGGCTGCGTTGAGAGTGTGGCTCATCGGGAGTTCTCCGCTGACATCGAGTGAGTGGGGTTGCCATCGCCGGCTCTCTGCCGGATGGCCATATGCTGTAAAGGCGATACAAACGAGAAGGGGGCCGATGGCCCCCTGAGTGTGCCCATCAGAGCACAGGATTTATTGCAAACACAAGCGACGACCGCGTCGGGTCATCAGCATCACCAAGGGCGGCAGCAGCAGCCACATATGCAGCGCCAGCTGGCTCAGCGGGTCGTGCATCAGGGCGCCGGTCAGGCCAACCAACGCGCCGGATCCGCTCATCTGGAACAGGCCGAGCAGAGCCGCGGCGGTACCGGCGCAGTGGCCGAACGGTGCCAGCGCCATCCCTGCGGCAGCGCCCAGGATCATGGCAAAGCCGATGCTGGAGAGGAATACCGGCCCCATCATCGCCAGCGGATGCTCGATATGCATGGCCAAAGTCAGGGTGATGGCCGAGAGCATCAACACCAGCAGGCCGATGCGCAGGGTGCGTCTTGGCCCTACCTTGGCGATAAAGCGCGGCGCCATAAAGCAGGCCAGAATGTTGAGGGCGGCGTTGGCGGTAAACCAGTAGCTAAAGCCGCTCATATCGAGCCCCAGTTTCACCATCAGCTGCACCGGTGCGGCGGTGACATAAGCGAGGATCACCGCCATCGCCAGCATGCACAGCGCCGCATTGAACAGGAAGCTGGGGGAGCGCAGCACCGGGCTGTAGCGGGACCAGCTGATGAGGGCCCCTTCACTGCGGGTCTCCTCCGGGCGGGTCTCAGGCATCCGCCACATCAGCCAGCTGCCGACGATGAGCGCATAACCGGCCATAAACCAGAAGTTGGCAGACCAGCCCGCCTTGGCGGTGAGCCAGCCACCGAGCAGGGGGGCCAGCGCAGGAATAAAGCAGATGGCGCCATTGAGATAGGAGATCATCTGACCGCTCTTTTTCGGGCCATAGCTGTCACGCACCACCGAGAAGGCGGCGACCGAAGTAGCGCAGGCGCCGAAGCCCTGCAGCACCCGGGCCAGCATCAATTCACCGAGGCTGGCGGCAAAACCGGCCCCCAGCGCGCTCAGGCCATAGAGCAGCACGCCGCCCAGCGCGATGGGCTTGCGACCGTAGCGATCGGCCAGCGGGCCAACAAGCAGTTGCCCCAGTCCCATGCTGAACAGGAACCAGGTGATGGTGCCCTGCATCAGAGTTACTTCGGCGCCCAGTTGCTCGGCCATCTGCGGAATGGCGGGCAGGTAGATGTCGATAGCCAGCGGACTGAACAGCACCAGTAGTACGAGCAAAAGTATCAATGGCATCTGTCACCTCTTTAGTCAGCCAGGTTAATGAATTGGGGCGCGAGTCTACTGACTCACAGTAATGAATAGAAATGGTATTTAATCACTTTGGTTATTCCATTATGGAAACATGTATTAAAAAGCTGGTTATTCGATGGCGGCAAATCACCCGCAACCCCATCACAGCGGGTGTAATTGACGCTTTTACTAAACGCTTGCGCCGCATAGAATGCGCAGATTATTTTTGCGGAGGTGCTCGATGAACAAGCTTGTCCTGGCAACAGGTAACCAGAAAAAGGTGAAGGAATTGGCCGCCATGCTGGCCGATATGAAGATCCAGGTGATCCCACAGAGCGAGTTTGCGGTCTCCGATGCCGATGAGACCGGCACCACCTTCGTCGAGAATGCCATCATCAAGGCCCGCCACGCTGCCCGCATTACCGGTCTGCCCGCTGTGGCCGATGACTCCGGTCTGGAAGTCGACCTGCTGCAAGGGCGCCCCGGCGTCTACTCCGCCCGCTTTGCCGGTGTGGGTGCCGGTGACAAGGCCAACATCGAGAAGCTGCTCGGCGAGCTGCAAGGTGCCCCCGAGTACCTGAAGAGCGCCCGCTTCTGGTGTGTGCTGGTCTATATGCGCCACGCTGACGATCCCACCCCCATCATCTGTCAGGCGAGCTGGGAAGGGATGATCATCGATGAGCCGCGCGGTCAGCACGGTTTCGGCTATGACCCCGTCTTCTTCGTGCCGGATCACGACTGCACCGCCGCCCAGATGCCTGCCGAGCTGAAAAACCAGCTGAGCCATCGCGGTCAGGCGCTGGCCAAGCTCAAAGCGGCGCTGGCTGCGGCGCATTGAGTCACTTCGCCACCTTGTCGGTTACACACGGTCAATCACACATAGTCATCTACAATGGGGGCCTTGAGCCCCCGTTTTATTGGAAGCCCCATGCTGCAACTGCCGCCGCTCTCTCTCTATATTCATGTGCCCTGGTGCGTCCAGAAGTGCCCTTACTGTGACTTCAACTCCCATGCCCAGAAGGGGGAGTTGCCTCACCTCGAATATGTCGCCGCTCTGCTGGAGGATCTGGATCAGGATCTGAAGTGGGCACAAGGGCGGCCGCTCTCCTCGATCTTTATCGGCGGCGGCACCCCCAGCCTGCTGACGGTGGAGGCGATGCAAACCTTGCTGGACGGGGTGCGGGCCCGCATTCCGCTCTCCGCCGATTGCGAGATCACCATGGAAGCGAACCCGGGCACGGTGGAGGCGGACAAGTTCGCCGGTTTCCAGCGCGCCGGCATCAACCGTATATCCATCGGGGTGCAGAGCTTCCAGCAGGAGAAGCTGACCCGCCTCGGCCGCATTCACGGCCCGGAAGAGGCGCGCAAGGCCGCCGCTCTGGCCCACGCCATCAAGTTGCCCACCTTCAATCTGGATCTGATGCACGGTCTGCCGGATCAGAGTCTGGATGACGCCCTTTATGACCTGCAGCAGGCTATCGACTGTGCACCACCGCACCTCTCCTGGTATCAGCTCACCATAGAGCCGAATACGGCATTTGCCTCCAAACCACCCAAGCTGCCGGAAGATGACACCCTGTGGGACATCTACGAGCAGGGCCACGCCATGCTCACCGCCAGCGGTTATCGCCAGTACGAGATCTCGGCTTATGCCAAAGAGGGCTACCAGTGCCATCACAACCTCAACTACTGGCGCTTTGGTGACTATCTGGGGATCGGCTGTGGTGCTCACGGCAAGGTGACTGATCTCGCGAACCAACAGATCCTGCGCACTGCCAAGGTGAAGCATCCGAAAGGGTATCTGGATAAGAGTCGCCCCTATCTGGACGAGCAGTGGCAGGTGACGGCAGACGATCTGCCGCTCGAATACTTTATGAACCGCTTCCGCCTGTTTGAACCGGCCCCCAAGGCGGAGTTCGAGGCCTATACCGGCTTGCCGTTGGAGCGGGTCGAGACGGTGCTCGCCATCGCCCAGAGCAAGGAGCTTATCGAGGATCTGGGAGATAGCTGGCAGCTCACTTCTCTCGGCCATCGCTATCTGAACGTATTGCTCGAACTGTTTATGGATGAGTGAAAACGGGTTCACGATCTGGCTGCGAGGCCGAGATCAAGGTTCATGTACTGCTCGGAAGCCTCACGTATCTCTATACGCTCCGGTTCCTGCGCTGCTCTTCACCTTGCTGACAGCTTCTCGCGACAGGTCGTGAGCCAGTTTTGGCGAACCGTGTTTTGAGATAACAATCAGGGCGCCAATGGCGCCCTGATTGTTTATGGTCGGTAGAAACCCGCTCAGCAGCAGACGCGGATCATCTGCTGTTGGCCGGGCTCCCACCGCTTGCCGAATTTGGCCTTGCGCTGGTAACTCCCCTTGCCCTTCTTGTTGCGCTCGACCCGGCTGCGAAACAGGGGAGCGGAGAGCAGGGCGTGCAGATGGTTATCCTTTATCTCGCCGCGCTGATGGGCATAGTGGTCCCCTTGCGCATCTTCCTCACGGGGGAGGGCGGGTTGGTCGACCCGAATCTTGGCCATGATGGCTCCTCTTCTTTGTCCTTGGGGTGTTGATGCTTGTGTCTGGATGGCGGTTTTCGCTGCGGGCGCCTGTTCAGGCTAGCGCCCGGCAACCGGATGCACTGGCATCGGTTAAAAACGCGGTGATTTTGTCACCAAATCGCAGCTGGAGCAATGCGTCGGATACGCCGAGTCAGTCACACTGAGCTAGGCACGCTCAGTCAGGCATACCATGTCAGCCGTGAACCGGGTCATGCTGGTCGTGGCTATGATGCTCGTGATGGGCCGGGGCGCCAGATTCCAGCGTCTCGAGGATGGCGCATTGCTCCGCCGAGCGGGGGCCGCCGCAGCAGATATTGGAGAGCTCGCGCAGATTGTCGCGAAAGCGGGTCAGTTCGATGATCTTCTGCTCCACCTGGGCCAGCTTGGTGTCGGCTACCGCTTTCACCTCCTGACAGGTGACTTTGGCCTTGTTGGTATCGAGGTCGAGCAGCTCGCCGATATCAGCCAGCGAGAATCCCACCGACTTGGCGCGGATAATAAACTCCAGCCGCCGCTTGTCCTGTTCACTGTAGAGGCGGTAGCCGGATTCGTTGCGGATCCCCGGTGAGATAAGCCCGTTCTTCTCGTAAAAACGCAGGGTATCTGCCTTGACCCCGCACGCCTTGGCCAGTTCACCGATCCGATACATGCTCTCTCTCCCCTTGAATGTATGCCGCAACAAAAACCGGAATCCACTATCACCCCTTTGCCCATGGATTGCCAGCCAAGGGCATAAAAGGGGCAGATAAACATCTCCTGGCGACCCTTTTTCCCATAAAACACTGAAAGTGCAAACGTTTCGAAAAAATCAAGTGGAAAACGTTTAACGCCTCGCCAAATAAGGCTTTGCCGTTTCAAAAAATCCACAACAGGTCACATTTTTTGTGTAGAATACGCGCCCATAACAGAGCGCCGCACCAAGCGGGCATTTCCTAAAGCGCTTTTGCCGGATGTCGGGGTGAGAGTGGTTTGCGAAATCCCCCACTTCCATTTATTTGGGGACTCTCTGTGTTGAGCCTCGCCTCCCATGGAACGGTCCCCGTTATGTTGAGGACGATAGTGTGATGGAACAAGCTCGACCCATTCGCCGTGCACTGCTGAGTGTGTCTGACAAAACTGGCATTCTGGAATTTGCCAAGGCACTCAACGAGCGTGGTGTTGCCCTGCTCTCCACGGGCGGTACCGCCAAGCTGCTTGGCGAGGCGGGTCTGCCGGTGACCGAGGTCTCCGACTACACGGGTTTCCCTGAAATGATGGATGGCCGGGTCAAGACCCTGCATCCCAAGGTTCATGGTGGCATCCTCGGCCGTCGGGATCAGGATGACGCCATCATGGCCCAGCACGCTATCTCCCCCATCGACATGGTTGTCGTCAACCTTTACCCCTTTGCTGCCACCGTAGCCAAAGCGGGCTGCACTCTGGCCGATGCGGTCGAGAACATCGACATCGGCGGTCCGACCATGGTGCGTTCTGCCGCCAAAAACCATAAAGATGTCGCTATCGTCGTCAAAGCTGCCGACTATGATCGGGTTATTCGCGAGATGGATGCCAACGGCAACAGCCTGAAACTGGCGACCCGTTTCGATCTGGCCATCGCCGCCTTCGAGCACACTGCTGCCTACGACGGCATGATCGCCAACTACTTCGGCACCATGGTGCCCTCTTATGGCGACAACAAGGAGGGTGACGAGGAGTCCCGCTTCCCGCGCACCTTCAACAGCCAGTTCATCAAGAAGCAGGACATGCGCTACGGCGAGAACAGCCATCAGGCTGCCGCTTTCTATGCCGAGGAGCATGCCGCGCCGGGTTCCGTCTCCAGCGCGGTTCAGCTGCAGGGCAAGGCGCTCTCCTACAACAACATCGCCGATACCGATGCGGCGCTGGAGTGCGTCAAAGAGTTCGACGAGCCGGCCTGCGTCATCGTCAAACATGCCAACCCGTGTGGCGTGGCCGTCGGTAACGACCTGCTGAGTGCCTACGATCGCGCTTACCAAACCGATCCCACCTCCGCCTTCGGCGGCATCATCGCCTTCAACCGTGAGCTGGATGGCGCAACTGCCGCTGCCATCGTGGCCCGCCAGTTTGTTGAGGTGATCATCGCCCCGACTGTCAGTCAGGAGGCCCGCGAAGCGGTCGCCGCCAAGCAGAACGTGCGTCTGCTCGAATGCGGTCAGTGGACGGCTCCGGCGCAAGGTTTTGACCTCAAGCGCGTCAACGGCGGCCTGCTGGTACAGGAGCGGGATCTCGGCATGGTGACGCTGGGTGACCTGACCGTGGTCAGCAAGCGCCAGCCGACCGAGGCCGAGCTGCAGGATCTGCTGTTCTGCTGGAAAGTGGCCAAGTTCGTCAAATCCAACGCTATCGTCTACGCCAAAGATGGCCAGACCATCGGCGTCGGCGCAGGCCAGATGAGCCGCGTTTATTCGGCCAAAATCGCCGGTATCAAGGCGGCGGACGAAGGGCTGACCGTGGCGGGCTCCGTGATGGCCTCCGATGCCTTCTTCCCGTTCCGCGACGGTATCGATGCTGCCGCTCAGGCCGGTATCTCCTGCGTGATCCAGCCGGGTGGCTCGATGCGCGATCAGGAGGTGATCGATGCCGCCGACGAACACGGTATGTGCATGGTCTTCACCAACATGCGCCATTTCCGTCATTGATGGGTCAGGGGCTGCCGATGGCGGCCCTTTTGTTGTCTCTTTTCAACTGACTATTTCCACTGACTGATGGCCCGGGTGGCCGTCCAGTGACCACAAATAGAAGCGAGCGATACGATGAAAGTACTGATCATTGGCAACGGTGGCCGCGAACACGCTCTGGCCTGGAAGGCCAAACACTCCCCGCTGGTACGCCACGTTTTTGTGGCGCCGGGCAATGCAGGCACCCAGCTTGAGCCGGGTGTCGAGAACGTCGCCATCGAGGCGACCGATATCGAAGGGCTGCTGGCCTTTGCCAAAGAGAAACAGGTCGGCCTCACCATCGTCGGGCCGGAAGCGCCGCTGGTGAAAGGGGTGGTGGATGCCTTCCGCGCTGCCGGTCAGCCCATCTTTGGCCCGACCGCTGCCGCTGCCCAGCTGGAAGGCTCCAAGGCCTTCACCAAGGATTTCCTGGCCCGTCACGCCATCCCGACTGCCGAATACCAGAACTTCACCGAAGTGGAGCCAGCACTCGCCTACTTGCGCGAGAAGGGCGCCCCCATCGTCATCAAGGCCGATGGTCTGGCGGCGGGCAAGGGGGTGATTGTCGCCATGACCTTGCAGGAAGCGGAAGACGCGGTGCGCGACATGCTCTCCGGCAATGCCTTTGGCGAAGCGGGCTCCCGGGTAGTGATTGAGGAGTTTCTGGAGGGTGAAGAGGCAAGCTTCATCGTTATGGTCGATGGCGAGCACGTGCTGCCGATGGCCACCAGTCAGGATCACAAGCGCGTTGGCGACGGTGATACCGGCCTCAACACCGGTGGTATGGGGGCTTACTCCCCGGCGCCTGTGGTGACCGCCGAGGTACATCAGAAGGTGATGGAGCAGGTGATCATGCCGACCGTGCGAGGCATGGCGGCCGAGGGCAACGTCTACACCGGTTTCCTCTATGCCGGTCTGATGATCGACGGTGCAGGTAATCCTAAGGTGATCGAGTTCAACTGCCGCTTTGGTGATCCCGAGACCCAGCCCATCATGCTGCGGATGCAGTCCGATCTGGTGGAGCTATGCCTGGCCGCTTGCGCAGGCAAGCTGGACCAGAAAGAGGCCATCTATGATCCCCGCGCCGCTATCGGCGTGGTGTTGGCGGCGGGAGGCTATCCCGGCGATTACAGCACCAACCACCCCATCAGCGGCTTGCCGGTGGATGAAGTGGCAGGAGAGAAGGTGTTCCATGCCGGGACCCGCCTGGAGGGCGATACCAGCCTGACTGCTGGCGGCCGCGTGTTGTGCGCCACCGCCCTCGGCCACACAGTGGCAGAAGCCCAGCAGCGTGCCTATCAGCTCGCTGGCCGCATCAAGTGGGATGGCGTCTTCTACCGCAAGGATATCGGCTGGCGCGCCATTGCTCGCGAACAAGAGTAACTGACGCACGCAAATGGCCAGCTGATTCAGACCCCGCTACGGCGGGGTTTTTTGTCCCTGTTTACCGCTTTCAACCATCCTCATGCTGCGTGTCACCTGCGTTCAATCAGTTACCAAGCGCAAACAAGCGCGGCATATCTGTCACTATTTGCCACAAAAAACAGCATTTTTCACAAACGTTTCACCATGAGTCATGGCATCATGCTGGTGATGAATTCTTGTTTGGATTCATAAGTACCCCTAACAATTCGAGCATGTCGTTATATAAGGAAATCCCATGTTGAAAACCGTCCGCCCCCTGCTGCTGCCCCTGATGTTTGGCCTGATGACCTTGCCTGCCGTGGCGGGTGATCTGGAACAGCCGATGAAGAAGATTGGCTTCAACTACAAGCAGGCCGTCAAGGCTGATGATGCAGCCACCATGGAGAAGCACATCAACGAGATGAAGGCCCAGCTGGATGTGGCCAAGCAGAAGAACATGCCGGCTGCCAAGAAAGAGAAATTCCTTGAAGGGATGAACGAGGTACAGACCGAGCTGGACGCCAGCCTGGCCGCACTCAAGGCGGGTGATGAGGCCAAGGCGCGCGAACATCTGGCCAAGGTCAACGACCTGAAGAAGGAGTACCACAAATATGCCAAGCAAAAAGGGTGAGTCCTTTCGCTGGGATCCGCTGGTTCGCCTGACCCACTGGGGCTTGGTGGCGGTCTGCATCAGCAATCTCTGGGTTAACGAAGCGGGCGAGGAGTGGCACGAGTGGCTGGGTTACGGCGCCATTGGGCTGGTCTCCTTGCGTCTGCTCTGGGGGCTTACTTTTGCCCGTGGCTACGCTCGCCTTGGTGCCCTCATCCCCAGCGGTGAGGATTTTCGCCAGCAAGCGCGCGAGATGCGTGAGCGGCAGCCTCCGGCACCGGGTCATCACGGTAGCGGCAAGCTGGCCGTGTGGGCGCTCTGGCTGGTTGTGCTGGCCACCGCTGGCAGCGGCTGGTTTCAAAATACCGAGACGGGATTTGAACTGGGAGCTGACGAGTGGCATGAGTGGTGCGTGGTGGCGCTGCAGGGGCTGATTGGTCTGCATCTGCTGGCCATCATCTTCACCTCCTGGCGTCAGCGCAGCAATCTGGTTACCCGGATGCTACCCGCCGGGCGTCGCTCATCCATCCAGAGCGGCAGCAACGAACAAACCTGAGGCTCAGCATTAGGCTCCTTGTCTCTGACTGAGGCGCCTGATCCGGACCCTGCCCAAACCCGCCCATGGCGGGTCTTTTCTATGACCTCATCGAGCTTATCACGGGACATTGCTCGATCCGCAGATGCAAAAAGGCCGCTCATGATGAGCGGCCTTTTTCAATTTGGTGGCCCCTGGGGGACTTGAACCCACGACCAATCGATTATGAGTCGACTGCTCTGACCAACTGAGCTAAGGGGCCAAATTGTGCGTTTAGCGGCGTGGATTATATGGGAAGAGGAAAGGGCAGTCTATAGGCATATCAACCACTTGGCGACTAATTGTCCAGGTCGATAGAGGGTGCAAAGCGGGTCGCAAGGGTAAATGCCAGACAAAACAAAGCCCCGCATGGCGGGGCTTTGGCAGAGCAGTTTGACACAGGGTCAGGACTATTCGTCCAGGAAGCTGCGCAGCACTTCCGAGCGGCTCGGGTGGCGCAGTTTACGCAGTGCCTTGGCTTCGATCTGACGAATACGCTCACGGGTAACGTCGAACTGTTTGCCCACTTCCTCTAGGGTGTGGTCAGTGTTCATGTCGATACCGAAACGCATCCGCAGTACCTTGGCTTCGCGGGCGGTCAGGCCAGCAAGCACTTCGCGGGTGGCGTTGCGCAGGCTTTCGCTGGTCGCCGCATCCGCTGGCAGAGCCAGGGTGGTATCTTCGATAAAGTCGCCCAAGTGGGAATCTTCATCATCACCGATGGGCGTCTCCATGGAGATAGGCTCTTTGGCGATTTTCAGTACCTTGCGGATCTTGTCTTCCGGCATGCCCATGCGCATGGCCAGCTCTTCCGGGTTCGGTTCGCGACCCATCTCCTGCAGCATCTGACGGGAGATACGGTTGAGCTTGTTGATGGTCTCGATCATATGTACCGGGATACGGATGGTACGGGCCTGATCCGCGATGGAGCGGGTAATGGCCTGACGGATCCACCAGGTAGCATAGGTCGAGAACTTGTAGCCACGACGGTATTCAAACTTGTCTACCGCCTTCATCAGACCGATGTTGCCTTCCTGGATCAGATCCAGGAACTGCAGACCACGGTTGGTGTACTTCTTGGCGATAGAGATAACCAGACGCAAGTTGGCCTCAACCATCTCTTTCTTCGCACGGCGGGCCTTGGCCTCACCGATGCTCATGCGGCGGTTGATATCCTTGATCTGGGCAATCGACAGACCGGTCTCTTCTTCAATCTGCTGCAGCTTGCCGATGGCGCGCTGAATATCCTCGTCCATTTCAACCAGACGGGGAGACCAGGCTTTGCCAGCCTGCTTCTGGTATTCGAACCAGGCAGTTTCACACTCGTTGTTGGTGAAGGCCGCGACGAAGGTTTTCTTCGGCATCTTGGCCTGCTCAACGCAGAGCTTCATGATGATGCGTTCCTGCACGCGGACACGCTCCATCATTTCACGCATGTTGTTGACCAGGCGATCGAACTGCTTGGGCATCAGGCGGAATTGACGGAATACATCGGCCAGCTGGGCGATGGCGGCTTGGGTATCTTCGTGCGCGCGACCATTCTTCTGAATGGAGAGGCGGGTCACTTCATACTGGGCACGCAGTTCACCAAACTTCTCGCGAGCGACTTCCGGATCCGGACCACCGTCACCGTCGTCGTCAGAGCTGTCGCCATCTTCGTCTTCGTCTTCTTCGTCTTCTTCATCTTCGTCGGCCAGATCGTCTTCGCCGAGCTCGGAACCGATATGCGTGGCGGTAGGCGCCATGTCTTCAGTTTCGTTCGGGTCAATAAAGCCAGAAATGATGTCAGAGAGACGTAGCTGCTCGGCTTCGTACTTGTCGTACTGTTCGAGCAGGTAAGTAATTGCTTCAGGGTACTCGGCTACGGAGCTTTGTACCTGGTTGATACCGTCTTCGATCCGCTTGGCGATGTCGATTTCGCCTTCACGGGTCAGAAGTTCGACGGTACCCATTTCCCGCATGTACATGCGGACGGGATCGGTCGTGCGACCAATCTCAGATTCAACAGATGCCAGAGCCTGGGCCGCTGCTTCGGCAGCGTCCTCATCGGCGGTACCACCTTCAGCCATGATAAGGTCATCGGCATCCGGAGCGTTTTCAACCACTTGAATGCCCATATCGTTGATCATCTGAATGATGTCTTCGATCTGGTCTGAATCGACAATGTCTTGCGGGAGGTGATCGTTCACCTCGGCATAGGTCAGGTAGCCCTGTTCTTTACCTTTGGCAACGAGGAGTTTAAGCTGAGACTGCGGGGTTTGCTCCATAGAACTCATCCGGTTGGTGTTGCTAGGTTGCGCGTACAGTGCGCTGCTGCGCAAATAGCCAATTCTAATAGAAAACCGCCAGACATGCTATGTCTGGTTGCGGCGTCGGTCATGAGAAACCCCTGCCCGCAGTATTGTCGGGGCCAGGCGGTTATAAAAATTTTGCTTTTCATCCCGTCGATTCGGGCAACGCTATCCATATTGGGACTAATCACTCAAATATCAAGCCCCACTCTCATTTCTTTTCTCAATTTGCACCTCTCTTATCAGCATCATCAGCTCTTGGGTTTCTTCGGAGCTTAGTCCTTCCTGAGCCACTTTGGCCTGCAATTCTTCGATCCGCTGCTTCAGAAACTGGTTGATGAAGCCGACGAAGGTGTCCTGCAATTCTCCCAGAATATCCGGCTCCTGATCGAGTTTGATCTCCTCGAACAGGTCGTGCATGGCCAGCTGAGCAAGGATCTCTCCTTCCTTGGTACCACGCCAGTGTTCCAGCAGGATACCGGTTGTGATACCAGGCTGTGCCTGGATTTGCTGGTGCAGTTGCAGCAGGAACTTGATGCCCTGTACGCGTAGTCCGGCCAATTCCGGCATGGGGGGAAGCTCAGCCGTTACTGCCGGATATTGCACCATCAGTGCCAGTGCACGCCGCAGTGGTGTCAGCTTGGCTGCCTTGGGTTTGTTGACCTCGGCCTTGGGCTGACTGTTGCGAGCAAAGAGCTCTGCGATGCGCTGCTTGTTCTCGCCCCAACGCATCATGCTGGATAGACGAGTGATCAGCCCTTCGCGGGTAAACCCTTCCGGAACGCGACGAATAAGCTCGGCGGCCTTGTTGGCCACTTCGAACTTGCCTGCCTCACCAGAAAGTGCGGCATCCCGGCCGAGACGCTCGAACATGAAGTCGGCGAACGGTTGGGCTTCATCGAGCAGGGCTTCAAAACCCTCCTTGCCGATCTGGCGTACCAGCGAGTCGGGATCCTCGCCATCGGGCAGGAACACGAACTTCAGCTCGCGGCCATCCTGCAGATGAGGGAGGGCATTATCCAGCGCGCGCCAGGCGGCTTCACGACCGGCGTTGTCACCATCGTAGCAGCAGACTACCTCGGCGGTGGTGCGAAACAGGGTGTGGATATGGTCGCTGGTCGTTGCAGTACCCAGCGCCGCCACCGCATAGTCGATGTCGTACTGACCGAGTGCCACCACATCCATGTAGCCTTCCACCACCAAGATCCGGCGTGGATCCTTGTGTGCCTGCTTCACCTCGTAGAGACCGAACAGCTCCCGCCCTTTATGGAAGATGGGGGTCTCCGGCGAGTTCAGGTATTTGGGGGTGCCATCACCCAGCACCCGGCCACCGAAACCGATGACCCGGCCACGCTTGTCACGGATCGGGAACATGATGCGATCGCGGAAACGATCATAACTCCCCGGGCCATTGTCACGGGTGATCAGCATGCCGCCCGAGATAAGCAACTGCTCGTGATCCCGGCTGGTACCAAAGCGGCGGCGCACCTGATCCCAATCGCTGGGTGCATAGCCAATGTTGAATCGTTTGACCACTTCACCGGTCAGGCCGCGGCCTTTGAGGTACTCCACCGCATGGGGAGCGCTCTTGAGATTGCTCTCGTAGAAGCGGGCGATCTGGTTCATCAGCTCGAACAGATCCTTGCTGACTGCGGGCTGGCTATTGGCCGAGCCGCCGATGCTCTGCTCGCGAGGTACCTGCATGCCTTGCATGCTGGCGAGCTCTTCGATGGCATCGGGAAATTCGAGACCGTCGTACTCCATGACAAAGCCGATGGCGTTGCCGTGGGCGCCACAACCGAAACAGTGGTAGAACTGCTTCTCCTGGCTGACGGTAAAAGAGGGGCTTTTTTCGTTATGAAAAGGGCAGCAAGCCTGGTAGTTTTTACCGGCTTTTTTCAGCCGCACTCGCGAGTCGATCAGCTCGACTATGTCTGTGCGTACGAGCAGATCGTCGATAAAGGATTGTGGGATCCTGCCTGCCATAACCGTCCTGTTTCATTGCGGAGAAAATAAAAAAGCCGCGCATTCCAAGGGAAGCACGGCTTCTTCGACCAAACAAGAGAGTTGCCTGTTACGCCAAGCGGGTTTTCACCTGAGCACTGACGGCGCCGACATCGGCACGCCCCTGAATTTTCGGCTTCAAGACAGCCATGACCTTGCCCATATCAGCCATGACGGCAGCACCACTTTCAGTGATGGCTTGCTCGATCAGGGCGGCAATTTCATCTGCGGCCAGCTGTTGCGGCAGGAATTCCTGCAATACAACGATCTCGGCGGACTCTTTGTCGGCGAGATCCTGGCGACCGGCAGCTTCAAATTGGCTGATGGAATCGCGGCGCTGTTTGACCATTTTGGTCACGACAGCGAGGATATCCTCATCATTCAGCTCGATACGGGTATCGACTTCACGTTGCTTGATTTCTGCCATCAACAAGCGGATCGCTCCCAGACGTGCCTTATCTTTGGCAAGCATGGCGAGCTTTTGCTGATCCTTGAGTTGATCCTTCAGAGACACGGCAATATCACCCGATTAGTACAGGCGGATACGACGTGCGTTTTCGCGAGACAGCTTCTTGGCGTGACGCTTGACAGCAGACGCTTTGGCGCGCTTACGAATGGTAGTCGGCTTCTCGTAGAACTCACGGCTACGAACTTCGGACAGGATACCGGCTTTTTCGCAAGAACGCTTGAAACGACGCAGAGCAACGTCAAACGGCTCATTTTCACGGACTTTGATTACTGGCATGTGCCTTTCACCTCAGTGATAAATTGTTAGCTGACCTTCAATCGATCAGCATGTCTTAAAATGGTGCGAAATTATACTCTGGACAGGGAATGAAAGTAAACCCGCAGAGATCGCTCTGGTTTAAAAAACCCGCGAAGGTTACCATAGCCGTCTCATTTTAGCAGTGAAATTTTTTAGCAATGCGTGTATTGGGCATAGAGACATCCTGTGACGAAACCGGGATCGCGATCTTCGACGATCAAAAAGGGATCCTTTCCCATCAGTTATACAGCCAGGTCAAGCTGCATGCGGACTACGGTGGCGTCGTCCCCGAACTCGCCAGCCGGGATCATGTTCGCAAGACGATCCCGTTGATCCAGGCCGCATTGCAAGAGGCGGGACTGGGCAAAGATGACATCGACGGCATCGCGTATACCGCGGGTCCGGGTCTGGTTGGCGCCATTCTGGTGGGAGCCACTATTGGTCGTTCACTGGCGATGGCATGGAACAAGCCTGCTATCGCCGTCCACCATATGGAAGGCCACCTGCTGGCTCCTATGCTGGAAGAAAAGGCCCCCGAGTTCCCCTTCGTGGCGCTGCTGGTCTCCGGTGGTCACTCCATGCTGGTGCGGGTTGACGGCATCGGCAGCTATCAGCTGTTGGGCGAATCCATCGATGATGCTGCTGGCGAAGCGTTCGACAAGACCGCCAAGCTGATGGGGCTGGACTATCCAGGTGGTCCGCTGCTCTCCCGTCTGGCCGAGAAGGGCACTACCGGGCGCTTCCACTTCCCTCGTCCGATGACAGATCGTCCCGGGCTCGACATGAGCTTCTCCGGCCTGAAGACCTTCACCGCCAACACCATCGCTGCCAATGGTGATGATGAGCAGACCCGTGCCGATATCGCTCGGGCGTTTGAAGATGCGGTGGTCGATACCTTGGCCATCAAGTGCCGTCGTGCCTTGAAAGAGACAGGTCTCACGCGTCTGGTGGTCGCCGGTGGCGTCAGTGCCAACCGTCATCTGCGTGCCCAGCTGGCCGAGCTGATGGAGAGCCTCAAGGGCGAGGTGTTCTATCCGCGCACTGAATATTGCACCGATAACGGCGCCATGATCGCTTACGCCGGTATGCAGCGCCTGAAAGCGGGCGTGTTCGAACCGCTGGCGGTCAAAGCCGTGCCGCGTTGGCCGCTGGATACCCTGGATCCGGTCTGATCCAAAGGATCCCGCCTTCTGGCGTGGTGGTGAGTACCATGGTGGCCTACTGCTCCTGCAATCCGGCAGCGGTGGTTATAGCGCCGTTGGCACGCTGTTGTGGTGTCTGCTGTCGCCGTGGTTGAGCCACCCGTATAAGAGGTCAGGTCTCTTGCTGGCAGACAGCCAAGCACAGAGTAAAGAGATAAAAAAATCCCCGCCAACTGGCGGGGATTTTTGTTTGGTAATCGGCAGGCGATAGGATTACAGCAGGATGCCGCCGAAGAAGAAGCCCAGCGCCACGGCGATGGCGATGGTGGCGGTGCCCGGTACGAAGAAGGGGTGATTGAAGACCGCCTTACCGATACGGGTGGAGCCGGTGTCGTCCATCTCTACCGCGGCCAGCAGGGTCGGGTAGGTCGGCAGTACGAACAGGGCGCTCACGGCTGCGAAAGAGGCAATCGCAGTCAGCGGGCTGACACCCAGTGCCAGTGCGGCAGGCATCAGGGCCTTGGTGGTGGCGCCTTGTGAATAGAGCAGCATGGCAGCGAAGAACAGCACCACGGCCAGCAGCCAGGAGTACTGGTTCAGCAGGTCGCCAGCGATCAGCTGGATGGTGTCCATGTTGCCTTTCACGAAGACGTTACCCAGCCAGGCGACACCCAGTACGCAGATACAGGCGGACATACCGGACTTGAAGGTCGGCATGTTGGTGACCTGGGTGGCGTCTAGTTTGCACACCAGGGTCATGATGGTGGCCGCGGCCAGCATGATGCCCATGATGGCGCCGTCACGGGGGATCGGCGGGTTGGTGATCAGGCCCACTTTACCGGAGATGGCAGTGGCATAAGCCATGACAGCAACGATGGCGGCGATGAAGATCCAGACCGACAGCTTGGCGTACGGTTTGATCTCGAGCTTGGTAGTACCACGCAGTTTGATCAGCCCCTTGGCTTTACGCTCCAGATAGACTTCGTCCTGCTCCAGCGGCTTGCCCATCATGTTGGCAATGAAGGCGCCCAGGATACAGGCCAGGAAGGTAGAGGGGATGCAGATGGCCAGCAGGGTCAGATAATCAACACCAAACGGCTCGAGCATGCCGGAGAAGGCAACCACAGCGGCAGAGATCGGGGAAGCTGTGATGGCGATCTGGGAGGCGACAACCGCGATGGAGAGCGGACGGGATGGGCGGATCCCTTGCTCTTTGGCCACTTCAGCGATCACCGGCAGGGTGGAGAAGGCGGTATGACCGGTACCGGCCAGCATGGTCATCAGGTAGGTGACCACCGGGGCGGCGAAGGTGATGTATTTGGGGTTCTTGCGCAGCGCTTTTTCTGCCAGGAAGACCAGATAGTCCATCCCGCCAGCCAGTTGCATACAGGCGATGGCACAGATGACGGACGCGATAATCATGATCACATCCCAAGGGATGTAGCTGACCAGTTGATCGCTCGGGATGGGCATGCCCAGACCCCACGTCAATACCAGTACCCCCAGACCACCGGCAAAGCCGATGCCGATGCTGCCTATCCGGGCCCCCAGATAGATAGCGGCGAGCACGACAAGTAACTCGATTCCAATCATAGCGATAACTCCATTTTTTAGTTTTTGGTTTTTATTTGGCAAAAAGCCAATTCCCGATCGGGCTGGGGATAAAGACCAATCGGGAACTGACTTTATGGGCCGGGAAGATCCCGGCCCACACTCGCTTATACGGCAGCTTCGCGGGTGAAACGCTTGGCTTTGTATTGCGGGTTCATCAGGTTCTCGATGGAGAGAATTTCGTCCAGCTGCTCGGCGCTCAGCAGGCCACGCTCAAGAACGACTTCGCGGACGTTCTTGCCGGTCTGGGCACAGATCTTGCCGACGATATCCCCTTCGTGGTGGCCGATGAAGGGGTTCAGGTAGGTCACGATACCGATGGAGTTCAGCACGTGATTCATGCAGATTTCCGGGTTGGCGGTGATACCTTCCACGCACTTCTCGCGCAGGGAAATACAGGCTTTTTCCATCAGGCTCAGGGATTCGAACATCGCCTGACCAATCACCGGCTCCATGACGTTCAGCTGCAGCTGACCGGCTTCGGCGGCGAAGGTGATGGTGATGTCGTTACCGAATACCTTGAAGCAGGATTGGTTGACCACTTCCGGGATAACCGGGTTGACCTTGGCCGGCATGATGGAGGAACCCGCCTGCATTTCCGGCAGGTTGATCTCTTTCAGTGCAGTGCGCGGGCCGGAGGAGAGCAGACGCAGGTCGTTACAGATCTTGGACAGCTTCATAGCCAGACGCTTGATGGCGCCGTGCAGCATGACGTAGGCGCCACAGTCTGAGGTCGCTTCGATCAGGTCTTCTGCCGGCACATAGGCACGACCGGTGATCTCGGCCAGACGCTTGATAGCCAGTGCAGAGTACTCGGGCGGAGTGTTCAGACCGGTACCGATGGCGGTTGCGCCCAGGTTCACTTCCAGCAGCAGCTCCTGGCAACGCTTGATGGATTTGATCTCTTCACGCAGGGTCACGGCGAACGCGTGGAACTCCTGACCCAGGGTCATCGGAACCGCATCTTGCAGCTGGGTACGACCCATCTTCAGGATGTTTTTGAACTCTTTCGCTTTGGCATCGAATGCCGCGATCAGGTGCTCCAGCGCATGCAGGGTCA
Source organism: Aeromonas sp. 600886 (assembly GCF_049174935.1). NCBI lineage: Bacteria > Pseudomonadati > Pseudomonadota > Gammaproteobacteria > Aeromonadales > Aeromonadaceae > Aeromonas > Aeromonas sp. 600886. The sequence goes on along the minus strand of NZ_JAAKUB010000006.1, from coordinate 7,794 downwards.
CGTCAGTGCTGTTGACCACAGCAACGCGGAAACCGGTGGGGTAGGCATCGTTGGTGGACTGGCACTTGTTGACGTGGTCGTTCGGGTTGATGACGTCGTAACGGCCTTTCTCCAGACCCATGATTTCCAGGGCGATGTTGGCCAGTACTTCGTTGGTGTTCATGTTGACGGAGGTACCGGCACCACCCTGGTAAACGTCGACCGGGAACTGGTCGAAGCATTTGCCGGTGTTCAGCATCAGGTCGCAGGCTTCTACGATCTTGTCAGCAATTTCAGGACGGATGGTACCCAATTCACCGTTTGCCAGCGCAGCGGCTTTCTTGGTCAGCACCATACCGCGGACGAATTCCGGAACGTCAGAAATCTTCTGAGAGCTGATCTTGAAGTTCTCGACAGCGCGCAGGGTGTGCACACCGTAGTAGAGATCATTGGAAACTTCTTTGGTGCCCAGCAGGTCTTCTTCAATGCGGACGTTCTTGATGTCGCTCATTGTAATGCCTCAGAAATCAGATAAATGGAAAAATCCTCACCGAGTGGTCGCGAGTTCCTTGCGCACAGCTCATCCTGAAGCACCACACATCGAGTGGGGCGGTTGGGAGAATGACCTCCCGAAAAACTAATCAATATACTACTCCAATTGAGGTATCGGTTATTAGAGGTGGATCACTAAATTTGCGACATTTTCAAATTACTTTGAGGAAAGTACACATATGTTATGAAGTTTTTATCATGATGATTTTTATAAATTTTTGTGACTTTTTGCTGATTTTTTAGATTGCTGATGACGTAGGAGTCAGTTGACCAACTTGAAAAGAGGGGGGCCGCCCCCATTTATTCAGGGCAGAAAGTGGTGATGACGGGGCGGCAAAATCGCCTCTGACCATCGTTGGATGGGCGCCACTTCTTCTCAATTTACCGGTGCTGGAGTGGATATGGGCAAGTTGTTTTTGTTGTTGGTGGGTCTGGTTGTACTGGAACTCACCGTGATGATCGAGGTCGGCTCGGTAATCGGGGCGCTGCCGACTGTCGGCTTGCTCATACTGACCGCGGTATTGGGCTCCTCGCTGGTGCGAAGTGAAGGGATCAAGACCCTGTTCAGCGCCCAGCAAAAGATGCAGATGGGCGAGATGCCGGGCCGCGAGGTGATGGGGGGCATGATGCTGGCGTTGGCGGGCCTGCTGCTGATTATCCCGGGTTTCGTGACCGACATTTTCGGTGTGCTGTTGCTGCAACCCTGGCTGCGCAACAAACTGGCTGACAAGCTGATCGGCAGCAGCCAGTTCCGGATGCAGATGGGCGGTTTCCAGCGTACTCAATCGCCGTTTGGCAACGCACCGTCCGATGATCATCTGGGGAACGCCAAGCAGGGCGGCACCACCATCGAAGGCGAATTTGAGCGCAAAGAGTGAGCGTAAAGAGTAATCGACGAGACGAAAACCCGAGGCGAGTGACTGAATCAGGGTTTGCCCTGATGGCACAGCGCCTCGAAGCGGTGTCGGGCATACCACCACGCGAGGGTGCCCGCCGCCAGATTGGCCAGCAGTATTCCTAGATATATCCCCTGTTCTCCCCCCAGCTTTGCCCCCAGCCAGGCTCCTGGCAACAGAAAACCAAACAGTCGCAATCCGTTGAACAAGAACGAAATACTGGATGCTCGCACGCCATTGAGTGCCGAGGCCAGCAGCATCACCATGCCCTGAAAGCCGTAACCGATCGGCACCAGATGCAGATAGAGAATAATCAGGCGAATGACCTGCGGATGATCGCTGAACAGATTGGCGATCAGCGGGGCGAGCAGCCAGGTCAGGCCATAGATGGCGAGCTGGAACAGCAGGGCAAAGCGCAGGCAGCTCTGAAGTGCGGCTTTGGCCCGGGCCGGATTGCCGGCGCCGCAGTTTTGCGAGATGAAAGGGGCCAGTACGGAGGCAAGGGCCATCATCACGATCAGCAGCAGCGCCTCGACCCGCGATGCGGCGCCGTAAGCGGCTACCACCTCGGTACCCAGGCCCGCAAAGATCGTCATCAGCACTGCATTGGCCAGAGGGTTGAGCATATTGGTAAAAGAGGCGGGGACGGCAACATGGAGCAGCGCCCGCCAGTGGGTCAGCAACCGAGCCCGAGGCGAGAGGCGCCACAGCAGCAAGCCCTCCCGATGACGCAGGATATAGAGGCTGACCAGCATCGCCATCAACCAGGAGATAGAGGTGGCGATGGCTGCCCCGCGGATCCCCCATTCGGGAAAGGGGCCGATACCGAAGATCAACAGAGGATCCAGTACCCCGTTGACCAGCCCGGCTATGGCCATCACCAGGCTGGGGGTTTTGGTATCGCCGGTCGCCCGGATAGCGGCATTGCCCACCATGGGCAGCACCAGCATGGGGACGGTGAGATACCAGATCAGCATGTAGTCATGGATGAGAGAGATAAGCTCGGCACTGGCCCCCAACAGAGTAAACAGAGGCTTGATGGTGAGAGCCCCCCCCGCGGATAGCAGGGCCACCATGATCACCGCCAGAAACAGGCTGTCGGTGGCGAGATGGGCCGCCTCATCGTGTTTGCCCTGCCCCAGAGTATGACCGATCACCGCTGACAATCCGGCGCCCAATCCCATCGCCAGCGAGGTAACCACAAAAGTGACAGGAAAGGTAAAACTGATGGCGGCCAGTGCTTCGGTGCCCAGCATACCGATAAAAAAGGTATCGACCAGATTGAAGGCCAGAATGGCGATGATGCCGAAGATCATGGGGCCCGTCATCTGGCGCAGTACGACCGGAATAGGGGCTGTCAACATGGGGTTGGTGCGGGTCAAGGGCTCGTCTCTACAGCTGGCTTTGAAGGTTCTGGCATGGAAAACGGGCGGCTTGAACCGACCTTGCTCCAGGGTGTGGACATGGCTGAACCATCGAAGATGTTTATAGTACGTGAAAAAATTTTTTTTGTATTTGCCCTTGAAGGGTTAGCAACTCTGCCCCACATCAGGGACATATCTAATTTGGCCTGGAACGGCCATTCCTCAAAGCAACAATGAGACTCATTTTGGGAGAGTTATCGATGAAAATTCGTCCACTGCACGACCGCGTCATCATCAAGCGCATCGAAGCTGAAGCCAAATCTGCCGGCGGTATCGTCTTGACTGGTACTGCGGCCCAGAAGTCCACCCGTGGTGAAGTGCTTGCCGTGGGGACTGGTCGCATCCTGGATAATGGCGATGTGAAAGCGCTGGCCGTGAAGGTTGGTGACAAGGTGATCTTCAACGAAGGCTACGGCGTGAAGACCGAGAAGCTGGATGGTCAGGACGTCCTGATCCTGTCCGAGACTGACATCCTGGCGATTGTCGAAGAGTAATCTATCCCCGATTTTCCCCGAATTGATAGAAAGGATTGAAGAAAATGGCTGCTAAAGACGTCAAGTTTGGTAACGAAGCTCGCATCAAGATGCTGGAAGGTGTCAACATCCTGGCTGATGCCGTCAAGGTGACTCTGGGCCCGAAAGGCCGCAACGTGGTGCTGGACAAGTCCTTCGGCGCCCCGACCATCACTAAAGATGGTGTATCTGTTGCGCGCGAAATCGAGCTGGAAGACAAGTTCCAGAACATGGGCGCCCAGATGGTCAAGGAAGTGGCTTCCAAGGCGAACGATGCCGCCGGTGACGGTACCACTACTGCAACCGTTCTGGCTCAGGCTATCGTCAACGAAGGTCTGAAAGCCGTTGCCGCCGGTATGAACCCGATGGATCTGAAGCGCGGTATCGACAAGGCCGTTGTGGCTGCTGTTGCTGAACTGCAAGCACTGTCCCAGCCGTGCGCCGACAGCAATGCCATCGCTCAGGTGGGCACCATCTCCGCCAACTCCGACGAGAAAGTGGGCAAGCTGATTGCCGAAGCCATGGACAAAGTGGGTCGCGATGGCGTCATCACCGTTGAAGATGGTCAGGGTCTGGAAGATGAGCTGGCAGTTGTTGAAGGTATGCAGTTCGACCGCGGCTACCTGTCCCCCTACTTCATCAACAAGCAAGAGACCGGTTCCGTTGAACTGGACGACCCGTTCATCCTGCTGGTTGACAAGAAAGTCTCCAACATCCGCGAAATGCTGCCGGTGCTGGAAGGTGTTGCCAAAGCGGGCAAACCGCTGTTGATCGTTGCCGAAGACGTAGAAGGCGAAGCCCTGGCGACTCTGGTGGTCAACACCATGCGTGGTATCGTGAAAGTGGCAGCCGTCAAGGCGCCTGGCTTCGGTGACCGTCGCAAGGCTATGCTGCAGGATATCGCCGTACTGACTGGCGGTACCGTCATCTCTGAAGAAGTTGGCATGGAGCTGGAAAAAGCGACGCTGGAAGATCTGGGTCGTGCCAAGCGCATCGTCATCACCAAAGAGAACACCACCATCATCGATGGCGTGGGCGATGCCGGTGTGATCGAAGGTCGTGTTGCCCAGATCCGTCAGCAGATCGAAGAGACCTCTTCCGACTACGACCGTGAGAAGCTGCAAGAGCGCGTAGCCAAGCTGGCTGGCGGTGTTGCCGTGATCAAGGTTGGCGCTGCCACCGAAGTCGAGATGAAAGAGAAAAAAGCCCGTGTGGAAGATGCCCTGCACGCTACCCGCGCCGCCGTTGAAGAAGGCGTGGTTGCCGGTGGTGGTGTTGCTCTGGTTCGCGTTGCTGCCAAACTGGCTGGTCTGCGCGGTGACAACGAAGACCAGAACGTCGGTATCAAGGTTGCCCTGCGCGCCATGGAAGCCCCACTGCGTCAAATCGTCATCAACGCCGGTGAAGAAGCCTCCGTCATCGCCAACGCGGTGAAGAATGGTGAAGGCAACTTCGGTTACAACGCTTACACCGAGCAGTATGGCGACATGCTGACCATGGGTATCCTGGATCCGACCAAGGTCACCCGCTCTGCCCTGCAGTTCGCCTCTTCTATCGCCGGCCTGATGATCACCACCGAGTGCATGGTGACCGAGCTGCCGAAGAAAGATGCTCCAGCCATGCCTGATATGGGTGGCATGGGTGGCATGGGCATGATGTAATCATCATCCCGGCTCTGTTTGAGAAACGGCTCGCCTTGGCGGGCCGTTTTTTTATATCTGACTAAACTGAGTCTGTTGATAGCAGAAAAGTGTAAGGGGGAAAGATGAAGGTGCTTGGATGGATAACTCTGCTGTTTGCATTGATTGCCATGCCGCTTGTGGCTGCCGAGGCCCTCAAGGGGCCTGTGATCTTGAAAGTAAGCGGCAATATCAGCTCCCCAGATGAGGTGGACGGCAAAGTGCTTTTTGACTTGGCCACGCTGCAGGCGTTGCCGCAATATGAGATAGTCACCAGCAACCCTTGGGTTGATAAACCTCACAAGTACAGAGGGCCCAAGGTGGCGGATGTGCTGGCCGCAGTGGGGGCTAATGGCAAGAGCATAACCCTGACAGCATTGAACAGTTTCCAGATCCGCATCAATTGGGACAAAGTTGCCAAGTATAACCCTATTCTTGCTTGGGAAGATGACGGGGTAGCCATGAGGGTCCGTGACAAGGGGCCGCTCTGGTTTATGTTGCCTCTTGATCAATATCCGGAGCTGAAGCGCTCTGAATATACCGACATGATGATTTGGCAGCTGGATCTGATAGATATTCAACACTGATAAAAGAGTCACGGGAGCACGGGGTGAAAGGAAAGACTAGGGCGTGGCCACTGCTCGTCATTCTGTATGTATCCATCCTGTCGTTTACCGGGAGCACCCTTTATTGTCTGGTTCAGCTCCAGAATGCGACCAGAGCGATGGAGAAATATACCTATGATGTCTCCTGGGCGCTGATGCAGCTGCAGCTCGAGTTGGGGCGTTTCCTCAGTGCTGTAGAGGTCTACCATTATGGTGGAATAGAGCACAATGACCTGATGTTGCGCTATGACATTCTTTGGAGCAGAACCCCCATCCTGTTGAGCGGTCAGTTGCGTAAAAGCATGCAGGATAAGCAGAAAACCTTGCGCTTGGTGCAACTGATTGAAAACAACATTCGCGATATAGAGCCTGTCATTACCAAGCTGCAGAGCGGAGACTCTGTCTACCAGCAAATAATGATGCGCCTAGCCCCCTTGCAGGAGCCTTTATCCTATGCACTAGCTTCCGTTATGCAGAAGAACATCAACATCTACTCAGAGAATGATCGCCATTTTGGTCAATTGCGTAATGCTCTGCTGTTGATGGTGTCTGGGTTGGTTATCTCGGTTTTACTCCTTAGCTCGCTTCTTGTATATGAAGCTCGACGTCACTTTAGGGCAGCAAGGCGTGACCCGTTGACGGGTCTATCCAATCGGGTGGCATTGCTGGAACGGATGGAGCTCTGTGCCACTCAGGAGGTGCCTTTCGGATTGGTATTGGTCGATATCAACGACTTCAGAGATATCAACAGCAAGTTTGGTTATGACGCGGGCGATTTTTTGCTCAGTGAATTGGCCAGACGGATCAGATTGCTCTGTGAAGAAGGGGAGTGGAGTGGTCGGTTGGGTGGCGATCAATTTGCCATTATCCAGCGTGGTAGCAGCGATCTGCGTCAGGTCAGGGAGCTGGTAGCGCGACTGCTGCACGTTCTGAAGCAAGATATCGTCTATGATAACTATCCCTTCCGGCTCGAGGTGGGGATCGGGATTGCCTTCTATCCGATGGACAGCGATAAAACACAGGAGTTATTGAGTCGTGCGGAACAGGCTCTGTTCCATAGCCGCAAGACCCATGTCCCCTATGTGATTTACGATAACTCCTTGCTCAACGAGACGGCGCGGCGCAAGCATTTGGCCTCGGACATGATCATGGCGCTGGAACACAATGCGTTGGAACTCTATTACCAACCCATCGTCAATCTCGAGAGTGGTCGTTGTGAAGCTGTCGAGGCACTGCTGCGCTGGCGGCATCCGGAGCTGGGCTTTATTCCGCCAAACGAAGTGATCATGGTGGCTGAGGAGTTCCAGCTTGCAGAGCGTCTGGGTGGCTGGGTGTTGAACACCGCTTGCGAGCAGCTTTATCAGTGGCATCAGTTGGGTATGGTCGACCTGCAGATGTGCGTGAATGTCTCGCCGGGCATGTACCAGCGCAATTTGCTCAAATTGGTGGCCAAGGCATTGATGGAGCACCACCTGCCAGCCAGCAGTCTGGTTTTGGAGGTCACGGAAGATACCACCATGCGGGAAGTGAAGAACTCGCTGCAACTGATGCAGGATCTCAATCAACAGGGTGTGTTGCTGGCATTAGACGATTTTGGGACTGGTTATTCATCTTTGAGTTATCTGCAAAAGCTACCTGTGAGCAAGGTGAAGATTGACCGCTCCTTCATACAGGGCATTGATACTTCCATGGAGGCATCCGAGCTGGTCGCCAATATTTGCCGGATGGGATCCATGTTGGGCAAGAGTCTGGTTTGTGAAGGGATTGAGACTCAGGCCCAGCTTGATGTACTGCGATCCCTGACCGATATCCACTTGTATGGACAGGGCTATCTGTTCAGCCGGCCAGAACAGGCGGAGAAAATCTATCAAACTTTGCTGGAGATGGAGGAGCTTTGGCTGGCGCGTCAACAATCGGAAATGGCTTATATGAGTTAAGAAGAGGCTTGCCTGTCATCTGCCTCCATAATGTGTGATTTAGCTCGAATTTTCTTCTTGTTGTTTGTTGTTTGAACGGTTGTGCGGTCTTATCAAAAAAATATGCAAATTACCCTTGCCAGAAAGAATCGGCTCCCTATAATGCGCCTCCATCGACAGGGCAAGCGGCAACGCAAACAACCTCGTCGATAACCTCGAAAAGCCTTTGAA
>NZ_JAAKUB010000005.1:0-220221 GCF_049174935.1 Aeromonas sp. 600886 | reverse complement strand
CCCCGATGCGGTACATAGAGGGTTCTGAGTAGAAAAATGCTAGTTGAAAATGTGTAAACCTATTTCAGGACTAGACACCGCCATGTTGTGACGATGGCGCAGAGCAGATGTTTGCCTAAAAAAAGAAACCCGCCATGGGCGGGTGGAAGGATTGCAACACTAACCAGGAGGAGGTGTTACCAGGTAGACCCCACCTCTTCGGTAATAGTTCAATTTTATTGAAGTTTTTTCGTTTTCTTCGCGGGGTTTCCATCGGGATCTGCGGGGGAGGATGGGTTATCATTCTGCTCCCGTCATCCGGTTGCAGAGGATCTATGCCCGCGTTTTCCTGGTTAGCGCTCTTTTTCGGCGCCTTCTATTTTGTCTACGGCGCTTACTTGCCGTTCTGGTCGCTCTGGCTGGAAGGGGTGGGCGTCAGCGCCGAGATGATTGGTCTGTTGCTGGGGGCGGGGATGGCGATCCGCTTTGCCGGCAACCTAATGGTGATGGGGCAGATCAAGGGGGCGGGCCATCTGCTGCCGGTTACCCGGTTGCTCTCCCTGCTCAGTCTGCTGGCGTTTCTCGGCTTCTATCTCAGTCATAACCTCTGGTGGCTGGTGGGCTTGACCCTGCTGGCGAACTTTATCTATCCGACCCTGATGCCGGTGGGGGAGGCGCTGGCGACCCGCATGGTGGTGCAGGCGCACCTCGATTACGGCAAGGTGCGGCTGTGCGGCTCCTTTGCCTTTATTGTCGCCTCGACCTTGGTGGGGGCGTTGGTGGGCAACTTCGGTAGTGACTGGATTTTGCACACCATGGTGGCGGGGCTGGTGCTGATGCTGCTGCTCAGCTGGCTGCCGCTTTATCCGGCACCACAGGATAGTCAGGGCGAGCGCGCTAAGGCGTCCTTGCTGGCAACCCTGCGCAGCGCGCCGGTGCGCCGCTTCCTGTTGCTGACCGCGCTGCTGCAGGGGAGCCACGCTGCCTATTACGGTTTCAGTGCCATCTACTGGAAGGCGCAAGGGTATAGCGGCACCATCATCGGTTACCTCTGGGCGATCGGGGTGGTGGCCGAGATCTGCATGTTCGCCGCCGACAAGCGCTTCCTGCAACGCTTCGGGGCGCAGAGTCTCTTTATCGCTGGTGCCATCGGTTGTGTGGTGCGCTGGGTATTGCTGGGATCCTCGACAGAGCTGTGGGTGTTGGTGCTGGGGCAGCTGCTCCACTCGGTCACTTTCGGTATGAGCCATCTGGGGGCAGTGCGTTTCATGACTCGCCAGCTGCCCGCCGAGCAGTTGATCCCGACCCAGTCCCTCTACGCTGCGCTGGGTCTTGGCATGACGGTGGCGGCTCTGATGGCACTCTGCGGCGTGCTGTTCGAGCCCCTTGGCGGCGGCATCTTCTTCCTGATGGTGCTGGTGGTCTTGCCGGTTTTCTTCCTGCGGTTGCGCCCCTTTGCGCAGGAGAGTGCTCCAGCCTGATATCTGTCTATTTGAACAATCACCTGGAAAAAGGGAGAGCCACGGCTCTCCCTTATTCGTTGCTGCGGTTTGCGGCGTTACTGTTGCTCGCCAAGATAGAGGCGGCTGAGGCGGCGCCAGGTGTCCGAGCCGATGGTGCCAGCAAGCAGTTCATTGGAGGCGGCATCAAAGCGGCCATCCGGTAGCCAGCCCAGTTGGGGCAGCAGTTGCGCCAGCGTCACGTCATTTTGTTGCAACTCCCGCTCCAGCGCTTCCCAGAAGGCGCTCCCCTTGACGTAAAAGAGCGGGTAGTAGGAGCGATCGCCCGCCAGCACCTCGCGAGCTGCCCGATAGAGGCCGCTCTCGCTATGGGGTAGCAGTTTGCCCCGCTCGGCCAGCTCGTTGACCGCCGTGACTTGATGCAGCCGAAAGCGGCGCAGCGCTTTGATGGCAAGGTATTCGGCGAGGCTCTCGTTGATCCAGGTGGGCTGTGGAGTTGCGCGGCGAGCGCTGAGGATATGTACCGCCTCGTGGGCCGAGGTGCGCAGCAGGCGCAAGGGGGCCTGTGGCGTCGGTTTGCCAGCCTCGGTGGGGTAGTTGGCGACAAACACCTGATCCCCAGCTGCGCCGCCAAGGGAGCGGGTCGCCACATCTCGCCCCAGCCACACCAGTTGCCACGGGTGAGTGGGCGGGGCCACGTCGAGCTGAAAGGCCAGATAGTCGATGATCTCATTCAGTTGTTGCTGCAAGGCCGGCAGATCGAGCTGGTTGGCGGTCTCGTCATGGCTCAGCACCAGCCGCGGATCCGGCTTGGTGACGGGCACAGTTTGCAGACCAAATGGCAGGATCAGCGGTGGCTGGTTGACATCCGGCAACGGTTGGCAGCTGCCATCCGGCAGACACACCTTCCCTTGGCGACTCCCCATCTGGCGCACAAAGTTACCCCACTCGGTCAATAGCCACAGATTGGGTGCGAACAAAAGCGACTGTTGGGCCGAAGCATCTGCACCCAGTGCCGGAGCGGGTGTGAGCGTGATCTGCCAGCCGATCTCCTTGCAGGAGAAGGGCTGGTTGAGGGCAACCGGCTGGTTGTTTGCAAGGCAGACCAGCGCGGGGGAAACCGGCGCAGCACGGCTCGGCAACTGGCGGGCGGGGAGCAGGGTAAAAGGGGGCTTGCCCTGCATGGTGAGGCGCACTTGCAGCACATTGGCGCTGGCGCCCTGCTCGATAAGGTAGCGGGGGCCGCTCGCGTCATTGCCAGCACAGGCCCACAGTGGCAGCAGCCACAGGGCAAACAGGGTGATATGACGACTCATAAGAGGGTTAGCGCTCCTGCTCATAGCCCAGCAGATCGCCGGGCTGGCATTTGAGTTCACGGCAGATGGCCTCCAGAGTGGAGAAGCGCACCGCCTTGGCGTGGCCATTCTTGAGGATCGAGAGATTGGCCTCGGTGATGTCGATGCGCTGGGCCAGTTCGCGGGCGGTCATTTTGCGCTCGGCCAGCAGGGCATCGAGCCGGATGATAATGGGCATGGGATCCTCACACCGTCAGTTGTTGTTCATCGGCCAGCTGCTTTGCCTCCCGCATCACCAGTGCCAGCGCCGAGACGATCAATCCACCCAGCAGCAGCTGAAAGTTTGAGGAGCTGATATTGATGGTGCAGTACAGTTCAGGGCCATGCAGAGTGAGCACTATATCCAGCAGTGGCGTGGTGATGATCTCGGCGATGAAACTGGCACACAGCAGCAGTCCGATCATCTTGTAACGACGGATCTGGCCGAAGGTGAACAGCATAGCGCGTCGATAGCCACGAAACAGCTGGAGCAGTTGCCACAGGATGAGCATGAAAACTACATCAGGCAGCAGCATGACCAGGGTCGCCAGCAGGCGGGTTCCCATACTGAGGGAGTAGTCGGCAATCGAGGGGGCCGGAGTGGTCACTACTGGCGAGGGCATGTTCAGTGGGACATTGCTGAGTGTGGAACCGTCATTCACTGCCAGGGCATCGACCAGCTCCTGATGCAGATAGTCGTTGCCACCCAACAGGTGTGACCAGGCTCCCATGACGGTCATAAGTGGTGTGGCCACCAGTGCAAATAGCAGAACCCACTCGATCAGGCCGCTCATTCGTTCGAGCTTGTTGTGTTTCATCGTTTATCTCCAGATGGAATGTGACAGAAAGATTAGGGCCATGAACGGTGCTGCCAGCAGGGTCAGCAGCAGGAACCATTCGATGAGGTCGCTGATGTGTCCGAGCGTGTGGTGTTTCATCGTTTCACCTCTTGCTTGAAAGAGAAAGATGGAGCGTGCGCGCATGAAATTATTGTTTATCAATAAACCGGCGCTAGTGTTTATCGTTTTGCGATATAGTGTCAAGGCTAAATTTATTGAAAAACGATAAATTCAATCTGACTGCAGGGGGATGACTTTTGGCTGTCGCCTCTCTAGACTGGCGAGGTTGTATACAAAATCTCAACATCTACAAGGGGTTATCGATGCACCAGGGATGGCTGCTGATCGGATTGTCGCTCACCTATCTTGGGCTGCTGTTTCTGATCGCCTTCGTGGCAGACAAGCACAAACGGCACCGTCTCAAGGGGCAACCGCTGCTCTACAGCCTGTCGCTGGCGGTCTACTGCACTTCCTGGACCTTCTTCGGCACAGTGGGGCAGGCGAGTGAATCCCCCTGGTCACCGGTGCCCATTTACCTTGGCCCCATGCTGGTCTTTCTGTTTGGCTGGCGGCTACTGGCCCGCCTTATTCTGGTGGCCAAGCGCGAGCACATCACCTCCATAGCCGACTTTATCGCCGCCCGTTACGGCAAATCCCAGCGGCTTGCCATGGTGATCGCCCTCATCGCCATCATGGGGATCCTCCCCTATCTGGTGTTGCAGCTCAAAGCCATCGTTACCGGGCTGGATCTGCTGATGGTCAACAGCGGCGGCATCAGCCCGACCAGCAACACCAGCGAATTGGCGCTCGGGGTCACTCTGCTGCTGGCGCTGTTCAGCATCCTGTTCGGCACCCGCCATCTCGATGCCACCGAGCACCACAGGGGGATGGTGGTAGCCATCGCCTTCGAGTCGGTGGTCAAATTGCTGGCCTTTATCGCGGTGGGGGGCTTCGCCCTCTGGCTGATCCTGAGCAAACCGGGCGAGGCTCACGAGCAGGTGACCCGCGACTTTTTTGCGCAGGTGATGGCGGTTAGCCCCGGCAACCTGCTGGAGCTTGCCATTTATACGGTGCTGGCGATGTGCGCCGTCATCTGCCTGCCGCGCCAGTTTCATGTGACTGTGGTGGAGAACAATCAGGGGCAGGATCTGCACTGGGCGCGCTGGATCTTCCCGCTCTACCTGTTCGTGATGGGGCTCTTTATCTGGCCGCTGGCGCTGGCGGGCAAGCAGTGGGTGGGGGCCGACATGGCCTCCGACACCTATGTGATCAGTTTGCCGATGGCACTCGGGTTCGATGGCATGGCGATGCTGGCGTTTCTCGGCGGCACCTCGGCGGCCACCGGCATGGTGATCGTCTGCACCATCGCGTTGGCGATCATGGTGAGCAACGATCTGGTGCTGCCGGTGCTGCTGCGCCGCTTCTGGCGGCAGGGGCGTGACGAGCGGCTGGTACGGCTGCTGTTGCAGGTGCGCCGTGGCGCCATCCTGCTGATCTTGCTGGCGGCCTGGGGGCTCTACCTCTGGCTCGGCGATCTCACCAGCTTGTCGCGCATCGGTTACCTCTCTTTTGGCGCGGTGGCCCAGTTTGCGCCGGCCCTGCTGCTCGGTCTCTACTGGCGTCACGGCAATCGCAAGGGGGTCTATCTTGGGTTGAGCCTCGGGGTGAGCCTCTGGTTCGTCACCCTGTTGGTGGAGAGCGGGCTGCTGGCCGGTTCACCGCTGGCCGAGCTGCTGGCGCCGCCGGACTGGCCCGCGTTTCGCGAGCTGAGTCTCGGGGCCTGGTGCATCTTCCTGAGCCTGCTCTTCAACCTGCTCGGCTATGTGGCAGGCTCGCTTCTGTCGCGCCCTGCGGTGAGCGAGCGGCTGCAGGCGGCCAACTTTGTCGGCAAGCCGAGCCGCGATACCGCCGCCCTCTATCAGGCGCGGGTCTCGGTCAAGGAGCTGGAGATGCTGGCGGCTCGTTTTGTCGGCTCAAGCCGGGTCAAGCGCGCTTTTGGTCGCTTCGCCGGTGAGCGGGGCGGCACCCTTGCTCCGCAGATGCAGGCCTCGGCCGAGCTGATTGCCCACACCGAACGGCTGCTGGCGGGGGTGTTTGGCACCTCGTCGGCACGGCTGGTGCTTGCCTCTGCCCTGCAGGGGCGCAACATGCAGCTCGAGGAGATCGCCACCATAGTCGATGAGGCCTCCGACGTGTTTCGCTTCAACCGAGGCTTGTTGCAGGGGGCGATCGAGCATATCGGGCAGGGGATCTCGGTGGTGGATAGGGAGCTTCGACTGGTGGCCTGGAACCGCCGCTACATCGAGCTGTTCCACTATCCGCCGGGGCTTATTCAGGCTGGGCGCCCCATTGAAGAGATCATCCGCTACAACGCGCAGCAGGGGCTTTGCGGCCCCGGCGATATCGAGGATCACGTGGCGCGGCGCGTCGCCTTTATGAAACGCGGCAGCGCCCATATCTCGGCGCGGGAGCGCCCGGACGGGCGGGTGATCGAGATGCAGGGCAACCCCATGCCCGCCGGTGGTTTCGTCATGACCTTTACCGACATCACCCCGTTTCGCGATGCGGAGCGGGTGCTGCGCGAAGCGAACGAACATCTGGAGGCACGGGTGGTCGAGCGCACCCGTGAGCTCTCCGAACTCAACCGCCAGCTGCTGCTGGTGAACCAGCAGGTGGAGCGGGCCAATCAATCCAAGAGCCGTTTTCTGGCGGCGGTCAGCCACGATCTGACCCAGCCCCTCAATGCTGCCAAGCTGTTTACCTCCTCCCTGCTGGAGATGTTGCCAGATGCTGGCGAGCAGGCCCGCATCGCCCGCCATATCGACGATGCGCTGGGGGCGACCGAGGATCTCATCACCGATCTGCTCGATATCTCGCGGCTCGAAGCGGGCAAGTTCAAGGCCAAGAAGCTCGACTTTGCCCTGCGCGATCTGCTCGACAACCTCAAGGCGGAGTTTGGCGTGCTGGCGCAGGCGGGGGGGATCCACTTCTCGGTGGTGGAGAGCAAGCATGCGGTACACAGCGATGTGCGGCTGCTGCGTCGGGTGCTGCAGAACTTCCTCACCAATGCGTTTCGCTACAACCCGGGTGGCCGGGTGCTGCTCGGTTGTCGCCGGATGGGGGAGAAGATCCGCATCGAGATATGGGACAACGGCCCCGGCATCCCGCAGGACAAGCAGGAGGCTATTTTTGACGAGTTCTCCCGCCTCGATCACTCCCGCACCGCCAAGGAGCAGGGGCTGGGTCTGGGGCTCGCCATCGCCCGTGGCATCTCGCAGGTGCTCGGTCATCAGCTCACATTGCAGAGCTGGCCGGGCAAGGGATCGGTCTTTGCGGTGACCCTCAATCTGGCGACCCGGCCGGTCACGGCCCATCAGCTGGCGGCGCCGGTGGCGCGCGACAGCCAGCTGGAGGGGGTGGCCGTGCTCTGCATCGACAACGAGCGGGACATTCTGACCGCCATGAGCACCCTGCTTTGCCGTTGGGGCTGCGAGGTGCGCTGCGCCGTCGATCTGGCCGAAGCCGAGGCGCTGGTGACAGAAGGGTTTGTGCCGCGGCTGGTGCTCTCTGACTACCACCTCGACGACGGCAAGACCGGGTTGGAGGCGCTCGCTGCCCTGCAGCGGGTGTGTGGCGACGAGCTGGGAGGCATCATCATCAGCGCTGATCGCAAGAGCGAGTTGCAGGCGCAGATCCGCGAGCGGGGGTATGGCTACATCAGCAAACCGGTCAAACCACTCAAACTGCGGGCCCTGATGAACAGCCTGCTGCTGAGTTAAACAGGGGGAGATGTTTCTTATGGCTCCATAAGGGGCTCAATAAAACCGGCTACCTTGTCGCGGATCTTGGGCTGGGCCGCAGGGGTGGGATGAATACCATCGTTCATCATAAGTTCAGGGCGCAGCGCAATATCATCCATGAAGAAGGGCAGCAGGGGCAGATCGTTAGCCTGGGCCAACTCGGGAAAGATCTGTTCGAACTGGCGCAGATAGCGGGCACCGTAGTTGCGGGGCAGCTGGATTTGGGTCAACACCACACGGGTCTGCTGCTCCTTGGCGAGCGCGATCATGCTGGCCAGATTCTGGCGGGTAATGGTCGGCGCGAAGCCACGCAGGCCATCGTTGCCCCCCAGTTCGATCAGAAGCCAGTCTGGCTTGTGCTCCTTCAGCAGCGCAGGCAGACGGGCCAGCGCCCCTTGTGTCGTTTCACCGCTGATGCTGGCATTGAGCAGGGTGTGTTTGCCCCCCTCCTCCTGCCATTTCTGGTTGAGCAGGGCAGGCCAGCTCTGCTCAGCCTGCATTTGATAGCCGGCGCTCAGACTGTCACCCAGCACCAGTAGGGTCTGGGCCTGAGCCGACGAGAGCAGGCTGCCGAGGCCAACCAAAAAGGCAAACAGAATACGCACCATCAATTCAACTCCCGCTATGGATTGTCATCAAGGGATTGGAACAAAGGATACAGAGCATGAGTTCAACCCCCATTATTGTCGTCAAGGGCCTCGGCAAATCGGTTCGCCTCGGCCAGGAAAGCCTCACCATCCTTGAAGGGATCGATCTGCAAGTCAATAGCGGCGAGACGGTGGCCCTGGTCGGCGCCTCAGGCTCCGGCAAGTCCACCCTGCTGGGATTGCTGGCAGGACTCGATCTGCCGAGTCAGGGGGATATAGAAATCCTCGGCAAATCCCTTGGCGAGCTGGATGAAGAGGGGCGGGCCCGATTGCGCGCCGAACAGATCGGTTTTGTGTTCCAGTCGTTTCTGCTGCTCCCGACCATGACTGCGCTGGAGAATGTGATGCTGCCTGCCGAGCTGCGTGGCGAGCGCCACTGCGAGCCGAGGGCCCGCGAGCTGTTGGCGGCTGTCGGGCTTGGCGAGCGGTTGCACCATCTGCCGCCTCGGCTCTCTGGCGGCGAGCAGCAGCGAGTGGCCATCGCTCGCGCCTTTATGACCCGTCCCAGCCTGCTGCTGGCAGACGAGCCGACCGGCAACCTCGACAGCAAGACCGGCGAGAAGGTGATCGAGCTGCTGTTTGAACTCAATCGCAAGCACGGCACCACGCTAGTGGTAGTGACCCATGATCATCAGCTGGCCGAGCGTTGCCAGCGGCAACTGGTCATGACGGCGGGCAGACTGGATCTCGAGGTGGCCCATGATGTGGTGTAACGGGGTGAGCTGCGGGTCAGGCGGGAGATGCAAGGGATGATGCCGTGGCGATTGGGATGGCGACTGCTGCGCCGGGAAGGTTTCAGCGGCGAGCTGCGCTGGTTTGTGCTGGCGCTTGCGCTTAGCGTGGCGTGTGTCTTGAGTGTGGCATTGGTGGCGGATCGGCTCGATGCCGGACTCAAGGCGTCTGGCCGCGACTTTATCGGAGCGGATCGGGTGCTGCGCACCGCCGCCGCCCTGCCGGATGGTTGGCTGGAACGAGCGAAACAGGATGGCTTGGCGGTGCAGATCACCGTCAGCTTCAACAGCATGCTGTTTCATGGCGATGCGTTGCAGCTCGCCTCCATTCGGGCGGTGCCCGATGGTTTTCCCTTCTATGGCAAGCTCACTCTGGAACCTGCCCGCGCCCCGGCCCCCGGCGAGATCTGGCTCTCCGCCCGGGTGATGCAGCTGCTTAAGGCCAAAACGGGGGATGAGTTGGAGGTGGGCAATACGGTGCTCAAGGTGGCCGGTCTGCTTGGCGAGGAACCGGATCAGGGTTTCAGCCCCTTCTTGCTGGCGCCGCGTGCACTGATCCATAGCGCTGATATCGAGGCGACCGGCGCTCTGCTCCCCGGCAGCCGCCAGCAGTGGCGCTATCTGTTCAAGGGGCCGCGAGAGTCGCTTGCTCGTTACGAACAGTGGCTATTGCCGCAGTTGCAGGCCGGACAGAAGTGGATCAAACCGGATGACAGCGAATCCCGTGTCGGCCGCTCGCTGGCCAATGCCGAGCGTTTCTTCCGGCTTGCTTCCCTAAGCGGGGTATTGCTGGGGGCGTTGGCGATGGGGATCGCTGTGCGCCACTTTGCCGAGCGCCAGACCAATATGGTGGCGCTGCTCAAAACCCTGGGGGCATCCCGTCGCTCGCTCTGGCAACTGATGGGAACCCTGCTGCTGTCGTTGACGCTGATCGGCGCGTTGCTGGGTCTGGTGGCGGGCACTGCCATGCAGTGGATCACCTTGCAACTGCTGGGGGACCTGCTGCCGCCGGATCTGCCGCCCCCCTCTTGGCGCCCCTTTGTGCTGGGCGTGGCAGTGGCGCTCTTTATCACCCTGCTGCTCGCTTTTGTGCCCTTCTTGCGGCTGCTGAAGGTGCCGCCGCTACGGGTGTTGCGTCGCGAGCTGGAGGCGGGGATTCCCCCCTGGCTGGCCCTGCCGGTCGGTCTGCTCGGGCTGTTTGCGCTGGTCTGGGGCTTTACCGCCGATGTGCGGCTGGCGCTGGGTCTGGTCGGTGGTATGGGCTTGCTGATGGGGCTGCTGGCCCTGCTGGCGGCGCTGATGTTGCGGCTGGGAGCAAGAGTGAACGGGCCTCATGCCTTGCGGCTGGCTCTGGCCCACCTGTCGCGCGAGCGCAGCAGCGGCCTGTTTCAGTTGGCGGGCTTTGCGCTGGCATTGATGCTGTTTGGCTTGCTCTGGGCGGCCAGGGTCGATCTGCTGGATGAGTTTTCGGCCCGTCTCCCCGTTGATGCACCCAACCGTTTTCTGGTCAATGTGACCGAGAACGAACGGGAGGGGATCCTGAGCGAACTGGCGGCGGCCGGGGCCACCACCTCCGATTTCTATCCCATGGTGCGCGGCAGGCTGACCCATATTGCCGGTGAGGCGGTGGGCGAGGGGGCCAGCAGTGGCCGCGAGGGGGTAGATCGGGAGCTCAACTTCACCACCACGGCTACCCTGCCAACCGACAACAAGCTGGTGGCCGGGAAGTGGCTTGCCGGGTCCGGCGAGGTGTCGGTGGATAGCGAGTTGGCCAAGCGGCTCGATATCAAGCTGGGGGACATGCTCGCCTTTACCATCGAGGGGCGCAGCTTCGGCGCCAGGGTCACCAGTCTGCGCAGCATCAAGTGGGACAATATGCGCCCCAACTTCTACATGATCTTCTCCGAGGATCTGCTGGCACCCTTCTCCCGTACCTGGCTTGGCAGCTACCGGCTGCCCGAGGCGGGGCGCACTGCCGAGGTGGAGTTGATCCGCCGCCACCCCACGGTGAGTCTTATCGATGTGGATGACCTGATTGCGCGGCTCACTCAGGTATCGGAGCAGGTGAGCCGTGCACTGGCGCTGATGCTGGGGCTGGTGACAGTGGCCGCGCTGCTGGTGCTGCTGACCCAGACCCAAGCCAGCATGGCTCAGCGTCGGCGCGAACTGCTGCTGATGCGCACCCTGGGTGCCAGCAGCGAACTGCTGAAAAAGATGCTGCGTTGGGAGCTGGTGGCCAGTGGTGCGCTGGCGGGGCTCTGCGCCGCCATGGTGGTGGAGCTCTGTTCCTTTGGCCTGCAGTGGTGGTGGTTCGAGGGGTTGTGGCAGTTCCACTGGGCCATCTGGCTCGGTCTGCCGACTCTGGGCGCGCTGTTGGTGACGCTGGCGGGGCAGGGGATGCAGCGCCAGCTGCTGGCTGGCACCCTGAGCGATCGGCTGCGGGGGCTGGGTCAGGGACTGTTGTAATCCCGCCAGCGCGAGCCGATGCGACCAAGTGCAATCGAGTATCCACAATAAACAAGCAGCCTGGCCATTGGTCGGGCTGCTTGCTATACGAGGTGCTGACGAGCGGACGCTGTGAGCTGTTGTTAGTAGTTAGCGGGGCTCACGCAGAAGATTGGTGAGGGCGCTCGGCAGCTCGGGATAGCTGAAGTGAAAACCGGCCTGTTGCAGCCTTGTTGGTATCACCTTTTGTCCGGTCAGCAGCAGATCTGCCGCCTCCCCCATCACCAGTTGCAACAGCGGCGTCGGGACGAAGAAGAGGTGTGGACGGTGCAGGGTCGCGGCCAGAGTCTCACTGAACTCCCGGTTGCTGACCGGATGGGGGGCGGTTCCGTTGAAGATGCCGCTGCACTCTTCGTGCTCCAGTATGAACAGGATGGCGCGCACCAGATCCTGCACATGGATCCAGCTCATCATCTGGCTGCCCGACCCCATGGGGCCGCCGAGTCCGAGTCGGTATGGGGGGAGCATTTTGGGTAGCGCTCCCCCATCCATGCCGAGCACCAGCCCGATCCGCACGATACAGACCCGGGTCTGCTTGCTTTGTGCTTCCAGTGCCAGGGTCTCCCACTGTTGGCAGAGTTGGTGGGTGAACTCGTCGTTGGGAGAGCGGCACTGCTCGTCGAGGGTTTCGGTGCCCTGTCTGCCATACCAGCCGATGGCGGAGGCGTTGATCAGCACCTTGGGCGGCGTTGTGGAGAGCTTGATGAGATCAACCAGCTGCTCGGTCAGCAGCCAGCGGCTGTCGCAGAGCAGCTGTTTACGCGATTCGCTCCAGCGTCCGGCGGCGATGGGTTCACCCGCCAGATTGATCACTGCGTCCACGTCATTGAGGTCATCGAGCCGGTCAAGGTTATCCAATACCTTGATATCGTGACCGAGCAGGGAGTAGGCGCGGCTCCCCTGCCTGCTCAATACCACGACCTCGTGATTGACCTTGAGATGGGCAACCAGCTTGCGGCCGATAAAGCCGGTTCCTCCGGTAATCAGAATCTTCATCGTTGCACGCTCCTGCTGCCGTTTGCTCTACTCTAATGGCGTCGTCCTCCTTCAACAAGTGGACGAGTTTGACACGTTTTGTTCATTCGACTGATGTTAACTCTATCCTCTTCTTGCGACATATTGTTGAACAATAGTTTGAATTGATTGATTTTTGTCGGGTGGACATTTGTTGTTCAATCGCTATTATGGCGACCCTTTCGCCTGTCCACCGGGGCTGTCACCCACCATCCGAGCATCAAAGAGGCCGCCATGCCATTTCGTCGTTTGAAACTTCGCCAGCTTTACTCGAGGATTCTGGTGGCACTACTGATGGGGGGCGGGATCCTGCTGCTGGGGGTTGTTGCCGTTATCTGGCAGACAGTGACCGAGATAGAGCATGATTCCGATTCACGCTTGCAGCATGCCCGGATGATGTTTGATCGCTCCATCGGCCATGCCCGGCAAGCGGCCATCAATGTGGAGGGGATGCTTGGTCACTCCTGCAAGGAGGCGGCACAACTGCTGCGCGAACAGGTGGCCACTGTGCCTGATGTCCGCTCTGCCAATCTGGCTATAGGAAATCGTATCTATTGCACCTCGCTCTATGGTGACTACGATGGCCCCTTCAACCCTGACAGTTATGTGGATGGCAGGCTGCAACTGCTGCCAGGCAATGAGGTCACACCGGATCGCCCCCTGATCGTGCTGCGCCACGAAACGGACAAGGGGAGTGTGCTGATCGGTGTGGATGGCTACTACCTGCGCAATACCCTGGAGATCTCCAGCAAGAACTCCCCGATGGCTCTGGTGGTGGGGCAGAGGGCACTGTTTGGCTCAGGTCAGTTCGGGGCGGCGCCCTCTCCGGCAGAAGAGGGTTATATTGCCCTCGCTTCGGCCGATTTCCCCTATCAGGTCGTCACCCGGATCACGGTGCATGATTACTTGAGCCACGCATGGCGCTACTCCAGAGATACCTTGATCCTCTCTCCACTGCTGGCGCTGCTGATTGGATTCGGCACCTTCAGGCTGATGGGGCGTAGCAGCTCACCAGCGGAGGAGCTCAAGCGGGCGTTGATCGAGGAGGAGTTTATCCCCTACCTGCAGCCGGTGGTCTCCGGTGAGGATGAGCAGTGGCGTGGCTGTGAGGTGCTGATGCGCTGGCAGCATCCCAAGCAGGGGATGATCTCGCCGGATCGCTTTATCCCGCTGGCGGAAGATAGCGGCCTGATCGTGCCCATGACCAGCCTGTTGATGGCCGAGGTGCGTGACCACTTCTCCCCTTATGCCCGCAAGCTGCCGGCAAAGTTTCATTTTTGCTTCAATATCAGCGCCAAGCACTTCCAGGATCTCGACCTGTTGGCTGACTGCAAGGCCTTTCTCGACGCGTTTAAGGACAATCCCGTTGATTTGGGGTTGGAGCTGACGGAGCGGGAGCTGCTGGTGGCTGATGAGACAACCGCCCGGATGTTTGCCGAGTTGCGCAAACTGGGCGTGTTGATCGCTATAGATGACTTTGGCACCGGTCACTCCAGTCTGACCTATCTGCAGCAGTTTCAGGTCGATGCAATCAAGATTGACCGTAGCTTTGTAGAGATGATCGGTACGGATGCACTCTCCAGCCATATCGTTGAAAACGTGATTGATCTGGCGAAGCGACTTGAATTGATCCTGATCGCGGAGGGGGTCGAGAAGCAGTCGCAGGCGGACTACCTGCGGGCTCGCCACGTTGACTATCTGCAAGGATATCGCTACGGCCGCCCCATTCCGATGAAGCAGTTTTGCAAGACCCTGTTTGGCTGAACGGGTGAATGGGGAGCATAAAAAAAACCAGCGAGCGCTCGCTGGTTTTTTGTTAATACGGTTTGGCTTGGGCGTTCAGAGCATCCGCTGGAGGGCGCGGGCCAGCCGCTTGACCCCCTCCTCGATGGTCGCCTCATCGACGCAGGAGAAGCTCAGGCGCAGGGTGTTCTTGATTTCGGGGCGTACATAGAAGGGGGCGCCGGGCACGAAGGCTACCTTCTCCTTGATCGCCTCGTCAAACAGCGCCATGGCGCTGATGTGGGCTGGCAGAGTCAGCCAGAGGAACATGCCCCCTTCCGGTCTGGTGTAGCTGACGCCGGGCGGGCAGTGACGGGCCAGTGCAGCCTCCATGGCGGCACGCTGGCGACCATAGACCTCCTTGATCTTCTCCAGATGGGCATCCAGTGAATTGTCGGTCAGGAAGCGGTGCAGCACCTGCTGGCTGAAGGCGTTGCTGTGCAGATCGGTTGCCTGCTTGGCGATGGTCACCTTCTTGCGTAGCCACTCCGGCACCAGCATCCAGCCCAGACGGAAGGCGGGCACCACGGTTTTGGAAAACGAGCCGAGCAGCACGGTATTGTTTGGCGCCAGCTTGGCAATGGGGGGCAGATGCTCCCCTTCGAAGCGCAGCTCGCCGTAGGGATCATCTTCCACCATCAACAGCTCGTGGCGCACCAGTCGCTCGGCCAGTGCCTCGCGGTTGGCACGGTTGTAGGAGACACCGCTCGGGTTCTGGAAGTTGGGCACGCCGTAGAGCAGCTTGGCATTGGATCCGCTTGCCAGCAGCGCATCCAGCGCCGCCAGATCCAGACCCTCTTCTTCAAGGGTGATCGGCTTGAAGGTGGGTTGATAGACAGAGAAAGCCTGAATGGCGCCAAGGTAACCCGGCTCTTCGATGATGAGATCCTGACCCTCGTCGATCAGCACCTTGCCCAGCAGATCCAGCGCCTGCTGGGAGCCGCTGGTGATGAGGATGTTGTCCGGATTGACCTGCATGCCGTGGCGGGTCAGATAGCGGTCGGCAATATATTGGCGCAGCGGGGCGAAGCCTTCGGTCGCCGCATATTGCAGGGCGGCAGCCCCTTGCTCGCGTAGCACATCCTGACAGGCCTGATCGATCGCCTTGACCGGAAACAGGTGGGGATTGGGCAGGCCACCAGCGAAGGAGATGATCTCCGGATTGGCGGCAACTTTGAGGATTTCACGGATAAAGGAAGGCTCAACCTTCTCGAAGCGCTGGGCAAAAAACGGCTGCATAGACAATTCTCTCGGCATGTGGGCGGTCGCTCCATTCGACCGCCAGGTTATCCGTTTGTATCAGATTTCAGAAATGAGGCAATGATTGTCACAAAAATCGCCCAAAAAGGGCAGGTTTGGCACCTTCCCGAATTTTACCTGCCCGTATGGCTCCCATGAATTGAAATGAGTTAGGGCGATCTTGTTTTGTGGACAAGCAACTGACCTTACAAACCCGGTTCCTTGAGGAAGCGGATCATCAGATCGGTGTTGGCGCCAAGTTGGCTTTCTACTCTGCCTGGGAATAGTTCCGCCATCTTGTCGAGGCGGTCGTACTGGGTGTGCCAGATTTTTCCCCACTGGGTTTCGCTGTCACGATCGCAGGCGCTCTTGGTGGTGGCGTCATAGCAGTCCCACAGCGCTGGATTGGTGCTTTGGGAGTAGCCGTCATAGCCATCAGCGCCGTTGATGGTGAAGTTGGTCGCTTCAACGTAGGCGATCGGCACCCCCAGGCAGGCAAAGGGAGCGTGATCTGACCAGCTGCCAGTCTCCCCTTCCGGATAACCGCTGTAGCTGGGATGAATGGCAAACGGGGTCGCAGTCTGTTTGGAGAGGGTAAGCAGGCGATCCCGCACCTTGGGATCGAAGCTGTAGCGGCTCGGATCTGTGCAGTTGTATTCGGCGACGTCCGAGTGGGCTGAGTGGACGTAGACGATGTCGCCCCCGGCGATGGTGTCGTAGTTCACCATCGCCAGCAGCTTGGCGACGGCGGTGCTGTCGAGGCTGGCGGCATAGGCTTTGGAGCCGTTGAGACCGTTCTCCTCCGCCCCGAAGAATGCAAAGCGAACCGTGTAGGGCAAGGTTTGTCCTTTAAGCGCCTCAGCCACTGCCAGCAGGGCTGCGACGCCAGCGCCGTTGTCGGTGGCTCCTTCAGAACCTTTCTTGTCGCCCGTACTGTCGTAGTGGGCGCCGATCAGGATCACCTTGTCACTTGTGCCCTTGAGCTCAGCGATCAGGTTTTGGGAGTTTTTACTGGCGCCGCTTTTGGTGTAGGTGAAGGGTTGGCGTTGCACATCGTAGCCCCAACCGGTCAGATGGTCCTGGATCCATGCCGCGGCACGAGTTTCTGCCTCTGTCCCCGTGGGGCGCGCGCCAATCCCTTCTGCGGTTGAGCTCAACTGCACCAGATACTCATAGGCCTGCTCGGCGGCAGCAGGGGTTTGTGAGTTATTTGTTGATGTGTCGCATCCCGCAAGCAAAGTGGTGATGGCAAACGCCAATGCTCTGTATTTCATACTGCAATCCTTTGTTGTGTATGGTTTTATTTGCGCAGGCAGCATGTACTCGACGCGTGACCGATTCTGTGAACGGGTCGGCATTTGTCAACTGTTGTCAATGAAATGGAGAGAGATGAGGGATTTGTTTCGCGAAACACTTGCGCCTTGGGCCTATCTTGGGATAATTCGCTCCCCTGTTTTCGCGGGTTGATGAAATGATGAGCCGCGCGCGGTCCCGCTCGGGATCGGACACAAGATTTATTACCCGGATTGATGAAATAACGAGACCATTATGCCTGTGACCCAAGATGTATTTAACGAAGACGGCAAGTTCATGCGCAAGATCCGCAGCTTTGTCCGTCGCGAAGGCCGCCTGACCAAAGGGCAGGAGAAGGCCCTGGAAGAGCTCTGGCCGGTCATGGGCATCGATTTCGAGCCAAAGCAGCTCGATCTGGTCGCACTGTTTGGCCGCGAGGCACCTGTGGTGCTGGAGATCGGCTTTGGCATGGGCGCCTCTCTGGTGGAGATGGCCAAGAATGCCCCCGAGAAGAACTTCATTGGCATCGAAGTGCACTCCCCGGGCGTGGGTGCATGTCTGGGTACCGCTCAGGAAGCGGGCGTCACCAATCTGAAGGTGATCTGCCACGATGCGGTCGAGGTGCTGGAGCACATGATCCCGAACGGTTCACTCTCCTGCCTGCAGCTCTTCTTCCCGGATCCCTGGCACAAGAGCCGTCACCACAAGCGCCGCATCGTACAGCCTGCGTTTGCCCAGGATATTCGCCAGAAGCTGGCCATCGGTGGCGTGTTCCACATGGCGACCGACTGGGAAAACTATGCCGAGCATATGCTGGAAGTGATGAGCGCCGCCGAGGGTTACGAGAATACCTCTGCCACCGGCAACTGGGTGCCTCGTCCGGACTGGCGTCCGCTGACCAAATTTGAACAACGTGGCCACCGTCTTGGCCACGGGGTTTGGGATCTGATTTTCAAGCGTGTCAGCTAAGCTGGCACGTCAACACACCTAGCGTATCAACTAACTTGAGGAGCTATCATGGCCAATCGTAGCCGCCGCCTGCGCAAGAAACTGCGCGTCGATGAATTCCAGGAAATGGGCTTCGACATCAGTTTCAACTTCCCGGTCGGCACTGCCGAAGAGACCATCGATGCGGTAGTCGATGCGATGATCGATGAGGTTGTTGAACCCCGTAAACTGGCTTTTGCCGGCTCCGGTCACCTGGCCTGGGAAGGGATGATCTGCACCCAGCAACTGGGCAAGTGTACCGAAGAAGACCGCGCCGCCGTCAAATCCTGGCTGGAAGGCAAGGGGATGGAAGCCGTGGTCGTTACCGAGCTGTTCGATCTCTGGTACGGTGAACCGGCCTGATACAAGGCTGCCGCATCTGGCGCCTTGTTGTGGGTAACTGAAAAATCCCGCCGCTGGCGGGATTTTTGTCAGTGGGGATGGGATCTCCACCGCTGTTTTAGTCATGGAATCGCTTATTGCTTATGGTGTTGTCATCCGAATTACTGGCCAGCATCCTTGAAGAGGTGCGCCCGTTGCTGGGACAAGGCAAGGTGGCCGACTACATTCCGGCACTGGCTCAGGTACCGGCCGATCGGCTTGGTATCGCAGTCTGTACCGTCGAGGGGGAGCTGTTCACCGCCGGTGACTCTTTCGAACCCTTCTCCATCCAGAGTATCTCCAAGGCCCTGAGCCTGACCCTGGCACTCACTCTCTATCAGGAGGAGGAGATCTGGGCCCGGGTGGGCAAGGAGCCCTCCGGCCAGCCCTTCAACTCGCTGGTACAGCTCGAGTTCGAGCAGGGGATCCCCCGCAACCCCTTTATCAATGCCGGAGCGCTGGTGGTGAGCGATCTGCTGGAGACCCGCCTCACTGCACCGCGTCAGCGTACTCTGGAGCTGGCTCGCCGCCTTTCCGGCAATCCGGCCATCATGGCGGATCAGGTGGTCGCCCGCTCCGAATATCAGCACTCTGCCCGCAACGCCGCCATCGCCTATCTGATGAAGGCCTATGGCAACTTCGAAAACGAAGTGGACAAGGTGCTGCAAAGCTACTTCAATGCCTGTGCCATTCGCATGAGCTGCGTCGATCTGGCGCGGGCATTCATCTATCTTGCCAACCGTGGTGTGCCACTGGGCGAGAGCGTGCCGCTGCTGCCCGCCCGCACCACCAAACAGGTCAACGCCCTGCTCGCCACCTGCGGCCTCTATGACGAGGCGGGCGATTTTGCCTATCGGGTCGGCATGCCGGGCAAATCGGGGGTCGGCGGCGGTATCATCGCCCTGATCCCGGGCGAGCTCTGCGTCTGTGTCTGGTCGCCCGAGCTCAACAAAGCCGGCAACTCGCTGGCGGGCACGGCGGCGCTGGAGCTGCTGGCCGAGCGGCTGGGTCGCTCCATTTTTTAACCTTGTTCACTATGAATCGAGAAATCACCATGAAACGACATCTTCGCTTCCTGCAGGCCGTGCTGGCGACCTTACTGCTCTGGTGTGCCCTGCCCGCCGTGGCTGGGGAGTTGCCGCCGCTTTCGCTGGCCGATGCCAAGGCCAAACAGGCGGTCATCCTGGATACCCGCGCCAGCTACTTCTATCAGGGGTGGCCGATGGAAGGGGAGAAGCAGGGCGGCCATGTGGCGGGTGCCGAGAACCTCTCTGCCGAGTGGAAATACAGCGATGAAGAGTGGCCAAAGGCGCTCGAGATCAAGGGGCTGAAGGCCGATCGTCCGGTTGCCCTCTACGGTGCGTCCCGCGAAGTGGCCGAGGTGGCCCGTCTGCTGCGCAAGCAGGGGATCAAGCAGCTGTTCGAGCTGCAAGGGTGGCAAGCCGCACCGCGCGAGTCGCTGGCACGCTGGCAGCAGCTGGTCTATCCGCGCTGGTTGGCGGATCTGCAAGAGGGCAAGCCAGTTGCCGCGGCGCCCAAGGGCGACTGGAAGCTGTTTGAAGTGGATTGGGGTTCACCCAAGGCCTACCTCATCAGCCACATCCCGGGGGCCGGTTATATCGATACCAACAGCCTCGAAGAGGAGCCGCTGTGGAACAAGGTCTCTGACGAAGCGCTCAAGAAGCTGCTGCTGGATAACGGCATCCGTCACGACACCACAGTGATCCTTTACGGTCGCAACACCATGGCGGCCGCCCGTGCCGCGCACCTGATGATGTATGCGGGGGTGGAAGATGTACGCCTGCTGGACGGTGGTCTGGATGCCTGGTTTATCCAGCACCTGCGCACCGAAACCGGTCTGCCCAACAAATATGAGCCGGTGAAGGAGTTTGGCGTGGCCATTCCCGCTCACCCCGAGTACTACACCACGTTAAGTCAGGCAAAAGAGCTGCTCAAGAAGCCCGATAGCGCACTGGTCAGCGTGCGTACCTGGGACGAGTTTGTCGGCAACACCTCAGGTTACAGCTACATCAAGCCGAAGGGCGATATCCCGGGGGCCAAGTGGGGTCACGGTGGGGTGGATGCCAACAGCATGAGTGATTTCCACAACCCGGACGGCACCATGAAGCCGGCCCGCGAGATCCTCGCCATGTGGGAGCAGTGGAATATCGAGCCGACCCAGCAGGCTGCATTCTACTGCGGTACCGGCTGGCGCGCCTCCGAGGCCTTCTTCTACGCCTGGCTGATGGACTGGAAACAGATCAGCGTCTACGACGGCGGTTGGTACGAGTGGAGTTCTGATCCCAAGAACCCGACCGTGACCGGTGAGCGTCAGCCTGCCAAGTCATGATTGCGTTCTTGCGCTTGAAAGAAGAGGCCGGACAGAGATGTCCGGCCTTTTTGTATCCGCTCGGACCTGCGCCAGCCTGCCACTACACTTTGCTGGTGGCTATCAGGTCGATGGAAGGAGTGACTGATGAGACGGATATGGACAGGCCTGCTGGTGGCAGGCGTACTGGCACAGGGGGTAATGGCTGCCGAACGGGCTCGTTATCTGGTGCAACTCAAGCCGGGGGCGGAGGCCGCTGTGCTGGCCCAAAGCAAAGGGATGGGGGGCGAGCTGGCCCTGCAACTGCCCGAGCAGCATGCGCTGGCGCTCTGGTTGCCAGCTGCTGCAGCGACAGCGCTGGCGCGCAACCCCAACGTGCTGTGGGTGGAGCCGGATGCCAAGCGTTATGCCAGTGCCGAGACCCTGCCTTATGGCATTCCCATGGTACAGGCGCCACAACTGAGCGATGGTATGGCCGGAGAGGTGCTGGTGTGCATCATTGACTCTGGCTATAGCGGCAATCACCCGGATCTGCCCCATGGGGCGCAGGTGCAGGGTAGTGACAACGCAGGTACAGGCAGCTGGAGCAGTGACGAAAACGGTCACGGCACCCACGTGGCAGGCACCATAGCTGCCATTGGGGGGAACGACATAGGCGTGGTCGGTGTCTTGCCGAATCAGAGTGTCCCGCTGCACATCATCAAGGTGTTTGGCGCCAACGGCTGGGCCTATACCTCCAACCTGGTGGGGGCTCTCAATGCCTGCAAGCAGGGGATGAGCAGTCGTGGCTTTACTCGCATGGTCATCAATATGAGCCTAGGGGGCAATGTGCCCAGCAAGACGGAAGAGCAGGCGTTCAATCAGGCTTACAGCCAGAATGTGTTGAGTGTGGCGGCGGCGGGCAATGCGGGCAACACCAGCAAGTCCTATCCCGCCTCTTACAGCAGTGTGGTGAGCGTGGCTGCTATCGATGGCAGCAAGCAGTTGGCTTATTTCTCGCAACGCAACGATCAGGTGGAGCTGGCGGCCCCCGGTGTTGCTGTGCTGTCGACCGTGCCGAGTGGTTACGCCAGCTACAGCGGTACCTCGATGGCGACCCCTCATGTGGTCGGGGTCGCCACCCTGGCCTGGTCACAGCGGCTGGAGTGCAGCAATGATCAACTGCGCCAGACCCTGCGCAGCAGCGCCCAGGATCTGGGGGCTGTCGGACGGGACAACAGCTATGGCTATGGTCTGGTGCAGGCCAGAGTCGCGGCAGATCGGCTGGCACTTGGCTGTGGTTCCGGTACCGGTAGCAGTGGCAAACCGGGTGGTCGCAAGTAACTGATTTTTGATGGTGATCTCACTTTATTGTGCAATTTTCCGACTGCCTGCCGGATTGGAGTAGGCTGGATATGACACCCTCGTGGTGAGGGTGAAAGGAGAAGAGTGCGCCTATGAAAAAACTGATGATGATCCTGGTGTGCGCCCTGGGGCTGGTAGCATGCAGCTCCCAATACATCATGAGCACCAAGGATGGCAAGATGATCACCACAGAGAGCAAGCCCAAGCTGGACGAGAGTACCGGTATGTATCGCTATTACGATCATGAAGGGCGTGAGGTGATGATCAATAAAGAAGATGTGACCCAGATCATGGAGCGTTGAGCGCTCATATGCAGTCAGGGCCGCAATATGCGGCCCTTCACATTTTTACCGGCAAATTCCTCCATTTTCTCAGGCAATCGCCCCTCTTTCGCCGCAAATGCGCGTTCGGGTACAGCTTCCGTTATGGTTCGGTCCGTATTATTGCACTCCGTTTTTTATTGGAGGTGTTATGTCCCTGATGTCTATCTGGAATTCCCGTTTTTCCGCGCGCACCCTGCTGGGTGGTGTCTTGCTGGTGGTGGCGTCAGCCAGCCATGCTGGCGATGATCAGTTCACGCTGGGGCGGACTATTTTGCTGGGGGCCGGTGATCATGGTGCGACAATTCCTTTGGTGATTTGCCGTCAGACCAAATATATCAAGGTGAAGGCGGAACGTGATTTGACCCTGGATCGGGTGGTGGTGACCTATGGTGGTGATCGTACCAAAACCATTCGCTTCGATCGGGAGATGAGCAGTGATAAAGAGACCGAGTGGAAATCACTGGGTTCGCGTCGTTGTGTGAAAAAGATCGAAGTGTACGGTAATTCAGAGCGCAGCAAAGCGGGCGTAAAAGTATTCGGCCGTAAATAATCGATGCATTTTGTCTGCACGAACAGATGAGCTAAAAATAATGGCGAGCCGTGGCTCGCCATTATTTTTTATGGTCGGCTTTGCTATTTTTTCGGCCGAAATGGCTTGATGACAGTTTCATCGCACTCGAGATACGGCCCTTCCATCAAATCGATGCAGTAGGGGATGGCGGGGAATACTGCATCCAGACACTCGCGGATCGATTTGGGCTTGCCCGGCAGATTGACGATCAGGGTGTCGTCGCGCAGTCCGGCTGTCTGGCGCGACAGAATGGCGGTCGGCACAAACTTGAGGGATTCGGCCCGCATCAGCTCGCCAAAGCCCGGCATCATGCGATCACACACCGCTTCGGTCGCTTCCGGCGTGACATCCCGCTTGGCCGGGCCGGTGCCGCCTGTGGTGACGATGAGACAACACTGCTCTTCATCCGCCAGCCGGATCAGGGTCGCTTCAATCTGATCCTGTTCATCGGGGATCACCTGATAGACAGGTTCCCACTCCGAGGTCAGATAGGCGTTCAGGGTGTCGATGATGGCCTTGCCGGAGAGGTCTTCATAGATACCCGCGCTGGCGCGATCGCTGACGGTGACGATACCGATTTTTGCCTTGCTCATGGTCTGCTCTTGAATGTCCGATAAAAGTGGCAATTAAAATAACATAATCAGTGGGATATGTTAAACCGTCAGGAGATGACGCGGGTCGGTGAGGGAAGAATAAAGTGTCGAATGAAGCAAAATAAGGCCACCCGGATTTTTATTTGCAATAAAAAACAGAAAATCACAACCTAAAATGTATAAGTGTTTTATCTCGCCTGAATTAAAAACAATCGCTTGTTTCCAAACACAATTAAAATAGATAGACACCCTCGTAGTGACCATTGTCCGGTTTAGTCCCCAGTGGATGGATTGAACCCTTTTTAGCCGCGTCGTATATACAGATTTATATGGCTGGGACGTGATGGTGTGGTACCGCAGTGTGTTGCCAGCAATAGTCGCCAAGGAGGGCATATGGAGTTGCCTGATTTTGACACCCTGAAGGAGTTGGCCGCGAGAGAGCCTTCCCGGCTGGATGCGATCCTGGAGCAGCAGATCGACCAGTTGATGGCCCGTGCGAGCCCCGATCAGCAGCGCCGTCTGCGCGGATTGCAGTTCAAGATTGATGGTCAGCGTCGGCTGGCTAAAAACAATCTAGACAGCTGTATCCGGATTGCCAACATGATGCGGGAATCCTTTTATCTGATGCGCAGCGAAATGATCCAGTTCAGAGAAGAGGGAGAGCCTCCGCCTGAAAACGATGGCAGTGGTAAAATAATCCGTCTGGCGGACTATCGACGTCGTAAATAATCTGCAAGAAACTCCTTGGTTGATATTTCAGCCAAATCGGTGAGGTCATAATAAAGGGAATTGCTGACGACCTGATTGTTATGGTTTTTAATGTTGGTCGTAATGTATTTGTGCTGTAATCTCTTTTCTCCTTCTTGTAATAAATTATTAGTCAGGTTGTGATTGAGGTGGGTGAATAACGGTAAAAGTTAGGCTAATATGGCCGAAATTTTTATTGCTACGACTCGAAGGGATTATGAGAAGTATCACACCAAGACGGGTGTTGTCGCGGGAGCAACAGACAGAGATCACCCGCATTATCGTCAAGGTGGGTCAGTTGTTGGCCCAGTTCGGGGCGGAGAGCCGGATCATCGAACAGACCACGGTGCGACTGGGGATGGCGCTGGGGTTGGAGAGTGTCGAAATGGCTATCTCGTCGAGCGCCATTGTGCTCACCAGTCTCTATCAGGGCAGCTGTGTCACCACCACTCGGCGGGTGCGCGAGCATGGCATCAACATGCAGGTGGTGTGCGAGATCCAGCGGATCTGCATCATGGCGGAGAAAGAGCTGATCGGTGCCCGTGAAGTGCGCCAGCGGCTCGAGGCCATCGCCCCCTTTCACTATCACCCCTGGCTGGTGGTCCCCATGGTAGGGCTCTCTTGCGGCGCCTTCAGCCTGCTGTTTGGCGGTGACTGGCCCATCTTCCTGGTTACCTGTTTCTCGTCTGCCGTGGCGATGCGGGTGCGCCAGCTGATGGCCCGCCATCACCACAGCCCGCTCATCAACTTTGCCGCCACCGGCTTTATTGCCACCTTGCTCTCCTCCAGCGCCACCTTCTTTAACTGGGGTGACCAGCCCTATCTCGCCATGGCGGCCAGCGTGCTGCTGCTGGTGCCGGGCTTTCCGCTGATCAATGCCGTCTCCGACATGGTGAAGGGCTACTTCAACATGGGGCTGGCCCGCTGGGGGACCGCGACCCTGCTGACCATCAGCGCTGCCATAGGTATCATTTTGGCCATGTCGGTCACCGGGATCTGGGGGTGGAAAGTATGATGGATTTGCTCTGGCTACTGGCCAAGGATGCCTTCTGGTCCTCCATTCCAGCGGTGGGGTTTGCCATGCTGTTCAACGTGCCGCCACGGATGCTGAAGTATTGCGCCATGGGCGGCGCACTGGCCCACAGCTTGCGTACCCTGCTGATCCACTACGGCATGCCCATCGAGTGGGCGACGCTGGCGGCAGCGACCACGGTCGGCTTTGTCTGCGTCTATTGGTCGCGCCGTCTGCTGGCGCCGCGTCCGGTGTTCAGCGTTGCCTCCATTATTCCGATGATCCCGGGCAGCTATGCCTTCAAGACCATGATTGCGGTAGTGGAGCTCAACATCAATGGCGTGACCATGGAGTTGATCCAGAGTGCGGTGGAGAACGGCCTCAAGGCGCTCTTTATCGTCGGTGCCCTCAGTTTCGGTTTGGCGATCCCCTCTCTGGTCGTGTACCGTAACCGCCCCATAATCTGACAGACGGTGAGAGGCCCCATGAAGATTTCCATGATTGCCGCCATGGCCCACGACAGGGTGATCGGCAAGGACAACCAGATGCCCTGGCATCTGCCTGCCGATCTGGCTCACTTCAAGCGTGTCACCCTCGGTAAACCGGTATTGATGGGGCGCAAAACCTTCGAATCCATCGGTCGACCGCTACCCGGACGGCGCAATCTGGTGATCAGCCGCAACCCCGACTACCGGGCCGACGGCGTGGAGGTGATCGACTCGGTGGACGCGGCGCTGGCGCTGCTGGCCGGCAGTGACGTGGCCGAGCTGATGGTGATCGGAGGCGGTCATCTCTACGGCCAGCTGCTGCCACGGGCCGACAGGCTCTATCTGACCCGCATCGATCTGGCGGTGGAGGGTGATACCCGCTTTCCGGCCTTCGACGAGGGCGACTGGTCGTGCATCGAGCGCGAGTCACATCAGCCTGACGAGAAGAATCCCCACTTCTACTGTTTCGAAACCTGGCAGCGGCGTTGACGGGCGGCGTTACCGCTCTGGCTGATAGCCCCTTGTGTTGCACAAGGGGCTTTTTTCGCACGGGCTATTTGCCAGAAGCTCCGTGCCAGCAGGCCGATTGTCCAGAGGTGGCAGGGCGATCTCATCGCGGCGTGTGAACGCACCTTCATCCTCTGCTCTGCCCCTCCTCTGCTCCTTTTCTTGTCCCCCAATCTGTCCTCATTGTGACCAATAAATAGTTAGATGTGTAATTATTTGGTCGCTGTTGATTATTTGGATGGCGCGTCACACAGTTACCGTCATTAACCTGCATTTTCTTGCGCTTTTTTGATTGTTTTTGAATGATTTTTCCCAGTGCATCTTCGTTTTATATGGAAGATTTTATGGATAAGACCAGGCTTTGTTCGGTTTTTATTGATAAAAATAACTTTTTAAAATCAATTGTTTATTTTGTGGTTTGCTTTTGGGGACTCTATTGGTTCTTTTGTTTTGGGTGTTTATTGCTTAGTGTAAAAAGCAGTTGGCTCGCGTTCGGCAGGTTAATCACCAAGATGTCGACCATGAAAAAAGGACAGTATGACAGTCAAACTCGAGGTTAAATCACTCTACAAAATCTTCGGCGATCAGCCGGAAAAAGCGTTCAAATTGCTGGCGAAAGGGCATGACCGCGCCAGCATCCTGCAAAAAACCGGGCAGACCCTGGGGGTCCAGGATGTCAATCTGGCCATCGACGAAGGGGAGATCTTCGTGGTGATGGGCCTCTCCGGCTCGGGCAAATCCACCCTGGTGCGTCTCTTCAACCGGCTGATCGAGCCGACCCGCGGCCAGGTACTGATCGATGGCGAGGACATCGCCGCCATCTCCGACGGCGAGCTGCGTCAGGTGCGGCGCAAGAAGATCAGCATGGTATTCCAGTCCTTCGCCCTGATGCCGCACCTGAGCGTGCTTGAAAACACCGCCTTCGGGCTGGAGCTGGCCGGTGTGCCGCTGGCGGAGCGCCAGCAGAGCGCCCGCCAGACGCTCCATCAGGTGGGGTTGGGTCAGTGGATCGATGCCTTCCCCGATGCCCTCTCCGGCGGCATGAAGCAGCGGGTCGGCCTGGCCCGCGCACTCGCCAACGACCCTGACATCCTGCTGATGGACGAGGCTTTTTCGGCGCTGGATCCGCTGATCCGCACCGAGATGCAGGACGAGCTGCTCAAGCTGCAGGCCAGCCAGCAGCGCACCATCGTCTTCATCTCTCACGATCTGGACGAGGCGATGCGTATCGGCGATCGCATCGCCATCATGCAGGACGGCCAGCTGGTGCAGGTCGGCACCCCGGACGAGATCCTCAACCAGCCCGCCAATGACTATGTGCGCGCCTTCTTTCGCGGGGTGGATCTGGCCAACGTGTTCAGCGCCCGCGACGTGGCCAGCCGCAAGCAGATGCCGCTCATCAAGAAGCACACCACCGACGGGCCGGGCAACGCCCTGCGCCAGCTCAAGGAGCAGGAGCGGGAGTTCGGTTACGTGGTGGATCGCCGGCGTCGCTTCATCGGGGTCGTCTCGGTGGAGTCGCTCGGTCATGCAGTCAGGGCCAAAGGCAGCCTGGAGCAGGCGCTGCTGGCGGACATCCGGCCCATTATGGCGGACACCGCCCTCAACGAACTGATCAGCCAGGTGGCGGCCGCCCCCTGTCAGGTGCCCGTGGTCGAGGAGGATGGCACTTATCTTGGCCTCATCTCCAAGGCCAACCTGCTGAACACCCTGGACAGGAGTACCCCGGCATGAAGCTGATGAATCCCAATTTTTTACTGAGCGGGCTGCTGGCCCTGGTGCTGCTAGCGAGCCCCGCCCTGCGTGCCGATGAGGTGGCGGCCGACCCTTGGGGCGCCACGGCTTCTAGTGCCATCGAGGTGGCCGATCCCTGGAGTGATACCGCCACCGCCGCCACCGACTGGCAGAACCAGATCGAGACGGTGGATACCACAGCTGCCGTCGACTGGCTGGATCCCTTCCAGCAGGCGTTGGTGCCACTGGACAGCTGGGTCGAGGATGGCATCGGCTGGCTGGTGGACAACCTGCGTCCCGTGTTTCAGCTGATCCGTGCACCGGTGGAGCTGGCGCTGGGCGGCATGACCCATCTGCTGCAGACGGTACCTTCCACCCTGATGATCGGTCTGCTGACCCTGATCGCCTGGCAACTGGTGAACGCTCGCATGGCGCTGGGAACCCTGTTCTCGCTAGTGGTGGTGGGCCTTATCGGCGCCTGGTCCGATGCCATGGTGACCCTGTCGCTGGTGCTGACCTCGCTGTTCTTCTGCGTGCTGATCGGGCTGCCGGTCGGCATCCTGCTGGCGAGGAGCGAGCGACTGTCGCGCTGGACCCGGCCGCTGCTGGATGCGATGCAGACTACCCCGGCCTTCGTCTACCTCATCCCCATCGTCATGCTGTTCGGTATCGGCAACGTGCCCGGGGTGGTGGTGACCGTCATCTTCGCGCTGCCGCCGATGATCCGGCTGACCATGCTGGGCATTCGCCAGGTGCCTGCGGATCTGGTTGAGGCGGCCCACTCGTTCGGTGCCAGCCCCTCTCAGCTGCTGTTCAAGGTACAACTGCCGCTCGCCATGCCCACCATCATGGCTGGGGTCAACCAGACCCTGATGCTGGCACTCTCCATGGTGGTGATCGCCTCCATGATTGCGGTGGGGGGCCTCGGCCAGATGGTGCTGCGCGGCATCGGCCGGCTCGACATGGGGCTCGCCTCCATCGGCGGCCTCGGCATCGTATTGCTGGCCATCGTGCTCGACCGCCTGACCCAGGCGATGGGACAGCCGGATCGCAGTCGTACCGGCCGCTGGTATCAGCGCGGCCCCGCCGCCCTGCTGCTGCGCCTGCTCGGCCGCGACAAGTCTATCGATTACAAAGGAGTAAATGCATGAGGCTCATTACCAAGACGCTGACCCTGGGTTCCCTGCTGTTGAGCTCCCAACTGCTCGGCCCGCTCGCCATGGCCAGCACCGAGCTGCCGGGGGAGGGAGTGCGCGTCCAGCCCCTGCAGAGCTCGTTGCCGGAGGAGAGTTTTCAGACCCTGTTGGTCAGCAAGCTGATGGCGCGCCTCGGCTATGACGTCCAGCCGGCCCAGGAGGTGGATTACAACGTGGCCTACGCCTCGGTGGCGCAGGGGGATGGCACCTTCCTCGCCTTCAACTGGATACCGCTGCAAAACAACAAGTATGAGCAGGCTGGCGGCGACAAGGTGTTCTTCCGTGAGGGCACCTATGTGGCCGGGGCCGCCCAGGGCTATCTCATCGACAAGCAGACCGCGACTCGCTACGGCATCACCAATCTGGGTCAGCTCAAGGATCCCAAGCTGGCGGCGCTGTTTGACGGCGATGGCGACGGCAAGGCCGACCTGGTGGGTTGCAACCCGGGCTGGGGCTGCGAAGAGGCGATCAACCGTCATCTGGCCGGGTTCGGCCTGACCCCGACCGTCACCCACAAGCAGGGCAACTACGCGGCGCTGATCGCCGATACCCGTGCCCGTTACCAGGCCGGCAAGCCGGTGCTCTACTACACCTGGACCCCCTACTGGCTCAGCAGCGAGCTGGTGCCGGGCAAGGACGTGGTGTGGCTGGAGGTGCCAGCCGACGGCCCTGATGCGGCCAAGACCCGGCTGCCGAACGGCAAGAACTATGGCTTCCCGGTCAACACCATGCATATAGTGGCCAACAAGCAGTTCGCCGAGGCCAACCCGGCAGCCGCCAGGCTGTTCTCCATCGTCAAGCTTCCGCTCAATGACATCAACGTGCAGAACGGCCTGATGAACAAGGGGCAGAACAAGCCGGCGGATGTGGAGCGTCACGCCGACGCCTGGCTCAAGGGCCACGAGGTGCTGGTGAACGACTGGCTGACCCAGGCGCGCGCCGCCAAGTAATGAGGGGTGGAATGCCACCCTTTTGCGCAAATTAAAACGCCCGGCTGTTGCCGGGCGTTTTTTTATGAAAGCCGTGCGGGTGGACAGCTTGGCTCAGATGCCTGAGCCGTCGTTCTCGCCATTTTCCTCGTGCAGGCCGCACTCGCGCTTGAGGCCGAAGAAGCGGGTCTGCTCCTCGCTCATGCCCGGCTCCCACTTGGCGGTGGTGTGGATATCGCCCACCGACAGGTAACCCTGCTCCCACAGCGGGTGGTAGGGGAGGTCGAACTCCTTGAAGTAGTAGAAGACATCCTTGTTGCTCCAGTCGATCACCGGCAGGAACTTGAAGCGGCCGCGCTGGATGCCCAGCACCGGCAGCTTGCCACGGCTGCCGGACTGCTCCCGGCGCAGGCCGGAGAACCAGGTCTGGGCCCCCAGTTCACGCAGGGCGCGGTCCATCGGCTCCACCTTGTTGAGCTGGTTGTAGCGGGTGATCCCCTCCACCCCCTGCTCCCATAGGAGACCGAAGCGAGCCTCTTGCCAGGCAGGGCTGAGCTCGGCCCGGTAGATCTTCAGGTTGAGCGCGAGGCGCCCGGTCAGCTCGTCGATGAAACGGTAGGTCTCGGGGAAGAGATAACCGGTATCGGTCAGCACTACTGGCACGTCGGCCCGCTCGCGGCTCACCAGATGGAGCATCAGCGCCGCCTGAATACCGAAACTGGAGGAGAGCACATGCTCCCCCGGCAGATTGGCCAGGGCCCAGCGCACCCGCTCGGGGGCACTCATGGTATCCAGCTCCTGGTTGAGGGGCGCGAGTGCCTCGACTTGCTCCTCACGGCCGAGGGCCAGCAGCGCCTGCAGGTCAAGGCGGCCATCTTCAGTGACATTAAGCGGCAGATTAAGCGGCATAGAAGTCCCTCGCAGAATCGATAACGGGGGCAATTACCCCAACCCGGATCACGAAGTCGCCGAAGCACTCACCCTGATTTCGCTCGGTGGCCCAGCGGCCGATCAACGCGTCCAGTTCGGCCAGGATCTGCGGCTCGGTGATGTTCTCCTGATAGAGGCGCGGAATGCGAGTGCCTTCCAGATTGCCCCCCAGATGCAGGTTGTAGCGGCCGGGTGCCTTGCCCACCAGACCTACTTCCGCCAGCATGGCGCGGCCGCAGCCGTTGGGGCAGCCGGTGACCCGGAAGACGATGGCGTCATCGGCTAGCCCATGCTTGGTGAGCAAGCCCTCGATGTCGGTGACAAACGCTGGCAGCATGCGCTCCGCCTCGGCCATCGCTAGCGGGCAGGTAGGCAGTGCCACACAAGCCATGGACTGCTTGCGCTGCTCGCTCACGCCGTCATCCAGCAGGCCGTACTGGCGCGCCAGCTCTTCGATGCGGGCTTTCTCGCTGGCAGGCACCCCTGCGATGATCAGGTTCTGGTTGGCGGTCAGGCGAAAATCCCCCTGATGCACCTTGGCGATCTCCAGCATGCCGGTTTTGAGCGGCTTGCCCGGGAAGTCCAGCAGGCGGCCATTCTCGATAAACAGGGTGAGGTGATGCTTGCCGTCGATCCCCTCGACCCAACCGAAGCGATCGCCACGGCTGGTGAACTCATAGGGACGAACCGGCCCGAACTGGATGCCGGCGCGGCTCTCGACCTCTGCCTTGAAAGCCTCGACGCCAACGCGCTCCAGGGTGTACTTGGTCTTGGCGTTCTTGCGGTTGACCCGGTTGCCCCAGTCGCGCTGGGTGCTGACCACGGCGGCCGCCACCTCCAGCACGTGGGAGAGCGGAATAAAGCCAAAGTCGCTCGCCTTGCGCGGGTAGGTGCTGGTGTCGCCGTGGGTCATGGCCAGCCCGCCGCCCACCAGCACGTTAAAGCCTACCAGCTTGCCATGTTCGGCAATCGCCACGAAGTTGAGATCGTTGGCGTGGATATCCACGTCATTGTGAGGCGGGATCACCACGGTCGTCTTGAATTTGCGCGGCAGGTAGTTGGAACCCAGGATCGGCTCCTCATCGCCCCCGAGCTTTTCACCGTCCAGCCAGATCTCCACGTAGGCGCGGGTCTTGGGCAGCAGGTGCTCGGAGATCTTCTTGGCCCACTCGTAGGCCTCCTGATGCAGCTCGGACTCCACCGGGTTGCTGGTGCAGAGCACGTTGCGGTTCACATCGCCGGCGGTGGCGATGGAATCGATGCCGGTGCTGTTGAGGATCTGGTGCATCAGCTTGATGTCGCGTTTCAATACCCCGTGGAACTGGAAGGTCTGACGGGTGGTCAGGCGGATGCTGCCGTAGAGGCTGTGCTCTTCGGCAAATTTGTCGATGATCTGCCACTGGGCCGGGGTGATGATCCCACCCGGCAGGCGGGCACGCAGCATGACGTTGTGCAGCGGTTCCAGCTTCTGGGCGGCGCGCTCCGGGCGGATGTCGCGGTCATCCTGCTGGTACATGCCGTGAAAGCGGATCAGCTGGAAGTTGTCGCCGTTGAAGCCGCCGGTGAGTGGATCCTGCAGATCTTGCTCAATGGTGCCACGCAGGAAGTTGCTCTCACGCTTGAGGCGCTCGTTGTCGGCCAGCGGCCCTTCGACCGGTCCCGCTTTTGGGTGAGAAATAGGTTGTTTGCTCATCAATAGACATCCCTTTGATAACGTTTGGCACGACGCAATTCGCTCAAATACTCTTCTGCTTCCTCACGGCTCTTGTGGCCGTGTTCGGCAATTACATCCAGCAGGGCCTCCTGCACATCCTTGGCCATCTTGTTGGCGTCACCACACACATAGAAGTGAGCGCCTGCTTCCAGCCACTGGTAGAGCTCCTGGCCCGCTTCACGCAGACGGTCCTGCACATAGATCTTGTTGGCCTGATCCCGGCTGAAGGCTAGGGAGATCTTCGACAGCAGCCCCGATTTCACATAACGCTGCCACTCCACCTGATAGAGGAAATCCTGGGTAAAGTGGGGGTTGCCGAAGAAGAGCCAGTTCTTGCCCTCGGCACCTTGGGCTTCCCGCTCCTGCATAAAGGCACGGAACGGGGCGATGCCGGTGCCCGGACCCACCATGATGACGGGGGTATCTGGGTTGGCAGGCAGGCGGAAGTTGTCGTTGTGCTCCACGAATACCCGCACCTCGCCATCCTCAATCAGCCGATCCGCCAGATAGGAGGAGGCGGCGCCGCTGCGCACTGTGCCATCTTCTTGGCGGTAGCGCACCACGCCGACGGTCAGGTGCACCTCCTCTTCCACTTCGCTCTGGGCGGAGGCGATGGAGTATAGGCGCGGGGTGAGGGGGCGCAGCAACCCGATCAGCTGCTCGGCCGTGAGGGCGGTCGGGAAGCGTTTCAGCACATCCACCACCTGGGCAGAGGCGACCAGTGCATTGACCTGGGCCTTGTCGCCAGCCAGATCTTTCAGCGCCGCATTATCCGATATGTCAGCGAGCCCTGTGATAAAGCTGCCGTGCAGCCGGGTCAGTTCGAAGTGACTGGTCAGGGCTGCGCGCAAGGAGCCGTGGGCCGTGGCTTCATCGCCAGAGAGGCCGGTCAGGGCCAGCACTTCGCCCACCAGTTCGGCGTCATTGTCGAACCAGATGCCGAGGGCATCACCCGGTTGATAGGTGATGCCGGAGTCGGCCAGATTGATCTCGATATGGCGGATATCCTTGGTGGAATCCCGGCCGGTGATCTTCTGATTGACCGACAGGTGGGCAGGGAAGGGGTTCTCCTTGCTGTATTGGCTGTGGCCAACCGCCTGCTGCACCGCACTTGCCACGCAGCTGCTGGCCACACCGGTAGAGAGGGTCGCAGCAATGGCATTGAGTGCCTGCTCGCCCCACGCCTTGGCGGCATCCTGATAATCCACATCGAGGCTGGCGAGCTCATAAATGCGCTCGGCCCCTGCGGTGGCGAGGAAGTTATCAAAATCTTTGCCGGTCTGGCAGAAAAATTCGTAGGAGCTGTCACCCAGCCCCAGCACCGCGAACTTGAGGCCGTCCAGCTTGCCAAGCTTGCCTTTTTTAAGCTGCTCGAACAGATCGACGGCGTTCTCCGGCGGTTCACCCTCCCCGTAAGTGCTCACTACCACCAGCAGATGGCTCTCTTTCTTGAGCTGCTTGGGTTTATAGTCGGTCATCGACGCTAGGGTGACCGGTAGACCGCGGGCCTCGGCCTGCGCCTTGATGGCAGTGGCGACCCCTTTGGCGTTGCCTGTCTGGGAGCCGTAGAGAATGGTCAGGCTGCCGCTGGGCGCAGCCACGGCGGCGCTGGCAGCAACGTTCTGGTGACCGCTCTGGGAGAGGCCGTAGAGATATCCGCTCACCCAGGCCAGTTGCTGGGTATTGAGGGTCGAGATTACCTGACCCAGCTGACGTTGCTGCTCGTCAGAGAGGGGGGAGAGGTTGAATGGGGAATCCTTCAATTGCATCACACGCGTCTTCCATGGTCTGATTTTTGGCCAGATTAAAGGGCGTGTTGGCTAACAACAAAGAATAAAAATATCTTCTTTATTCTATTAATGCATTAAAGGGGCAGAGGTACGCCTGTTCCCGCAGCAAAAGAGGGGCGTGGTATAAAGAGCGTTAAATGAGAGCCACTTGATAACACAGGAAGTGCCATGTCGAATATCCGATTGTTTCATGTCAATGCGTTCAGTCAGCAGCCCCTTGGTGGCAATCCCGCGGTGGTCGTATTGGGAGCAGCCCTGCCTGATGCCAGCCAGTTGGCGATGGCGGCCGAGTTCAATCTCTCCGAGACGGCCTTTCTGGTGCAACTTGGCAGGGCCCATTATCAGTTGCGCTGGTTTACGCCGAAAGTCGAGGTTGATCTCTGCGGTCATGGCACCTTGGCGGCTGCTCATGTGTTGTGGCATACAGGGGCGGTAGCTGCACACGAGACTATCCACTTCGAGACCCGTAGTGGTGAGCTGCTGGCCCGGCGCGAAGGGGAGTGGATTTGGCTTGATTTTCCGCGTATCGCGTTGACGCCACTGACGCTGGATCCCGCCTATGCTGCCGTGCTTGGTTGCCAGCCACGACAGACCTTGGCGGTCGGGGCCAAGTTCTTGCTGGAGCTGGCAAGTGAAGAGGAGATCCGTGCGCTTTTGCCAGATTTTCATGCTCTGCGTGCTTTGCCGGGACGGGGGGTGATAGTTACGGCACCCTCAAACGGCCCGAACCATGACTTTGTTTCCCGCTATTTCGCCCCTTGGGTGGGCGTCGATGAGGATCCGGTTACTGGTTCCAACCACTGCGCTCTGGCGCCCTTTTGGGCCGAACGGCTTGGTAAACGGCAACTGCGGGCCCGTCAGATTTCGGCCCGTGGTGGTGAGTTGCGGCTTGAACTGCAGGAGGCGCGGGTACTGATGGCCGGTCAGGCCGTCACCTTGTGGCAGGGAGATTGGCTGCTACCGCCAGCCTCATAAGCGGTAAGCATTCGTCAATTGTTGTGAGCATTATAAAAAAACACCCCGCAGTCGCGGGGCGTTTTTATGGGCTATCACGCTCGGGATTGACCCAAGGGATGTAGCTGACTTCTGTGGGCCTTACTTCTGCGGACGCAAGGCCGGGAACAGAATGACGTCACGGATGGTGTGGCTGTTGGTGAACAGCATGACCAGACGGTCGATACCGATACCCTGACCGGCAGTCGGCGGCAGGCCGTGTTCCAGTGCGGTGACGAAGTCGGCGTCGTAGAACATGGCTTCGTCGTCGCCTGCTTCTTTCTGATCAACCTGATCCTGGAAGCGCTTGGCCTGATCTTCTGCATCGTTCAGCTCGGAGAAGCCGTTGGCCAGCTCGCGGCCACCGATGAAGAATTCGAAGCGGTCGGTTACGTCCGGATTCACGTCGTTGCGACGAGCCAGCGGAGAAACGGCAGCCG
The DNA here is from genome assembly GCF_049174935.1 of Aeromonas sp. 600886. Classification (NCBI taxonomy): domain Bacteria; kingdom Pseudomonadati; phylum Pseudomonadota; class Gammaproteobacteria; order Aeromonadales; family Aeromonadaceae; genus Aeromonas; species Aeromonas sp. 600886. Next base: position 184,590 of record NZ_JAAKUB010000005.1, on the reverse strand, counting down.
GGTACTCGGTGATAAAGGTCGGTTGCAGCAGCATGTGCTCCACGGTCTCTTCGAAGATCGCGGTGATCACGTGGCCCAGCTCCCAACCCTTCATCAGCTCGATGTGCAGACGCTTGGCAACGGCCTTGGCGCTCTCGAGTGTAGCCAGATCGTCCAGAGTTACATCCGGGTTGAACTTCAGGATGGACTCGACCATGGTGAGGCGCTGGAACGGCTGACCGAAATCGATGGTCAGACCCTCTTCGCCCTCTTTGGCGTAACGGATCTTGGTGTCGCCCAGAATGTCCTGTGCCAAGGTGCGCAGCAGCTCTTCGGTCAGGTCCATCAGATCGATGTAGTCGGCGTAGGCCATGTAGAACTCGATCATGGTGAACTCGGGGTTGTGACGAACCGAGATACCTTCGTTACGGAAGTTGCGGTTGATCTCGTAGACACGCTCGAAACCACCGACCACCAGACGCTTCAGATAGAGCTCCGGAGCGATACGCAGGTACATGTCGATGTCCAGCGCATTGTGGTGAGTGACGAACGGACGCGCGGAGGCACCACCCGGGATGACTTGCATCATCGGGGTTTCCACTTCCATGAAGCGCTTTTCGTTGAAGAACTTGCGGATACCGGCAACCACCTGGGTGCGGATCATGAAGGTCTTGCGGGACTCTTCGTTGGCGATCAGATCCAGGTAGCGCTGGCGGCAGCGAGCTTCCTGGTCGGTCAGGCCTTTGTGCTTCTCGGGCAGCGGACGCAGCGCCTTGGTCAGCAGGCGGATATCGGAAACGTGAACGGAGAGCTCACCGGTCTGGGTCTTGAACAGGGTACCTTCGACACCCACGATGTCGCCCAGATCCCACTTCTTGAACTGCTCGTTGTAGAAACCTTCCGGCAGGTCGTCACGGGTGACGTAGACCTGGATCTTGCCGGCCATGTCCTGCAGGGTGGCGAAAGAAGCCTTGCCCATGATCCGGCGGGTCATGATGCGACCGGCAATCTTCACCCGTTTACCCAGGCTCGTCAGCTCCTCGGCGCTTTTGTCGTCGAACTCTGCGTGCAGATCGCCAGAGAGGCTGTCGCGACGGAAGTCGTTGGGGAAAGGATTACCCTGGGCGCGCAGGGCGGCCAGCTTGGAACGACGCTCGGTCATCTCGTTGTTGAGTTCGAGAGTTTGGTCGACTTCCGGAGTGATGGTTTGTTCAGACATGGTGATTCCTGCTTGTTTACAGACCTGATTTCAGGCTGGCTTCGATAAACTTGTCCAAGTCACCGTCGAGCACCGATTGGGTATTACGGGTTTCGACGCCGGTGCGCAGATCCTTGATACGGGAGTCATCCAGCACATAGGAACGGATCTGGCTGCCCCAACCGATATCAGACTTGGTCTCTTCCAGGGCTTGTTTCTCAGCGTTCTGCTTCTGAATTTCCAGCTCGTAGAGCTTGGCTTTCAGCTGCTTCATACACTGGTCTTTGTTTTTGTGCTGGGAACGGTCGTTCTGGCACTGTACCACGACACCGGTCGGAACGTGGGTAATACGCACCGCGGATTCGGTTCGGTTAACGTGCTGACCACCGGCACCGGAGGCGCGGTAGACGTCGATCCGCAGATCCGCCGGGTTGATCTCGATATCGATATCGTCGTCGATCTCGGGGTAGACGAACACAGAACAGAAGGAGGTGTGACGACGGCCACCGGAATCGAACGGGGACTTGCGAACCAGACGGTGTACGCCGGTTTCGGTACGCAGCCAGCCGAACGCATATTCGCCGGTGAACTTGATTGTTGCGGACTTGATGCCGGCCACGTCGCCTTCGGAGCATTCAATCAGCTCGGGCTTGTAGCCGTGGGCATCGCCCCAGCGCAGGTACATGCGCAGTACCATGTTGGCCCAATCCTGTGCTTCGGTACCACCGGAGCCGGATTGAATATCGATATAGCAGTCGGAGCCGTCGTGCTGACCGGAGAACATGCGGCGGAATTCGAGATCCACCAGCTTGGCTTCCAGCTGTTCGGATTCGGCGATGGCTTCGTTGAAGGTCTCTTCGTCTTCCCCTTCCACGGCCAGGCTCACCAGCATCTCGACGTCATCCACGCCCTGGGTCAGGGTGTCGATGGTGCCGACCACGTTTTCCAGCGCGACGCGCTCTTTGCCCAGCGCCTGTGCGCGCTCGGGTTCATTCCATACGTCCGGCTGTTCCAGCTCGGCGTTGACCTCTTCTAGACGCTCTTTCTTGGCGTCATAGTCAAAGGTACCCCCTAAGAAGCTCGGTCCGCTCAGACAGCTCCTTAAGTTTATTTAATACGGGATTAACTTCGAACATCGTGAAAACTCTCAGGGTCGATGTGATTTAAAAACGGGATATTCTAGCCAATTGTGGAAGGAATAAACAGGGTTGCCTTGGCTTGTGCGGCTCATGCCGTCAATTTCTGGTGCACTTTTCTCCACCTCGGTAGAAAATATCGCCCGCCGACCCATTTTCAGGTTCAGTTTTGGCCATTCGGGTCGCTAATGACTACGTGTAGTGTTGTGCAATTTAGGGAAAAACCCGCTCCTCACCTCAATAAGAAGAACACATGATGAAAAACCTGTCACTCAAGCAGAAGATACTGTTGTCAGTGGTGATCGCCCTTTCGTTGGTGATTTTGTTGCTCTCCTGGCAGAGCTATAGCAGCCAGAAGTCCCTGTTGCTGCAAGGCAGCCAGGAGCAGTTGCAACGGCTGGGTACCCAGCAGGCCGAGCGTGTCAGCGACTGGCTCGCAGCCCGTCGCGACGTGATCCAGGCGCTCGGCAGCAAGGCCGGTGCCGACCCCCTCAATGCCTTGCAACAGGCACAAGTCTCCGGCCGTTTCCAGCTCACCTATTTCGGTGAGAGCAGCGGCAAGATGAATGACTCCGATCCCTCCATCAACCGCGATGGCTACGACCCGCGCTCTCGTGGCTGGTATCAGGAGGCGATGAGCAAAGGTGGCCTGATTGTCACCAAGCCCTATCTCGACGTGGCCTACAACATCATGGTGGTGACCCTGGCCCAGCCGGTTTCTGGCGGGGTAGTCGGTGGTGACCTCTCCATCGCCTCGCTGGTGGAAGACGTGACCAAGATGCAGCTGCCTGCCGATGGTTTCGCCATCATGATGCACAAGGATGGCACCATCATCGCCTACAAGGATGCCGCCAAGGCGATGAAACCGGCCACCGAGATCGACAACGATCTGACCAATGCGCTGATCGAGCAGAGCAAGTCGAGCAAGGATCTGGTTCCGGCCTACTTCGACAGCGAAGGTCGCGACAAGCTGCTGTGGGCGGCTGATATCCCCGACACGGATTGGGAGCTGGTGCTGGTGCTGGACAAGGCCGCGCTGGAAGCGCCGCTCTCCTCCCTGCTGATGACCCAGCTGGGCATGGCGCTGCTGGTGCTGGTGGGGAGCATCCTCGCTATCTCCTGGCTGGTCAGCATGCTGCTTGGCCCGCTCACGAAGGTCTCCCAGGCACTGGCTCGTATTGCCGATGGTAATGGCGATCTGACCCAGCGCATCAAGATCGACGCCAACGACGAAGTGGGCCAACTGGCCAACAGCTTCAACCGTTTCGTCGGTAGTCAGCATCAGCTGATCGGCAATATCCGCCAGCTGGCCAACGAGTTGAACGCCGATGCCGAGCGCAGTCTGGTGACCAACCAGGCTGCGGTGGACGAGCTGCAGCGTCAGCAGCAGGAGGTGACCATGGTCGCCACTGCGGTCACCGAGATGGCGAGCGCCACCATGGAGATCGCCGGTAACGCCGAGAACACCGCCGCCGCTGCCCAGCAATCTGCCCAGAGCAGTGAGCAGGGCAAGATGCTGGTCAACAAGACCCGCCAGTCCATCAATGGTCTGGCCGAAGAGGTGGGGCAGGCGACCGAGGTGATCGGCGAGCTGAGCCGCCACGCGCAGGCGATCACCAGTATCCTTTCCACCATTCAGGGGATTGCCGAGCAGACCAACCTGCTGGCGCTGAACGCAGCCATTGAAGCGGCCCGCGCCGGTGAGCAGGGTCGTGGTTTTGCGGTGGTGGCTGATGAGGTGCGGGTGCTGTCGCGCCGTACTCAGGACTCCACCCAGCAGATCCAGTCCACCATCGAGACCCTGCAACAGACCACTGCCCGCGCGGTGAGCCTGATGCAGACCAGTCAGGGGCTGGCGGACAACAGCGTGCAGGATGCCGATCAGGCGGTGCGTGCGCTGGAAGAGATCACCAGCGCCATCTCCCTCATCTCCGACATGGCGGGTCAGATCGCCACTGCCGCCGAGGAGCAGACTCAGGTGACCGGCGAGATCACCCAGAACACCACCGCCATCAAGGATGTGAGTGACGAGATCACCGCCGCCGCCATGCGCGATCTGGATCAGGCCCACAGCCTCAAAGGGCGTGCTGCTGACCTGAACCAGCAGGTGTCGACCTTTATCCTGTAAAGTGCACGTCCCGGCCTGTTCCGGCTGAGATAAACAAGCCCCGCCCTCTGTCGAGTGCGGGGCTTTTTGTTGTTCGGGGGGAGTGCGGGCTTGGTGATTTCGGGCTGTCTAGGTTGCTCGCGGGTCACCCTGGTGGCGGATACGAGCCCCGGCTCTGCCTGCGTCACCTGGCGAGTCGATAACAAACAAAGAGCCCACCGAAAGGTGGGCTCTGATCATATACGTCTGACGGAAAGAGAATTACAGGAATGGCATCGCCATAAACAGCTTGATCACCATGGCGTTGATGATGTCGATAAAGAAGGCGCCCACCATGGGCACCACCAGAAACGCCAGGTGGGAGGGACCGAAGCGCTGGGTGATGGCCTGCATGTTGGCGATGGCGGTCGGGGTGGCCCCGAGGCCAAAGCCGCAGTGACCTGCCGCCAGCACGGCTGCATCATAGTTGCTGCCCATGACCCGGAAGGTGACGAAGATGGCGTAGAGCGCCATTGCCACGGTCTGGGCGGCCAGCAGAATGAAGATGGGCAGGGCCAGGCTGGCCAGATCCCACAATTTCAGGCTCATCAGTGCCATGGCGAGGAACAGCGACAGGCTGACGTTGCCCAGCAGGGAGACCTCGCGATCGCTCACCTCATGCCAGTTCAGCAGGGTCAGGACGTTGCGCAACAGCACGCCGACAAACAGCACGCAGACAAAGATCGGCAGCTCGAAGGCGCCCCCTTTGAGCGAGGCGGAGAGCAGCTCGCCACCCTTGAGGCTGATGGCTATCAATGCCAGCGTTTCGATAACGCTGAAAGTGGTGAGGGGGCGCTCCATATCTGGCATTTCGAAGCCCTGGGGGGCCTCATCCTGATTGTGCTCCTCACCGGGCACTTGCACTTTCTTCACCAGATAGCGGGCGACCGGGCCACCGATCAGGCCGCCCAGCACCAGACCGAAGGTGGCGCAGGCGATGGCGAGTTCGGCAGCGGATTGCACGCCGTATTTCTCGGAGAAGGTGGCACTCCAGGCCGCCCCGGTGCCGTGGCCGCCGGAGAGAGTGATGGAGCCGGCCAGCAGCCCCATATGGGGATCCAGACCGAGCAGGGTCGCCAGACCGACACCCAGACTGTTCTGCACCAGCAGCAGGCCGGTGACCACCATTAGGAAGGTAACCACCGCCTTGCCGCCGCGTTTCAGGCTGGCGAGATCGGCGGAGAGACCGATGGAGGCGAAGAAGGCCAGCATCAGCGGGGTTTGCAGGCTGGTATCGAATTGCAGCTCCATCTGCAGGGTGGAGCGCAGCAGCAGCAGTACCAGCGCGACCACCAGGCCGCCGGCTACCGGTTTGGGGATGTTGAAGGTACGCAGCAGCCCGACTCGGGTAACCAACACCCGGCCAAGCAGCAATACCAGAGTGGCAGCGACCAGCGTTGCGTAGGAATCAAGTTGTAACATTCAGTACTCCCATGTTGATTGGCTGTGTCTTTCATAGCAAAAGACTTACAGATTCAGCCGGGATGAAAACAGTGTGGCTCATGCGCCAACAAAGAAGGGGAAACATCTCCCCGCCCCAGGAAAGATGGGGCTTGTGCGGGCCTGAAATGCTCAGGCATCCAGATGAGATTTTAGTAAAATCCGGCGGATTGTAGCAAAAAGCATCGTTTAATTCCATCTTTGTCGTATTAATGCTCGTTTTAGTGGTTTATTGTGACATTTAACACTATGTAGGTAGAGGGCAGAAAAGCCGAAAAGGGTGCATGGAACGGCTGTCATTTGGGGCGCCAGTCTCTATAATTCGCCGGTTTCCGCTGCACGCAGAGGCGCTGGCGGGCGTTGACATTGTGGTTCACCCCGACATGGTTCATGTTCCGGCGGTGTTCACTTCATCAAGAGGAGAGGGTGTGAAGAAGTCTATCTACATTGCCTACACAGGCGGCACCATTGGGATGCAGCGTTCCGATCACGGCTACGTGCCGATGGCGGGCTTTATGGAAGACTGTCTGGCGCGGATGCCCGAGTTCCACCGCCCCGAGATGCCGGATTACCATATCCACGAATATGCGCCCCTCATCGACTCCTCCGACATGACCCCGGCGGATTGGCAGCGCATCGCCGAGGATATTCGCGACAACTACGAGAAATACGATGGTTTCGTGATCCTGCACGGCACCGACACCATGTCGTTCACCGCCTCGGCGCTCTCCTTCATGCTGGAAGATCTGCACAAGCCGGTCATCATCACCGGCTCCCAGATCCCGCTGGCCGAGTTGCGCTCCGACGGTCAGCAGAATCTGCTCAACGCCCTCTATATCGCGGCCAACTACCCGATCCACGAGGTGACGCTCTTTTTCAACAACCAGCTCTATCGCGGCAACCGCAGCAAGAAGGTGCATGCAGACGGCTTCCACGCCTTCGACTCCCCCAACTATCCGCCGCTGCTCAATGCCGGGATCGCCATCTCCCTGGAGGCGGGCGAGCTGGGCGTGCCCTCCGAGCGGCCGCTGGTGCTGCACGACATCACCCCCCAGCCCATCGGCGTGGTGACCCTCTATCCGGGGATCTCCAGCGAGGTGATCGCCAACATCCTGCAACAGCCGGTGAAGGCGCTGATCCTGCTGTCATTCGGGGTCGGCAATGCGCCGCAAAACCCGGCCATGCTGGCGCTGCTCTCCGAGGCTTCGGCCCGCGGCGTCATCATCGTCAACCTGAGCCAGTGCCTGCACGGCAAGGTCAATATGGGGGGCTATGCCACCGGCAATGCCCTGTCGCGGGCCGGGGTGATCTCGGGCTTTGACATGACCGCCGAAGCGGCGCTCACCAAGCTCCACTTCCTGCTGAGTCAGGACTTGCCCTCCCACAGAATTCGCGAGTTGATGCAGCAGTCCCTGCGTGGGGAGCTGACTCCCTGATAACCCTCGCGGTCGGGGGCAATAAGCGCAGCGCATTGCACCGGTGACGAGGGGTGATAAGTTAGGAAAAAAGAGGGGAGCCATCATGGCTCCCGTCTCTGTTGTGGCCGCCGCGAACGGCCTGCCGGGTCAGGTTCAGTGGTTGAGGTCGACCCGCACTATCTCTTCCTCATCGCGATACTGGCGCTTGAGCTCGCTCTTGCTCTTCATCACGATCTCGCCGTCGCGGCCGATGTTCATGTGCTCCGGGTTGTCGAGGTGCATCGCCTGCCAGGCCATCACGGCTTGCAGGGAGGTGGCCTTCTGCTCGTCGGTGAGGGGCTTGCCATCGGGCCACTTGCCCAGCTCGACTGCGGTCTTGAGCCGCTCGTACACCTCTTCGGGCATCTGCCTGATTGCTTGCAAAAACTCACCCTGTTGAAACGACATCCGGCCTTCTCCTTGAACTATTGAGCCATAAACTGCGGGATCTGACGGGTCATGCAGGTAGACTCTATCGGTCTATGCCGGCAGATCCTGGCGGACTACGCCAGCCATCTGCTCCATCACCCGCACTACCTGACAACTGTACCCGAACTCGTTGTCATACCATACGTAGAGCACACAGTGATCCCCCTCGGCGATGGTCGCCTGGGAGTCGACGATGCCCGCATAGCGGGAACCCACCATGTCGGAGGAGACCAGCTCGGTACTGGCGCTGAAGTCGATCTGGCGATGGAGGGCCGAGCTTAGCGCCATCTGCTGCAGATAGGCGTTGAGGCTCTCCCGATCGGTGGCCTGCTCCAGCGACAGGTTGATGATGGCCAGCGAGACATTGGGGGTCGGCACCCGGATGGCGTTGCCGGTCAGCTTGCCCTTGAGTTCCGGCAGCGCCTTGGCCACCGCCTTGGCGGCGCCGGTGCTGGTCATCACCATATTGAGGGCCGCGCTGCGACCGCGGCGCTCGCCTTTGTGGTAGTTGTCGATGAGGTTCTGATCGTTGGTGTAGGAGTGGACCGTCTCCACGTGGCCGTGGCGAATGCCGTAACGCTCCTGCATCACCTTGAGTACCGGAGTGATGGCATTGGTGGTGCAGGAGGCGGCGGAGATGATCCTGTCATCCGGGCCTATCACCTCATGGTTGACCCCGAACACCACGTTCTTCATCTCCCCTTTGCCGGGGGCGGTCAGCAACACCTTGCCGGCACCGCGCGCTTTCAGGTGCTCGGAGAGGCCTGCCTCGTCACGCCAGACGCCGGTGTTGTCGACGATCAGCGCATCGTGAATGCCGTAGGCGGTGTAGTCGATGTCGGCCGGGCTATTGGCGTAGATCACCTGAATGAAGGTGCCGTTGGCGATGATGGCGCTGCGCTCCACATCCACCTCGATGGAGCCGTTGAAGGGGCCGTGCACCGAGTCGCGGCGCAGCAGGCTGGCGCGTTTCTCCAGATCCCCGTTGCGACCACCGCGTACCACGATGGCGCGCAGACGCAGCGGATTGGCAGCGCCGGTGCGCTCGATCAGCAGGCGGGCTAGCAGGCGGCCGATACGGCCAAAGCCGTAGAGCACCACGTCGGTCGGTTGCGGCATCTGGTTGCGGCCAAGGGCCGGTGCCAGTCGCGCTTGCATATAGTCCTCGATCCCCGCTTCATCCTGATGATCCTGCCAGTAGCCGACTGCCAGCTTGCCAAGGTCAACCTCGGCGGAGGTGGGTTTGAGGGCCACGATGGCCTGAAGCAGGGGGAAGCTTTGCTGGATGGGGAGGGGCGCGCCCTGGTGGCGGCGGACGACCCGGTGGGCCTTGAGGATATCGATGGTGGAGGCGTTTTGCAGCGGGCGGCCGTAGAGGGTGATCTCGACCCCTTGTTGTCGGTAGAGGCGACCAATCAAGGGCTGCATGGCTTCGGCGAGCTCCTGGCTCTCCTGCCACGCTTGCAAGTAGTGCTCGTGGGTCATTGACCAGATCCTTTATTTCACGTTGTTGGTGTAAATAGAAAATTCGTCGAATGCAGATCAGTGTAGGGGTCTATATTTCGTTATATTATTCTGCAATCGCGGCCTTATATGGCGCGCGCATTGTAATGGATATGTAAGCGGTTTGCTAGCCGGTGGTGGCCGACAGAGGCTTCAGTTGTTACCAACCCGCGTTACCAACAAGATGTGAATCATGGCCAATTTCCTCCTGCGACAGACCTTCATCATGCTTTCAGTCGGCCTTGCCGTAGCTGGCTGCAATGACGATCGGATCCACAATATCTGCAGCAACCATGCCGAGCTCTGTCAGGATCTGGTGGACGATGGCTGGTGTCGCTACGAGCGTACCGATGTGATCCGCAGCCGCTTCTATCTCAAGGAGGAGAGAACGGATCGGCGCAAGTACGAGCTGATGCGCAACCTTGAGCGCTATCTTAAGTGTGCCGAGCGCTCTACCAACATCGAGTATAAGAATGCCCGCGAGCAGAAGAGCCCACGGGTGGAGGGGATGCTGGCGGCTGGCGAACAGCTGGCCCAGCTCGATGTGGCCACCCGCAACTCGCAGGATCCCTACTTGCTGCTCTGGCACTGGACCAACAACACCAACGAGCTGGCCCGTCAGCAGTTTATGGCGCTGGAAGGTAACAAGGTGCTCGACGAACCGGAACTTCAGCTGGCCCTAGGCGGAGCCTACGCCAAGAGCGACCCCGAGAAAGCTATTTCCATCATGCATCACGGTCTCTCCCTCTATCGGGAAGGTGACAAGATAAACAGCCGCCTGCTCACCTCCCTCAGCACCCTCTATATGGGCCAGAAGCAGTACGGGCTGGCCTATCTGTGGGGCAAGGTGAGTGAGTCTTTTCAGGATGCGCCAGAGGTCTCTGCCAGGCGTTTTGGTATTTATCACACCCTGAGCAAAACAGATCAGGATGCCTACGACGTGCGAGCGGCTGAAATAGTCGATCAACTGAAACATGGCAGCTATCGGCACTGAGGCTCTGATGATTGCACTATCCCCGGCCAGCTGCTGGCCCGCACCTTTTTCCCTCTCGTTTGTCCATGGCGAGGTGATCACCGATGGCCATACCCTGGAACGCCTTACGGTACGTGCCGTAGTACTCCGTGGCGACGAGTTGCTGCTGGTTCACTCCCGGGTCAACGGTGATCTGATGTTTCCTGGCGGCGGCGTTGAAGCGGGGGAAAACCACCATGTGGCGCTGGCCCGCGAGCTGAAGGAGGAGTGTGGTGCCGAGTTGCTGGAAGTAGGGACCCTGCTTGGCGAGACCCGGGAATACCGCGCCGCCCGCGAGCCGGGGTTCGATGCCTACTGCATCCGCTCGCTCTACTACTTGTGCCGGATTGGTGATCAACTGGTGGAGCCACAGCCACAGCCCTACGAGATCCGCCTTGGCTTCGTGCCCGGCTGGTTTGCCCTCGACGAAGCGCTGCAGACCAACAAGACCCAGCTGGCGGGGCCCTGTCCCCAGTGGACGGCGCGAGAGACCCGGGTGCTGGCCCAGTTGCAACGCTGGCATCAGCAGGGGGTCTTCGACCACGGCTGATGAGTAGATCAAGCTGCAACGGTCAGTGACACCAACAGAAAGAGCGCCAATAGGCGCTCTTTCTCATTGCGAGGGTGGCGGTTACTGGCCGCTCTATCGTGCGAGGTTACTTGACCTCTTCGCCCTTGGCTTGCAGATCCGCGTGATAGGAGGAGCGCACGAAAGGACCGCAGGCGGCGTGGGTAAAGCCCAGCTCCATGGCGACATCTTTCAGCTCGTCAAACTCTGCTGGCGGCACGTAGCGCTTGACCGGCAGGTGGTGGCGGCTTGGCTGCAGATACTGACCCAGGGTCAGCATGTTGACGCCGTGAGCGCGTAGATCCTTGAGCACCTCGACGATCTCTTCGTTGGTCTCGCCAAGGCCCATCATCAGACCGGACTTGGTCGGTACATGGGGGTGCATCTCCTTGATACGGCGCAGCAGCTCCAGCGACCACTTGTAGTCGGCACCCGGGCGAGCGACGCGATACATGCGCGGCGCAGTTTCCAGGTTGTGGTTGAAGACGTCCGGCGGCGTTTCGCGGAACACCTCAAGGGCCTGCTCCATCCGGCCACGGAAGTCCGGGGTCAGGATCTCGATGCGGGTCTGCGGGCTGTGCTCGCGGATCTCGCGGATGCAGTCGGCGAAGTGCTGGGCACCGCCGTCGCGCAGATCGTCGCGGTCCACCGAGGTGATCACCACATACTTGAGGTTCATCTCCTTGATGGTCAGCGCCAGCTTCTTCGGTTCTTCCGGATCGAGTGCCAGCGGGCGGCCGTGGGCCACGTCGCAGAAGGGGCAGCGACGGGTGCAGATCGCGCCCATGATCATGAAGGTGGCCGTGCCGTGGTTGAAACACTCCGCCAGGTTGGGGCAGGAAGCCTCTTCACAGACCGAGTGCAGCTTGTTCTTGCGCAAGGTGCTCTTGATGTGTTCGATCTTCTGGCTGGAAGGGGGGAGTTTGATCCGCATCCAGTCCGGCTTGCGAAGGATTTCTTCGTTGGGATCCGGCATGAATTTCACCGGGATCAGGGCCATCTTGTCGCCATCGCGCAGCTTGACGCCCGGCTCCATACGAACGGGTTTGCTCATGATTCACTCTCGGTGTTTGTTATTGTCTGATAGCCAATCAGGCTGGCCAGTTCGGCCACCAGAATGGATTGCGCCTCGGCCACGCTCTGCGGGCCGCCCAGGGCGCTGGTCTGGGTCATGGCCATGCCCGCATAGCCGCACGGATTGATGTGCAGGAAGGGGGTCATGTCCATGTTGATGTTGAGGGCCAGCCCGTGGAACGAGCAACCCTTGCGGATGCGCAGTCCCAGCGAGGCCAGTTTGGCCTCCATGCCAAGGTCATTTTTCACATAGACCCCGGGGGCATCTGCCTTGGCATAGGCCTGGATATTGCTTTTGGCCAGGGTGTTGATGATGGCTGTTTCCAGCGCGGTCACCAGCTCGCGCACCGAGAATTTGCAGCGGCGGACATCCACCAGGACGTAGAGCACCAGCTGGCCCGGGCCGTGATAGGTCACCTGACCGCCGCGATCGCTCTGCACCACCGGGATATTGCCCGGATTGAGCAGGTGTTCGGCCTTGCCGGCCTGGCCCTGGGTGTAGACGGGGTCATGTTCGACCACCCAGAACTCGTCCGGGGTGTCGCTGGTGCGGTTGTCGGTGAAGGCTTTCATGGCGTCCCATACCGGCTGGTAGGGGCGGCGACCCAGCTGCCTGACTATCAGGCTGTGCTGAGCGGGGATCTGGGATGACATGGTGTCCTCGTGGCGTGCTGCGGCCAAAAACAGTCGCCCCGCAGAACGGGGCGAGAGAGAAATTACAGTACGTATTTCACCAGCTCGATCTTGCCAAGCGCAGTGTACATCGCTTCGATGTGCTCTTTGCTCTGGGCAGTCACGGTCACGCGAACCGAGTGATAGTTGCCCTTGGAGCTGGGCTGGACGGTCGGGCTGTAGGTGCCCGGAGCATGCTGCTGCAGCACTTCAACCACCATATCCGGCAACGCAGGATCCGCGATGCCGAGTACCTTGAACGGGAATTTGCAGGGAAACTCCAGCAGTTCATCAAACTTGGTATTCATTTACTCACCTTTTTCGTCATCAGCATGATGACTTCATCTTGGATGGCTAGTGGCCGATGGCCCGTGGAGGCCGCCATTTCAAGTCTGTATGGGTGCGGCTAAACCCTATATGGGCGCCGCAAACTCCGGGATCAAGGCCGGGAGCGGTCAGACAAGGATGGAAGTGCTGCTTTTTACCACAAATCAGGGTAAGGCGGAACCTGCAGTTTACAGGGTTATTCACTGCCATTGTCCGGCGCAGACAGCAGCGGCGCCTGTTGGCGCCGCTGTTTGGTGAGGATTGTGCATCGGATTACTTGAACCAGCTGGTGACCAGCAGTACCAGGTAGTCCCACAGACGGCTCATCAAGCCACCTTCCTGCACCTCTTCCAGAGCGACCAGCGGTACCTGCTTGATCTCTTTGTCACCCTGCTTCAGGAACACGGTACCAACGCGTTGACCCTTGGCCAACGGGGCTTTCAGCTCGCTGTCGAGCTGGAAGTCTGCCTTGAGGTTGTTGCCCTGACCGCGGGTGACCAGCACGGAGACATCCTTGTCGACGCCCAGTTTCACTTCAGATTTGTCGCCCATCCAGATCTTCTGGGTGACCAGCTCTGTGCCTGCCTTGTACGGAGTCAGGCTCTGGAAGAAGCGGAAGCCGTAGGTGAGCAGTTTCTTGCTCTCGGCGGCGCGGGAGGCTTCGCTGCTGGCGCCCAGTACCACGGCGATCAGGCGCATGCCTTCGTTGTTGGTGGCAGAGGAGACCAGGTTATAGCCGACCTGGCTGACGTGGCCGGTCTTGATGCCATCCACTTGCAGGGATTGATCCCACAGCAGGCGGTTGCGGTTGTGCTGGGTGATACCGTTGAAGACGAAGGATTTCTGGGAGTAGATCTTGTACTCCTCCGGCTGATCATGGATCAGTGCCTGACCCAGGCGGGCCATATCACGGGCTGTACTGTAGTGACCCTCTTCATCCAGACCGTGGGGGTTCTTGAACTGGGTGTCCTTCATGCCGAGCTTGGCGGCCCAGGCATTCATCAGGCTGGCGAAGGAGTCGGTACTGCCGGCCAGATGTTCGGCCATGGCGACGCAGGCATCGTTGCCGGACTGGATGATGATGCCCTTGTTCAGGTCATCGACAGAGACCTGCTTGCCCACCTCGATAAACATCTTGGAGGAGTCTGAGTAGTTCTTGGACCAGGCGTTCTGGCTGATGGTCACCATGTCGGTGCCCTTGATGTTCCCCTTGTGCAGCTCGTCGCCAACGATGTAGGAGGTCATCATCTTGGTCAGGCTGGCAGGGGGCAGACGCTCGTCGGCGTTCTGCTCGGCCAGCACCTGACCGGAGTAGTAGTCGATCAGGATATGGGCCTTGGCGGAGATCTCCGGCGCGGCGGGAACCACCACTGGGTTGGCGTTCGGCGTGGGTGTCGGCACCGGCGTATTGGCCTGAGCGGTTACGCTGATCAGTGAGGCCAGAAGAACTGAACGGGCAAATTTGGACATCTTGAAATTCCTGCGAGCCAGATGGGGATAAAATGCGGGCCTAACTATACCAGATGCGCCCGCAGGTTATAGTCCGACATGGCGATCATGACTGGTTTTTTATCCATCAATCCCTGCCATCACGCCATAAAGCGACGTGATGGCGGGGCCGGGAGATTGGTCACCGCCGCTGTCAGAGGAGGGATCAGGGCACGATAAAGGCCTGTTCCAGTCCCCCTTGCCGTACTTTTTCCAGCAGTGCGGCTTGTTTATCCGCCTCCACCGGGCCAATCAGCACCCGGAAAATGGCGCCATGAGCATCGATCCGGTAGGGCACGCCGTAACGCTGGGTCATCACCTTGCCCATCGCCTCGGCCCGATCCCGGGAGCCGCTGGCCAGTACCTGGATCATCTTGCCATCCCCACTGCTGGCGGGCACTGCAGCCTTGGCTGGTGCTGGCTTGACAGGTGCCGCTTTGGCGGGCGTGGTCGCGGGCGCCTTGACGGGAGCGGGTTCGGCAGCGGGAGTGGCCATCGCCAGTGCGGTTGGTTCACCCAGGAAGCCATCTTGCGCCACTGTGTTGGATGCCGTTGCTGGCGGGGTGGTCGGGGTCATCTCGATGGGCTTCATCGGTTCCATGATCACCATCTGGTCCGGGGTGTCGTTGATCAGCTCCAGTCGAACGCGAGCTGTGCCGCTATCGACCATCTCCAGCTGCTTGGCCGCCGCATAGGAGAGGTCGATCAGGCGCGGGCTGTTGAAAGGGCCGCGATCGTTGACCCGCACTATGGTCTCCAGCCCGTTGTCCAGATTGGTGACCCTCACATAGCTCGGGATGGGCAGGTTGCGGTGGGCGGCGCTGAACAGCTTGCTGTCCAGCACATCGCCGTTGGCGGTCTTCTGGCCGTCCAGATCCGGCGACAGCCAGCTGGCGGTGCCCTCTTCGCTGTAGTGTTTGATGTCGCGCCACACCTCGTGCTTCTGCTTGCCGATCCAGTAGTCCCGGTTGCCGCTGGCACTCAGGGGCTCGGGGCGCGGAATGGCGCCGGTGGCTTGCGGGATCTCGATAACGGGTGGCTTGTTGACCGGTGCTTGCGGCTCTACGGGGGCGCTCTGTTCCGGCTGGCTGCTACAGGCGGCCAGCAACAAGCTCAGGCTGAGCGGGAGGAGTTTGTGACGAAGATGCATACGCTTCCTGAATGGCTTGGCTAAGTTGATACACCGCCATCGCGTAGAGTGGGCTGCGATTGTAACGGGTGATCACATAAAAGTTATGCCGTGCGACCCAGTATTCCGGTCCATCGGCTTGGGCAAACGCCAGCAACTTGACCGGCGTCTGTGGGGCCAGCGGCGTGGCGAGCTCAATCCCTGCCGCCGCCAGTTCTGACCACTGTTGTGTTAACTCGGGCTCAGGCCTGAGTAGAGGTTCGACTGCCATCAACCCGATCTGGGCCGGTTCCACCACGGATTCGCCCCAGCGCCACTGGTGGCTGGCAAAATAGTTGGCCACGCTGCCGATGGCATCGACCGGGTTGGCAAACAGATCCCGCTTGCCATCCCCGTCAAAGTCGACGGCGTAGTGGCGGTAGCTGGAGGGCATGAACTGCCCCATCCCCATGGCGCCGGCATAGGAGCCCTTGAGGGCATCGAGTTGCCACCCTTCCTCTTTGGCCAGCACCACCAGCTGGGCAAACTCCTTGGCAAAGAAGTCCGCCCGCTCCGGGTAGTGAAATCCAAGGGTGTAGAGGCTATCGAGCACCGGATGGAGGCCCATCTGGCGACCGTAGAAGGTCTCGACCCCTATGATGGCCACGATGAGCGAGGCGGGCACCCGATAGGTCAGCTCCGCGCGGGCCAGCGTCTCGGCATGTTGTTGCCAGAACTGCTGGCCATCACGGATCCGATCCGGGGTAACAAACAGCGGCCGGTAGCGATGCCAGGGCTTGGCCTCCCACGGCTTGCTGATGGTGTCGAGCACCTCCTGCCGTAATTGGGCTCGGGCGACGGCCGCTTGCAGCTCCGCCAGCGGCACCTGCTGCTGGTCGGCGAGCAGGGCCAACCGATCCGGCGCCACGGCGGCGGTCGCCATCGTGGTGGCGAGCGAGAGCAGCAATCCAACCCGTCTCATCAGGCGAGCAGTCTTCTATGAGTCTGGATGGACATCAGTATGCCAAAGCCGGCCATCAAGGTCACCATGGAGGTGCTGCCATCGATCTCCAGCAGCAGGGGAACACCCACCACCGGCAAATAGATCCATCTCATCATGCCAGCAGCCTTCTATGAGTCTGGATGGACATCAGTATGCCAAAGCCGGCCATCAGGGTCACCATGGAGGTACCGCCATAACTCACCAGCGGCAGGGGCACCCCTACCACCGGCAAGATGCCGCTCACCATGCCCATGTTGACGAACACATAGACGAAGAAGGTGAGGGTGATGGCGCCGCCCAGCAGTCGCTCGAAGCTGTTCTGGGCCTGCATCGAGATAAACAGGCAGCGGCTGATGACGTAGAGGTAGAGCACCAGCAGCAGGGCAACCCCCACCAGACCGAACTCCTCGCTGAATACCGCGAAGATGAAGTCAGTATGGCGCTCGGGCAGGAACTCCAGCTGGGACTGGGTCCCTTGCAGCCACCCCTTGCCGAAGACGCCGCCGGAGCCGATGGCAATTTTGGACTGGATGATGTGATAGCCGCGGCCGAGCGGGTCTTTCTCCGGGTCGAGCAGCATCAGCACCCGCTGGCGCTGGTAGTCGTGCATCAGGAAGAACCAGAGTACCGGCATAAAGGCCAGCATCAGCAGGACCGCCAAGCCGATCAGCCACCAGCTGAGCCCCGCCAGGAAGATGACGAAGAAGCCGGAGGCGGCCACCAGAATGGAGGTGCCAAGGTCAGGCTGGGCGGCGATCAGCAGGGTGGGCAGCAGCACCATGATGAGGGCGATCACCACATGGCTGAACTTGGGTGGCAGCGAGTGGCGACTGAGCCAGGCGGCCACCATGATCGGCATGGAGAGCTTCATCACCTCGGAGGGCTGGAACTTCATAAAGCCCAGATCGAGCCAGCGCTGGGCCCCCTTGCCGATGTGGCCGAACACGTCCACCGCAATCAGCATCAGCACCACCACGGCGAACAGCGGCACCGACCAGCGGGCGTAGAGGGAGGGGGGCAGCTGGGCCAGGCCGATCATCAGAGCAAAGGCGAGACCGCCGCGCACCAGCTGGCGCACGATGGAGTCCATATCCTGACCGGAGGCGGAGTAGAGCACCACCATGGAGAGGGTCATCACGGCCAGCAGACCGAGCAGCAGGGGCAAGTCGATATGCAGCTTGTACCAGATGCTCTGCTGGCGGGCAGAATTACTCATTGGGAGCGACCTCACTCGGTTGGGACGGCTTTTCCGGTGCCGGTGGCAGTTGTGGATCAGGGGGCAGCAGATAGGCATCCAGCATCTGGCGTGCAATGGGCGATGCAGCTCGACCACCACCACCTCCGATGGAGTTTTCCAGTACCAGAGCTACCACCGCTTTGGGTGCCTCGAATGGGGCATAAGCAACGAACAAAGCGTTATCGCGATGCTCCGCCTTGACCGTCTTGATGTTGTAAACCTGATTCTCCTTCAAACCGACTACCTGGGCTGTGCCCGATTTGCCGCCTGAGGAGTAAGGCGCCTTGGCAAACGAGTGACGGCCACTGCCTTCACTGCCATGGTTGACGCGCCACATGCCGTCCTGTGCCACTTTCCAGAAGCTGTCGTTCTTGAGCTTGAGGGCGATATTGGGGTTGATGGGGGCATCGACCACCCCCGCCTGGGAGGCGGTGCTCTTGAGCAGGTGCGGGGTGACGTCGTGACCGTTTTGGGTCAGGATGCTGATCGCCTTGGCCAGTTGGAGCGGGGTGGCGCTCCAGTAGCCCTGACCGATACCGACAGAGATGGTGTCACCCTGATACCATGGCTGGCGCCAACGGGCCATTTTCCAGTCACGAGACGGCATGACCCCCTTGGTCTCTTCATAAAGATCGACCCCTGTGTACTGACCAAAGCCAAACTTGGTCATGTAGCTGTGGATCTTGTCGATGCCGACCCGATAGGCGAGATCGTAGAAGTAGGTATCTGCCGAGACCTCGATGGCGCGATAGACATCGAGCCAGCCATGACCCCAGCGGCGCCAGTCGCGAAACTTCTTGGTGGTACCGGGAATGGAGAAGCTCGGGCCGCCGAAATAGCGGTAGCCCGGGGTGATGGCCCCCTCGTTGAGACCCATGATGGACATCATGGGCTTGACGGTGGAGGCAGGGGCATAAATGCCCTGAGTGGTGCGGTTCACCAGTGGTCGCGCCGGATCGTTGAGGAGCGCCGAGTAGTTGGCGCTGGAGATACCGGTCACGAACAGGTTGGGGTCATAGCTCGGGCTCGACTCCAGGGCCAGGATGGCGCCGGTTTTCGGGTCCATCATCACGATGGCTCCGCGCTGGCCAGCCAGCAGTTGCTGGGCCTTGAGCTGCATCCGGACGTCGATATTGAGGTAGATATCCTTGCCCGGAATAGGTGGCTGGAACTTGAGGGTGCGGACAATCCGGCCGCGGTTGTTCACCTCGACCTCCTGATAGCCCGCCACACCGTGCAGCTCATCTTCGTAATACTTCTCCACCCCCTGCTTGCCGATATCCTTGGTGGCGGCATAGTTGGCGAGTTTGTCCTCTTTTTCGAGACGTTCCACGTCGCGGGTATTGATCTTGGCCACATAACCCAGCGCATGGGTCAGGGTGTCGCCAAACGGGTAGTAGCGCTTGAGGTAGGCCTCGATGCTGGCGCCCGGGTAGTTATGCTGATTGACCGAGAAGAGGGCCACCTGATATTCGGTCAGCTTCTCGTAGAGGGCGACCGGCTTGAAGCGGCGCTGGCGCTTCACTTCGGCGAGGAACTTCTCCTTGGTGCCTTCCGGCAGACCCAGCAGGGTGATCAGCTGGTCGGCAGTTTTTTCGAGATCCTTGGTCTCTTCCGGCACGATTTCCAGACTGTAGACTGGGCGGTTTTCCGCCAGCAGCACACCGTTGGTGTCATAGATGAGGCCCCGTGGCGGTGCCACCGGCACCACGCGGATTCGGTTGGAGTTGGAGCGAGTCTGGTAGGTGTCGTAGGACTCGACCTGCAGATAATAGAGATTGCCCAGCAGCACCAGCATCAGCACGACGATACCGATGTAGGCTACCAGGGTGCGCCGGAAGAACAGATTGCCCTCGGCACTGTGATCGCGCATTTCGATGCGTTGTTTCAGCATGCCTTTACCTCAAGACCCTTGGGGGCAATAAGAGCAGGAACTGCATTGTTCACTCTCTGTGATAGGGGTGAATATGAGAGGTGAGACTCCAGAGACGCATGGCTCACTCTCTATGATACGGATGATTGGTGGTGATGCTCCAGGCCCGATAGAGGCTCTCGGCCACCAGCACCCGCACCAGCGGATGGGGCAGGGTGAGCGGTGACAGTGACCAGCTCTGTTCGGCGGCAGCCTTGCATTCGGGGGACAAGCCTTCCGGTCCGCCGACCAGCAGGGCCACATCGCGGCCATCGAGTTTCCACGCCTCCAGCTGGGTGGCCAGCTGCTCCGTGGTCCAGGGCTTGCCCGGAATGTCGAGGGTAACGATGCGCGAGCGCCCCGCAGCCGCCAGCATGGCTTCCCCTTCCTTCTGCAGGATGCGGGGAATGTCGGCATTTTTGCCCCGTTTGCCAGCGCCGATCTCGACGAGTTCAAACGGCATGTCTTTGGGGAAGCGGCGACGATACTCTTCGAAGCCATGCTCTACCCAGGCGGGCATCTTGGTGCCCACCGCAATCAACTGGATCTTCATGGTCGTTACACTTGTGCTCTTATTACGTATTCATTTGAGCGGCACCGCTCCACAGCTTTTCCAGTTGGTAGAAGTCACGGTGTTCATCCTGCATCACATGCACGATCACCGAGCCCATATCTACCAGCACCCATTCACCGCTCAGTTGCCCTTCCACGCTCAGCAGATCCAGACCCGCGTGGCGGGCCTCGCTGGCCAGATGGTGGGCAATGGCGCTGACGTGACGACTGGAGTTGCCGGAACAGATGATCATGGTGTCAGTAATGCTGGATTTGCCGCGTACATCGAGGGTGATGATGTCGCGGCCTTTCATGTCATCGATCTTGTCGATGATAAAGGCATGCAATTCTTGGCCTTGCAATGAGTCTCTCCTGTATTCCGGCGCGCAGCGTTTGCGTCAGGGCGGCGGATTATATCATGGTCACTCCCGTTTCCCATCGGGTGAGGCGGGATTACGACAGAGGCTAGCGGCGGTTGGCGCGGTAGAGCCCCTGTTGATCAATATAGTGCGCAACCGACTCGGGCAAGAGGTAGCGGGTGTCTTGTCCCGCATCCAGCAAGGCCCGCAGTCGGGTGGCTGACAGTTCGATGGGCTGGTTGTCCGCCAGCCAGATATGGCCGGACAGACGCAGATGCAGCGCGTTGGCATCCGTGGTGTGCTGGCGCGCCAGCAACTGCGCCACCTCGGCCGGATAATCCGGTTGCCAGCCCGGCCGTACGCTCACCACCAGATGGGCATAGTCGAGCAGCTCCTGCCAGCGGTGCCAGCTTGGCAGGCTCAGCAGGGAATCCATCCCCATCAGAAAACAGAGCGGCGTATCGGGCAGTTCACGACGCAGCTCGATCAGGGTATCGATGGTGTAAGAGGGCTTGTCCCGTCTCAGCTCCCGCTCATCCACCACAAAGTGGTGGTTCTCTGCCGCCGCCAGTTTGACCATGGCGAGACGCTGTTCGCTGGAGCAGAACGGATTGGCACGGTGGGGCGGGATATGGTTCGGGATCAGCCGCATCTCGGCCAGCCCGAGGGCATCGCGCGCCTCGATGGCCGGGCGCAGATGGCCGATATGGATAGGATCGAACGTGCCCCCCAGCAGGCCAATGGGCGCCTTCAGCACGGGCTGCTCTCCATCACCAGCGGCAGCGGGGTGCCATCACGAAAGCCGAGGGCAATGGTCTGCAGCATCAGCCAGGCCTGTTCGGTATCGAAGCGGCGCTGGGCATCGTCCAGCTGGGCCATCAGTTGCCACAGTTGCTGCAACTTGGCAAATGGCAGGCGGGTCAGCGCTTGCTGAATGAGCTGCTGGCGGCTCTGCCAGATGCGCAGGCGGCTGAAGTGCTCACCCAGCGGCTGGCCGTTGCGCATCGCCAGCGACAGCTCGGTCAGCTGCTCCAGCTCGCGGCAGAGGGTCCAGGCCAGCATCCCCGGCTCGGTGCCTTCGGCCCGCAGGGCGGCCAGAATGCGCTGGGCCCGGTTCACCTTGCCCTCCAGCAGGGTATCGACCAGCTGGAACGGGGTGAAGTGGGCGTGGCGGATAATGGTCTCTTGCAGATAGGTGACGCTGATGGGCTGGGGCGGCGAGAGCAGGGTCAGCTTCTCGATCTCCTGACTGGCGGCCAGCAGGTTGCCCTCGTAGGAGTGGCACATGAAGTTGATGGCATCCGGCAGCGCCTTGAGGCCGAAACGCGCAAAGCGGGCACTCATCCAGCGCGGGAAGAACTTGGGCTCCGGATGGTTGACCGGCACATAGGTGCCAATCTGGTAGAGCTTGTCGAACCAGGCTGCCTTCATCTGGGTCTGGTTGAGGCGACCGCCACTCAGCACCAGCAGCAAATCTGGATGAAGCTGCTTGCCGATTTCGCTGATGCGGGCGGCCAGATCCTTGTCAACCTTGGCGGGCAGCTCCAGCTCGATGATCTGGCGGGCGGAGAAGAGGCTCATGGCCTGACAGGCATCGTAGACCTGATTCCAGTCCAGCCCCTGTTCCACCACGAAGGTGTGGCGCTCATCGAAACCCTGCTTGCGGGCGACCTGACGGATGGCATCGATGGCCTCCAGTCGCAACAGGGGCTCGTCGCCAAAAACGAGATAGCAGGGCCGAAGCCCTGCTTTGAGGTGGTCACCAAATTGCTCAGGGTAGACTCTCATCAAAGTACTCGCATCAGAAGCTGACCTGACTCAACTGCCGGATCACCTGATTGGCCGCCTGCTCCTGCATCTCGCGGTTGAGCTGCTCCTGCTCACGGGAGGAGGCGAGCGCTGCATCCGGCTTGTTGAGGAAGCTGCGGTTGAAGTTGATGGGGAAGACCTGAGTCGGCTTGCCCGGTACCGAGATGGTGAACTGGGTACCAAAGCCCAGCACATATTCGGTGTCCGTCCCCAGCGCGTTGACCGAGGCGACCTGACTGGTGCTGCCTACGCCGCCCAGAGTGAGCACCGGAATGCCCTCCTTGTCGGCCAGGGTCACGCCAGAGGCCTTCAGGCGGGTGGTAACCATCCGGTAGAAGTCGCTCTTGTTGTCGCCCACGACCTTCATGGTCATCAGCTCGCTCGGAATGCCGTTGCCGCGCATGTGAAAGCCGCAGCCTTGCAGCAGCAGACCAGCCAGCACGATGGCCATCCAGCGGGTGAAGATGGTGCCCATAGAAAATCCTCTTTGCATTAAGGGAAAGCGGCGGGCGCAGGGCCCGCCGTTATCATCCGTTTGCTGTCACAGATTGGCAATGATCAGTTGGCAGCCAATTAGTTAGCGACAATGTTGAGCTGTCATGGGCCGGTACGTCGTTACCCATGAGTGGCCACACAGTCAGCCAAGGTCGCCAAATGGTATGACATCAGTTGGCAACCGATCAGTTAGCGACAATATTGAGCAGCTTGCCTGGTACATAGATCACCTTGCGCACGGTCAGACCGTCGGTGAACTTCTGTACCGAGGCATCAGCCATCGCCAGCTTCTCGACGTCGGCCTGGCTGATCTCGGCCGGCACGGTCAGCTTGCCGCGCATCTTGCCGTTGATCTGTACCACCACCAGCTTCTCGGTCTCGACCATGGCCGCTTCATCGGCCACCGGCCAGGCTGCGTGATCGATGTCGTCGCCCTTGCCCAGCATCTTCCACAGCTCGAAGCCGATGTGCGGGGTGATGGGGTAGAGCATGACTACCACAGCTTCCAGCGCTTCCTGCATCAGGGCGCGGTCCTGCTCTTCTGAACCCAGCTTGGAGAGATTGTTCATCAGCTCCATGATGGCGGCGATGGCGGTGTTGAAGGTCTGACGGCGACCCACGTCATCACTCACCTTGGCGATGGTCTTGTGCAGTTCACGGCGTACCGCTTTCTGCTCGTTGGTGAGAGCAGCGACATCGAGTGCGGCAACGGCGCCACCGGAGACGTGCTCGAAGGTGACGCGCCACAGGCGACGCAGGAAGCGCTGGGCACCCTCTACGCCGGAGTCGGACCACTCCAGGGTCATCTCGGCCGGAGAGGCGAACATCATGAACAGACGGACGGTATCGGCGCCGTAACGCTCGACCATCAGCTGCGGGTCGATGCCGTTGTTCTTGGACTTGGACATCTTGGTCATGCCGGAGTGCATTACCTCACGGCCTTCGTTGTCGATGGCCTTGGTGATGCGACCCTTCTCGTCACGCTCTACCTTGACGTCGGTCGGGCTGACCCAGACGTTGCCGCCTTTTTCGTCTTTGTAGTAGAAGGCGTCGGCCAGCACCATGCCCTGGCAGAGCAGACGCTTGAACGGCTCGTCGCTGTTCACCAGCCCCGCGTCACGCAGCAGCTTGTGGAAGAAGCGGGCGTAGAGCAGGTGCATACAGGCGTGCTCGATGCCGCCGATGTACTGATCCACCGGCAGCCAGTGGTTGGCAGCAGCCGGGTCAAGCATGCCCTTGTCGTAGTCGGGGGAGCAGTAGCGAGCGTAATACCAGGAGGACTCCATGAAGGTGTCGAAGGTATCAGTCTCGCGGAACGCTTCCTGACCCTTGTAAGTGGTCTTGGCCCACTCGGCGTCGGCTTTGATCGGGCTCTGGATACCGTCCATCACCACATCTTCCGGCAGCAGTACCGGCAGTTGATCTTCCGGGGTCGGCACGACTGTGCCGTCCGCCAGGGTCAGCATGGGGATGGGGGCACCCCAGTAACGCTGACGGGAGACGCCCCAGTCACGCAGACGGAAGTTGACGGTGCGCTTGCCCTTGCCCAGTGTTTCCAGCTTGTTGGCGATGGCATCAAAGGCGCCCTGGAAGTCGAGACCGTCAAACTCGCCGGAGTTGAACAGTACGCCCTTCTCGGTGTAAGCGGCTTCGCTCACGTCGACGTCGCCATCAACCGGCTTGATGACCGCCTTGATGTCGAGGCCATATTTGGTGGCGAATTCGAAGTCACGCTGATCGTGAGCCGGAACTGCCATCACGGCGCCGGTGCCATAGTTCATCAGCACGAAGTTGGCGACCCAGACCGGTACCTTGCGGCCATCCAGCGGGTGAATGGCATAGAGGCCGGTGGCCATGCCCTTCTTCTCCATGGTGGCCAGTTCTGCTTCGGCGACCTTGGTGTTTCTGCACTCTTCGATAAAGGCGGCCAGTTCAGGATTGTTCTGGGCTGCTTGCAGCGCCAGCGGGTGACCGGCGGCGATACCGACATAGGTGACGCCCATGAAGGTGTCCGGACGGGTGGTATAGACCTCCAGCTGCTCAGTCTGACCTTCGATGGCGAAGCTGATGTTGACCCCTTCTGAGCGGCCAATCCAGTTGCGCTGCATGGTCTTGACCATCTCTGGCCAGCCTTCCAGATTGTCGATGTCGCTGAGCAGCTCTTCGGCGTAGTCGGTGATCTTGATGAACCACTGGGGGATCTCTTTCTGCTCCACCGGGGTATCACAGCGCCAGCAGCAGTTGTCGACCACCTGCTCGTTGGCCAGCACTGTCATGTCGTTCGGGCACCAGTTGACGGAGGAGGTCTTCTTGTAGACCAGACCCTTCTCGTAGAGCTTGGTGAAGAACCACTGCTCCCAGCGGTAGTAATCCGGTTTGCAGGTGGCGACTTCACGATCCCAGTCATAACCCAGACCCAGCATCTTCAGCTGGTTCTTCATGTATTCGATGTTTTCGTAGGTCCAGGGCGCCGGTGCGGTGTTGTTCTTGATGGCGGCGTTCTCGGCCGGCAGACCGAATGCATCCCAACCTATGGGTTGCAGCACGTTCTTGCCATTGAGGCGTTGATAACGGGAGATCACATCACCTAAGGTGTAGTTACGAACGTGCCCCATGTGTAGTCGACCAGACGGATAGGGGAACATGGACAGGCAGTAGAACTTCTCCTTGTCTACCTTCTCCACGGCCTTGAAGGTTTTCTTGGCATCCCAGTGCTTTTGCACTGCTGGTTCGATTGATTGGGGAACGTATTGCTCTTGCATTGGTGACATCCGGATCTGTGAAATGAATAGATAAATCAGCTGGGAAATCGCAATAGAATACCCATATCCTGCGGCGGCAACAACCGCCAGCGTCCCTTGGGCCTTAAGCCGGGCCAGATCAGGGTTTAGTAGAGGAGTTAGAGCCATGGACAAACGTCAAAAAGGGTACGAAGCCTTCATTGCCGAGCTGCAAAAACAGTGGCAAGAGACTGAAGAGTTCCAGGGGGAGCGCCTCAACCGGATGATTGCCAAGGTGCAGGCCTATCTGGAGGCTGCCAGCGACCTGACTCAGGACGAACTGGCGCTCATCGCCGAGTACGTGAAGCGGGATCTGGGCAACTATGACGAGGGGCGCCATGACGATAGTGCGCAGGTGGAAGAGTCAGCCTTTATGTTGGCCCTCAAAGACACCGCGTGGTCCTGGCTGGCGGATGTGACCGACCGCGCCCAGGTGGAGTGGCGCGAGCTGGCCGACGAGCTGGAGCACAAGGGTGTTTACGAAGCGGGTGACTGGGTGGGGCTCGGGGTCATGGTGTGCGACCAGTGTGGCTGGCGCCATACCGTGCTGCATCCCCAGCAGCTCGATACTTGCCCCGAGTGCGGCTGCGCCGAGTATCATCGCGAGCCGCTCTCGCCCTGAGTCATGCCATCAAGGCGGACGAGATAACGAGCAAAAAGGCGCCATCAGGCGCCTTTTTCTTACTTGCAGGTTTCGTCGGGGCGTTTACTTGCCTGCGACGGAGAGGCCACCAAAACGGATAAGCGGGGCGTAGAAGCCCTTGCCGTCGTTGTGGTGCAGGGTGTCACCGACCGCTTCCAGCTCGCCCAGCAGGCGGTAGAAGTTGCCTGCTACCGTGATGCCGCGCACCGGCTGCAGTCGCACCCCATCGCGGCAGAGGAAGCCCGACGCGCCAAAGGAGAAGTCGCCGCTCACCGCATCGGCACCCGAATGCAGGCCATCCAGCTTGACCAGCTCCAGATAGTCGCCTCTCTGCACTTCCGCTTCGCAGTGGGGGCCCGCGCCAAACACCAGATGGCGAGCGGTCACATCGAGGGCGCTGCGGGCACCGCGAGCGGCCGAGCCGTTGCTGGCGACGCCAAAGTGGCGGGCGGTGGCGCTGTTGTGGAGCAGGGTCTTCAGCTCCCCTTCGCCAATCAGCAGCAGATCCGAGCTGGCAGCCCCCTCGCCATCAAACGCCTTGATGTTCATACCGCCAGGCATATAGACCCGGCTCTCCAGAGTGAGCCAGCGTGACGCCACGCTCTGGCCGACCTTGCTGCGCCACGGGTTGATCCCCTGCTGGGCCCACTTACCCGACAGCACGCCCTGAAAGCAGCCAAACAGGCTGGCGAAGCAGTTGGTGCTGAAGATGACGCTGTAGCGACCGCTCGGCACCGCTTCACCGGGCAGCAGACCATCGGCGATGGCGTAGATCTGCTCGATCAGGGCCTGACTATCCAGCTCGTCGAAGCGACGGCCATACTGCCCCTGCGAGTGCATCGACTGGCGGCCATCCCGCTCCACCAGCGCCGAGGTGTAGCAGCCGACGCTGAACTCGCCGTGCTGGCAGAGGGTGCCCTGACTGTTGGCGAGCCAGAGCTGGCTCTCCCCTTCGAAGAAGCTGTTGTAGGGGGCGCCGCTCACATCGGGCATGGCCAGCATGTCAGATTCCAGACGCAGGGCCAGAGCGATCTTCTCCTCAACCGGCGTGGTATCGGGCTGGTTGATCTCGGCGCAATCTGTGGTGATCCGGCTATTGGCCACCGAGATGCGCTGATCCGGATCCACCTTGGCAAAGCGGCTGGCATCGAGCGCATCCTGCAGCATGGCATCGAGCGCCAGCTCATCGAGGGATTCCGAGTAGGCGATGCCGACCCGACCCTCTTTGATCAGGCGAATGCCGAGCTGCTGGCTGCTGGTGACCTTGTATTCACCCAGCTCGCCCTTGTCTGCCTTGAGGGAGAAGGCCTTCTCCTGATTGGCGATGATGTCTGCCTCGGCACTGAGGTCGGCCACTTTATCCAGCAGGCGGGTGAGCAGTTGGTTCATGTCGAGTTGGCTCATCAGGCGTTCCCTCCCACCAGAATATTGTCCACTTTCAGCGCCGGCTGGCCCACCGAAGTGGGGACCGAGCCCGAGACCGAGCCGCACATACCGGCGGCCAGCGCCAGATTGCGGCCCACCATGGAGATCTCTTTCAGCACCTGCGGGCCGGTACCGATCAGGGTGGCTGACTTGAGCGGCTTGGTGATTTTGCCGTGCTCGATGAGGTAGGCCTCCTGCACATTGAAGTTGAATTCACCGGTGCCGGGCTGTACCGAGCCGCCCCCCATCTTCTTGGCATAGATGCCATGTTCGACGGTGGCCAGCATATCGTCGAGGCTGTGGTTGCCCGGCTCGATATAGGTGTTGCGCATGCGCGAGGTGGGGGCGTACTTGTAGGATTCGCGCCGCCCCGAGCCGGTGCGGGCGTAGCCCGTCTTGAGGGCGCCCATTCTGTCCACCAGAAAGCCGGTCAGAACGCCGTCCTTGATGAGCTGGGTATGCTGGGTCGCCATCCCCTCGTCATCGACGTTGATGGAGCCCCAGGCATTGCCTTGCAGCCCTTCATCCACCGCATTGACCACCGGATTGGCGATAAGCTGGCCCATCTTGTCGTGGAACACCGAGGCCTTCTTGGCTACCGAGGTGGTCTCCAGCAGGTGGCCGCACGCCTCGTGGAAGATGACGCCGCCAAAGCCGTTCTCCATGATGACCGGCAGGGTGCCGCTCGGGCAGGGAGCCGCGCCCAGTTTCACCAGTGCCTGACGGGTGGCGGTGAGCGCCAGCTCGCGCGGATCGATGCGATCGGCATGCTCCCACCCCATCAGGGCGCCGGGGGCCTCGTAACCGACGCTCTGCTCGCTCCCTTCCATGGCGATGGTCTGGGCCATGATGCGGTTGTAGTGGCGGCGATCGGCGACTTGCACCCCTTCGCTGTTGAAGATCTCCACCTCCTGCTCCCAGCCCAGCACGTTGCCGGAGAACTGGCTCACCTTGCTGCTCTCGGCACGGGCCACCGCATCCATGGCGTGCAGATAGGCGATCTTCTGCTCCAGCAGCTTGTCTACCGACAAGGGCAGGGCCACCGGGTTGCGATCGCTCAGGCGGGTGAAATCGAAGGCGGTGGCGGTCACCACGGGGTCGCGGCGGTCTTTGGCCGCCAGCAGGGTGACGATGCGCAGCAGCTCGTCGCGGCTGGCTTGGTTGGTGTAGCCGTAGAGCACCTTGTGGCCGTAACAGAGGCGCACGCCGATGCCGAAATCGAGGCCACCGCTGATGTTCTCTATCTGGCTGGAGAGCAGGCTGAGCTGGCTGCGGCGCTTGCGCTCGACAAACAGCTCGGCGAAATCGGCACCCAGTGCCAGCGCGTGATCGAGCACGTCACGGGCGATGGCGGGGGCCAACAGGGAGAATGGGGTCATAGAATATCCTTTTCTGGTCTGTCCGTTTGCTTCCGACATCCGGCTCTGATTGTTATGGGATGTCGAGTCCATTGTTGCAGACCAGCACAAAAAAGTCGCTATAGCGTCATGCGATGATACCGATTGAGAAAACCGGTGCGATAACTGCGCCCGGGCGGCCACATCCACAGGGAGTGGCCGCCTTGAGATGAGTGAAAAAGATCAGAGCAGGGCGTGGATTTCGCTCAGGATCTGTTCGACCCACTGCTCGATGCGCGGATCGGTCTGGTCATACTGATTGGCATCGTCCAGCGCCAGCCCGACGAAGTGACGGCCATCGTCGATCAGTGCCTTGGAGGCATCGAATTCGTACCCTTCGTTGGGCCAGTAGCCCACCAGCTTGACCCCTTTTGGCACCAGCTGATCGTGCAGCATGCCGAGGGCGTCCTGGAACCATTCGCCATAACCGAGCTGATCGCCGAGGCCAAACAGGGCGACGATGCGTCCCTCCAGATGGAGATCGGTGATATCTTCCCAGCGGGACTCCCAGTCCTCCTGCAGTTCGCCAAAATCCCAGGTGGAGATGCCGAGGATCAGGATCTCGTAATCCTCCATCCGGCGCAGGGAGACATCCTTGATATTGTGAATATCCACCAGCTCGGGGCCGATGAGGGCGCGGATCTTCTCGGCAGCCATCTCGGTGTAGCAGGTGGTGGAACCGTAAAACAGACCAATCTTCATCGCTCTACTCTCTGTTGGCGCTTTCTCGCTTGCTTTTGGCGCGTTCTCGCATGCTCGTGTGGGCTGCGCCATGTTGGCAACACGATGGGTAACGTAAGGGGAGGGCGCCAGTCTAGCAGATTGCCATTCGACCTTCACCGCCCGGCAAGGGTCGTGGCAAACGAGCCTTATCTTTCCAATGAAAGTGCCTTGTCTTTCTAAGGAGTTGGCGCGTTACAATGGGCCATCTTTCCCCTGATTGCAGCGCACTATGAGCAAGCCCGACCCACATCCCCTGATTGAACCCTTCCTCGACGCCCTCTGGCTGGAGCGGGGATTGTCTGACAACACGGTCAGCTCCTATCGCAGCGATCTGGAGAAGTTCTCCCTCTGGCTCGACGAGCAGGGGAGCTCGCTGCTGCTGGCGGGGATGGACGAGATCCAGCACTACCTCGCCTGGCGGGTCGATCACCAGTTTGCGGCCAGCAGCACCGCCCGTTTTCTCTCGGCCTTGCGCCGTTTCTATCAGTATCTCAACCGTGAGAAGCTGCGCAGCGATGATCCGACCGTGCTGCTGGAGGGGCCCAAGCTGCCGAAAAAACTCCCCTCCGATTTAAGCGAAACGGAGGTGGATGCGTTGCTGAGTGCGCCGCTGGTGGATGACCCGCTGGAGTTGCGGGACAAGGCAATGCTGGAACTGCTCTACGCTACCGGCTTGCGGGTTTCCGAGCTGGTGGGGCTCACTGCCGAGCATGTCAGTTTGCGTCAGGGTTTGGTGCGGGTGGTCGGCAAGGGCAATAAGGAGCGGCTGGTGCCGATGGGCGAGGAGGCGATGCACTGGCTGGAGCGTTACTACCGCGAGGCCCGCACCCTGCTGCTGGGGGGCACCAGCTCAGATGTGGTGTTTCCCTCCAAGCAGGCCCGTATGATGACCCGCCAGACCTTCTGGCACCGCATCAAGCTTTACGCGCAGCGGGCCGGGATTAACGGCGAGCTATCCCCCCATACCTTGCGCCACGCCTTTGCCACCCATCTGCTCAACCACGGCGCCGACCTGCGGGTTGTGCAGATGCTACTGGGTCACGCGGATCTCTCCACCACCCAGATCTACACCCATGTGGCCAACGAGCGACTCAAGGCGCTGCACGGGGAGCACCACCCCAGAGCTTGAGTGGCTGGCCTCCCAAAAACAAAAAACCGCCAGCAGGCGGTTTTTTTATCTCTACACGACAGGAGATGGCGCTTATTTCCCTTGCTGGGATTTCAGCAGATCACGGATCTCGGTCAGCAGCTCCTGATCCTTGGTCGGGCCTGCCGGGGCGGCGGCTTCCTCTTCCTGCTTTTTCTTGAGGGTGTTGATGGCCTTCAGTCCCATGAAGATGGCGAAAGATATGATCAGAAAGTCGATGATGGTCTGGATGAACTTGCCATAGGCGATGACCACGGCGGGTGTTGTCCCTTCTGCAGCCTTCAGGGTGACCGCCAGGTCGCTGAAGTCCACGCCGCCCAGGATCAGGCCGATGGGCGGCATGATCACGTCACCGACAAAAGAGGAGACAATTTTGCCGAAGGCGGCACCGATGATGATACCGACGGCCATGTCGATGACGTTGCCGCGGGCGGCAAAGGCTTTGAACTCTTGAATCAGACTCATTATTTCCTCCGAAATTAAACAAGATAGCGCGTTGACTACCTTGGCCAAAGGGCGAACTCTTGTCAGGAAAAACAGAGGCTAAGCTGCGTTATTCCTGTCGTCCTGACTAGCTTGCGGGCGTTATGAGTCCTTGGCAATCGGGGGGAACCATTTTTTTGGTACAAAGTGATATTAATTTTTTGATAAGTAGCTGGTTGAATGATGAGCTGTGCTGCTGTAGTTTGCTGGGTCGATTCATTCATACCGCGTGAGTAAACAAGTGAAGTATTTACTACTGGGAATGATGCTTTTGTGCACATTTGCTGCCAGAGCGGGGATGGATACCCAAACCTTGAAACAGACCATTACCGCCCGGTTAGGGGTCTCTGTTTATCTGGTGGAACAGACCCCTATTCCCGGGCTCTATATGCTGGGCACTTCGCAAGGGGTGCTCTACAGCGATGCCAAGGGGAACTATGTGGTGCAGGGGGTCATGCTGGATATGACTCATAACATGAAGAACCTCACCATCTCGGGCATGCGCGAGCAGCGTCGACTGGGCTTGTCCCAGGTGACCCATACACCGGTCGTTCTCCAGGCCAGTAATGAGCGTCATCGGGTTGCGCTCTTTTTCGGTGAGCAGGATGCCGCTCGTCGCCAGCTGTCCGGCACGCTGCAACATCTGCAGGCGTCCGGGGTCAGTGTCGAGCTCTACCCCGTGATTGAACATGCAGGACAGGCTTCCCACTGGTGCAAGGATCCCCTGCTACAGAATGATCCCTTCAAAGCCTATTTGCCTCAAAAGGAATGTAGTGAGACCCTTATCGAGAATATTGGCCTGAGCCAGTGGTTGGGGGTCAAGGTACTGCCTGCCTGGGTCTCCTCTGATGGAGATCTGGTAAGGGGCTACCAGAGCCCGGAACAACTGCTCAAGATACTGGATCACATTGATGCCCCTGCAAATCCGTCGTCGTCCGCGAGTTGATGATTCCCATCTCCCCGCCACCCTGCACCCCCTGCTTCGTCAAATCTTCGCCAGCCGTGGCGTAGAGGATCCCGCCCTGCTGGAGCGCAGCGCCAGCCAGCTGTTGCCGCCCCAGCGCCTCTATGGGATGGAGCAGGCGGTGCCGCTGCTGGCGGATGCCCTGACTGCCCAGAAACGGATCCTTATCGTCGGCGACTTCGACTGCGATGGTGCCACCAGCTCCGCCCTGTGTTTGCTGGCCCTGCGCGCCATGGGCGGTCGCCACATCGATTTTCTGGTGCCCAACCGCTTCGAGTTTGGCTACGGCCTTACCCCCGAAATTGTCGAGCTGGCGGTGGCGCGCGGCGCCGAGTTCCTGATCACGGTGGATAACGGCATCTCCAGCATCGCCGGGGTGGCGGCTGCCAAGGCGGCTGGTATGCAGGTACTGGTTACCGATCACCATTTGCCGGGTCAGGAGCTGCCTGATGCCGATGCCATCGTCAACCCTAACCAGCGCGGTTGCGATTTCCCCTCCAAGTCGCTGGCCGGGGTGGGGGTGGCCTTCTACCTGATGGCGGCCCTCAACACCCATCTGCGTCAGCTTGGCTGGTACGAACGGCAAGGGTTGCGAGCCCCCAATGTGGCGGATTACCTCGATCTGGTGGCTCTTGGTACGGTCGCCGACGTGGTGGCGCTCGATGGCAACAACCGCATCCTGGTCCATCAGGGCTTGCAGCGGATCCGGGCCGGCCGCTGTCGCCCCGGCATTCAGGCGCTGGTGGATGTGTCGGGCCGCGATGGTCGCCGCCTCACCGCCGCCGACCTCGGTTTTGCGCTGGGGCCACGTCTCAATGCGGTAGGGCGCCTCGATGATATGTCCCTTGGGGTCGCCTGTCTGCTCTGCGATGATCTCAATCTGGCGCGCCAGCTTGCGGCCGAGATGGACAGCCTCAATCAGGAGCGCAAGGAGATCGAGCAGGGGATGCAGCAGGAGGCCCTCGCCACTCTGGAGCAGATCCGGTTTCGCGATGGCGAGGTGCCGTCGGGCATAGTGCTGCACCGCAACGAGTGGCATCAGGGGGTGGTGGGGCTGGTGGCCTCCAAGGTGAAGGAGAAGTACTACCGCCCGGTCATCGCGTTTGCCGAGAGCAGCGAGACCGAGCTCAAGGGCTCCGGCCGCTCCATCCCCGGGGTGCACCTGCGCGATGCGCTGGAACTGCTCGATACCCGCCATCCGGGCCTGATGGGCAAGTTTGGCGGCCATGCCATGGCGGCGGGGCTGACCCTGCCCAAGGCCAATATCGAGGCGTTCGGTCGGGCCTTTGAGGCGGTCATCAGCGAGCTGGTGACGCCGGAGCTCTTGACCGGGGTGCTGCTCACCGATGGCGAGCTGCTGCCGGACGAGCTCACTCTCGAGCTGGCGGAGCTTATTCGCGCCTCCGGCCCCTGGGGTCAGGCCTTCCCCGAGCCGCTGTTTGACGGCGAATTCGTGCTAGTGCAGCAGCGGCTGGTGGGGGAGAAGCACCTCAAGATGATGCTGACTACCGATTCTGGCCACGCGGTGGATGCCATCGCCTTCGGCGTCGATCTCAAGCGCTGGCCCGATGCCTCGGTCAAGCGGGTGCGGCTTGTCTACCGGCTTGACGTCAACGAGTGGCGCGGCAACCGCAGTGTGCAGCTGCTGGTGGAGCATCTGGAGGCGGCCGGTCTCTGAGCAGGTAGCATTGCTGCTCTGATCGCTGACAACGGCCACCCTCGGGTGGCCGTTTTACTGTGGGCCCGGGGGTGACTCTACCGCCTTGTTATGTTGGTATTTAATTGCTGGCTTTCTTAGAAAGAGGGTTTTTAGTATCGTTTTACGTCAGTTAGTACGGTTTCAAATTCAAGAAAAAGAGGCGTTGTGATACATTCATCCCCGCATCATTTTGTTGTTTGAACGGGACTGACTCTTTGCTGTCTTCTGGCCGACTATCGACCTGGGCGATGGTCCTCGCTATCGCCAGCCTGCTGTGGTTTGCCGCTTTCGCTGCGGTAGGGGTCACTGCAACACCTCATCAGGCGTCGGTCAGGCAGAAGGTCTCGATGCAGTTGCATGAGCAATCCGATCCGGGATTGGTCAACAGTGTCGGCCTTCCTCCTGCCTCCCAGTGGCGACTCGGCTTCGAGCCGGGGCGGCGACTCGAAGGGGCCACTCATTCCGAGCGCTATCAGATGGTGCTGGCCTGGTTCCAGCACGATATCCTCGGCCTGCTCTGCGGTCTGCTACTGGTTCTCCCTCTTCTCTATGTCAGGCAGCTCCCCGTCTACTTCGGTTATTTGCACCGACGGCTGCTGCGCTGTCGCCACCTGCAATATCGTTTCTGTCACGGCGACTAGCCCACCCTGCTGGCGGGCGCCCATCCACCTTTTCACTCGGTTTGTAACGCTCCTGATTGACTGACGGGCAGGCTGATACCTGCTGCCTGCGCTCTATCGTCTGGTGCTGCGTCCGCGCTTTCTGTTGTGTCGTCCATGCTGCTGGCCATCGGCCAGAGGCAGACTTTTCTTTGCGCAAACATCTGGTGAGCACACCCTATGGACTACTACTTCAACCTGTTTATTCACTCGATCTTTGTCGAGAACCTCGCCCTGGCCTTCTTTCTGGGGATGTGTACCTTTCTGGCCGTTTCGAAGAACATCAACACTGCCTTTGGCCTTGGCATGACAATCCTGGTGGTGATGGTGATCGCCATTCCCCTCAACAACTTGATTTACCGCCATATCTTGCGGGCAGGCAGCACCTTTTTCGGAGAATTCGATTTGGGATTTCTCGATTACATCATCTACATCGGGGTGTTGGCGGCGTTGGTGCAGGTGATGGAGATGCTGCTCGACAAGTACTTCCCAAGCCTCTATCAGGCGCTCGGCATCTATCTGCCGTTGTTGACGGTCCATTGCGCCATCTTCGGCGGGGTGATGTTTATGGCGCAGCGGGATTACGATTTTGCCGAGTCGCTGGTCTACAGCGCAGGCTCCGGGCTTGGCTGGCTGCTGGCTATTGTCGCCATGGCCGGTTTGCGCCAGAAGCTGAAATACGCCGATGTCCCCGAGGGGCTGCGGGGCATCGGCATCACCTTTATCGTGGCGGGGCTGATGTCCCTCGGTTTTATGTCCTTCTCCGGTATATCGCTTTGATTGGAGATGAAAAAAACGAGGCGCCTGCGGGCGCCTCATTGTTTATCAGGGATGGCGGATGGCCATTACAGCTCGCGTGCCCAGGGGTGTGCCTTGGGGCGCAGCGCCAGCGCCAGACCCAGCAGCAGCACGGTCAGGCCGTAGAGGGGCCAGCTGCCAAAGCGCATGTAGGGGGTCTCGCCGTGGGCGGGACGCACTTCGCTGCGCAGCACGCCCGCTTCAAACTGCGGGATCTGGCCGATGATGCTGCCATCGATCTCGGTCACGATAGTGATGCCGGTGTTGGTGTCGCGCAGCAGCGGACGAGCCAGCTCCAGTGCGCGCATCCGGGCGATCTCCATATGTTGCCAGGGGCCTATGCTGGTGCCAAACCAGGCATCGTTGGAGACGGTCAGCAGGAAATCGGTATCGGCATTGACGTTGCGGCGCACCTCCTCCGGGAAGATGATCTCGTAGCAGATGGCGGCGGCGAACTTGAGCCCCTTGGCGATCAGATTCGGCTGCACTTCGTCACCCCGGCTGAAAGAGGACATCGGCAGGTTGAAGAAGGGGGCGATGGGGCGCAGCAGATCTTCAAACGGCACGAACTCGCCGATGGGCAGCAGGTGGTACTTGTTGTAACGGTTGGGGTGCCCGTAGAAGTAGGACTCCTTGCCATCCGCATCCTGCACCCCCATGCCGAGTACGGTATTGAAGAATCGTCTTTGCTCGAAATCATAGTGAATGATCCCCGCCAGCAGACCGGTGTTGTTCACCTTCATCGCCTTGTCCAGATTCTCCAGATAGGGCCCCATCTCCTTCTCGATGGCCGGGATGGCCGACTCCGGCCAGATGATAATGTCGGCATCCTGATTCTCGCGGCTGAGATCCTGATATTTGCGCACCGTCGGCACTAGCGCCTCCGGATCCCACTTGAGGGACTGGGCGATATTGCCCTGAACCAGCGCCACCTTGACCGGCTCGCCACGGGTGACCCAGCTGAGCTGCATCAGACCGTGGGCACCGGCAACCAGCAGGGCGGGCACCGCCAGCCAGAGCGGGGAGCGGGATTTCCACACCAGCCAGATAGCGGAAGCGGAGAACAGCAGAGCAAGGGTGATGCCTTGCACCCCGAGAATGGGGGCAAAGCCCTTGAGGGGGCCGTCGATCTGGCTGTAGCCAAACCAGAGCCAGGGGAAGCCGGTCATTACCCAGCCACGCAGCCAGTCCGCCAGCAGCCAGAGTGCCGGGAAGGCGAGCAGCCAGCGGCTCCAGTGACGGCCGCCAAAGAAGCGGGCGAAAACCCAGCAGGCGAGCGTCGGGTAGAGCGCCAGATAGGCGGAGAGCCCGGCCAGCAGTACGAAGGCCATCGGCAGCGGGATGCCGCCAAATTCAGTCATGCTGACGTGGATCCACCACAGGCCAGGTAAAAAGAGTCCCATGGCATAGCCAAAGCCACGCCAGGCGGCCTGCTTTGGCGTGGCTTTGTCCAGCAGGGCGTAGAGGCCGAGCAGGGAGGGGATCACCAGCGGCCAGTAGCCAAAGGGAGAGAAAGCCAATATAGCGATGGCACCACTGGCCAGTGCGCCGAGGCTCAACAGGATTTTGGACGTAACGGGGGATAATCTCACGGGCGATGGTGCTCGTCTTGGTCTGCAACTGGGTCGAATGGCCGGTATCTTAACCTGTAAGCGGGGCAACGGCGAGCCTCGATGCCGGTGGCAGAGAGCACAACGCCCCGAGGTCGGGGCGTTGTTTCACACATTGAGCGGATCTGCTTATTGCGGCTCGGATTGCGCCGCCGCGTGGTGCTCGGGGATCTTCACCTGCAACTGCTGCAGACGACGCCGGTCGGCATGCATCACCTTGAACAGGTAGCCGTCCAGCTCGATCTCCTCGCCCTTCTTGGGCAGATGACTGAAGGCGTGCATCACCAGACCACCCACAGTATCCACCTCTTCATCGCTGAACTGGGTGCCGAAGAAGTCGTTGAAATCCTCGATCTCGGTAAGGGCACTAACCGAGAAGACCCGTTTGCTGATGCGGCGGATCTCGTCCGGCTCATCCTCGATGTCATCGAATTCGTCATCTATCTCGCCGACGATAAGCTCGAGAATGTCTTCAATGGTCACCAGACCGGAGACGCCACCAAATTCGTCGACCACGATGGCCATGTGGTAGCGCTCTTCACGGAACTCCTTGAGCAGACGGTCAACCCGTTTGCTTTCAGGGACGATCACCGTGGGGCGCAAGATTTTCTCGAGCTGCAGCGGCTCGCTGGCGTGATGGCCGCCAAAGCCGAAGGGGAGCAGATCCTTGGCTAGCAGAATGCCCTCCACATGATCCTTGTCCTCGTTGATCACCGGGAAGCGGGAGTGACCGGACTCGATGATCACCGGCAGGATTGCATCCACCGGTTGGGACTTCTCGATGGTCACCATCTGGGAGCGGGGGATCATGATATCGCGCACGCGAAGATCGGCGATCTCCAGCACCCCCTCGATCATATCCTTGGTGTCCTGATCGATGAGGTCGCGCTCTTCGGCATCGGCTATCACGTCTACCAAATCATTGCGGTCTTTTGGCTCGCCCTGGAAGAGTTGGCTGAGTTTGTCGAGCCAGGTTTTCTTCGGCGAGCCGGTACTAGGGTGATCGTCGGTCATTTTCTCTCTTGGTTACTCGTATGAACACACTTGAAATAGTTCGGGTTATATAAGGATGGCCATCTGCTGTTTCAAGACGATGACCGTCCGGCGTTTTACTCTTCGTCGTTCAGATAAGGATCGGCAAAACCGAGCTCCTGCATGATGTCGCGCTCAAGCGCTTCCATCTCTTCGGCTTCCTCATCCTCGATATGGTCATAACCTAGCAGATGCAGACTGCCGTGCACAACCATGTGGGCCCAGTGGGCCATCAGGGGCTTGCCCTGCTCCTCGGCCTCGCGCTCTACCACCTGA
Source organism: Aeromonas sp. 600886 (assembly GCF_049174935.1). Taxonomy (NCBI): domain Bacteria; kingdom Pseudomonadati; phylum Pseudomonadota; class Gammaproteobacteria; order Aeromonadales; family Aeromonadaceae; genus Aeromonas; species Aeromonas sp. 600886. The sequence goes on along the minus strand of NZ_JAAKUB010000005.1, from coordinate 146,050 downwards.
CGGCAGATCACCAGATCGCCGAGCAGCGGCAGCTCCAGACCGGGTGGCGCCTCGAACGGGAAGGAGAGCACGTTGGTGGGCTTGTCCTTTCCGCGATATGTAAGGTTGAGCTCGTTGCTCTCCGCCTCGTCGACGATGCGCACCGTCACTTCTGCCTCCTGCTGGAAGCCGAGAATGGTGCCATCGAGCCAGCCTTGCAGCTGGGCTTCGGTGGGCAGGCCGTCAGTGCTGGCGCTGGCCAGCTGCAGATCCAGGGTTACGCTCATTGCTCGCTCTCTTTGCTGGCGTTTGTTTGGCCGGCCACCTTCTCGGCGGCCTGTTTGGCGTCGAACGCCTCATAGGCCTGCACGATGCGGGCCACCACCGGGTGGCGCACCACGTCTTTGGACTCGAAGAAGTTGAATGACAGACCATCGACCCCTTGCAGCACTTCCAGCGCGTGGCGCAGGCCGGATTTGGCGTTGCGCGGCAGGTCTACCTGGGTGATGTCGCCGGTGACCACCGCCTTGGAGTTGAAGCCGATCCGGGTCAGGAACATCTTCATCTGCTCGGTGGTGGTGTTCTGGGCCTCATCGAGAATGATAAAGGCGTCATTGAGGGTTCTTCCGCGCATATAGGCGAGCGGCGCCACTTCGATGATGTTGCGCTCCATCAGCTTCTCGACCCGCTCAAAACCCAGCATCTCGAACAGGGCGTCGTAGAGCGGGCGCAGGTAAGGATCCACCTTCTGGGAGAGATCGCCAGGCAGGAAGCCCAGCTTCTCGCCCGCTTCCACCGCCGGACGGGTCAGCAGAATGCGGCGGATCTCCTGACGCTCCAGCGCATCCACCGCCGCCGCGACCGCCAGATAGGTCTTGCCGGTACCGGCCGGGCCTATACCGAAGCAGATATCGTGGCGCACGATATTGGCAATGTACTGGGCCTGATTTGGGCTGCGTGGCTTGATGAGACCGCGCTTGGTCTTGACCGTCACTTCCTTGCCATAGGGGATGCTCGGCGCCGGTTCGTCATCCTGCTCCAGCACTCGCGACTCCTGAATGGCCAGATGGACCATGTCGGGAGTGATGTCGGTCACCTTGCCACCTTTGAGGGACTGGGTTTCCACATAGAGGTGTTTGAGGATGACGGCGGCGGCATCCAGCTGGGCCGGTTTGCCCACCAGCTGGAAGTGGCTGTCACGGTAGCTGATCTCGACGCCGAGGCGGCGCTCCAGCTGCTTGATGTTGTCATCGAAGGGGCCGCACAGGCTGGCAAGGCGCTGGTTGTCGGCGGGCTCCAGATGCAGATTCAGGGTCGAGATGTGTCGGCTCAAAATATCCTCGTCTCAAGGCGCTCCCCATCCGCCGGGCGAATGGGGAGGAGGGGATTAATGGGGTGTGAAGGCGGCCACGCCCAGCTCGTCCGGTACGTTATCCGGGCGACGTGCCAGGATTTCGCTCGGGGCGGTGGCGATCCGCAGGTTCATCTCGCTCTCGCCGCGGATGAACTTGCCGCGCAGGGAGTTGGGACGCACCTCGGTGATCTCCACGTCGGCAAAACCGCCGATCAGGGTATGCTGGCCTTCGAAGTTGACCACCCGGTTGTTCTCGGTGCGGCCACACAGCTGCATCGGGTCGAGCTTGGAGGGCCCTTCCACCAGGATGCGCTGGGTGGTGCCCAGCATGGCACGGCCAATCTGCATCGCCTGGTTGTTGATGACGTGCTGCAGGCGGGCCAGACGGGCTTTCTTCACTTCCATGTCGACATCGTCGGGCATGTCGGCGGCCGGGGTGCCCGGGCGCGGACTGAAGATGAAGCTGAAGCTCATGTCGAAACCCACATCCTCGATCAGCTTCATGGTCGCTTCAAAGTCTTCGTCCGTCTCGTTCGGGAAGCCAACGATGAAGTCGGAGCTGATGGTGATGTCGGGACGGGCGGCACGCAGGCGACGGATCTTGGATTTGTACTCCAGGATGGTGTGCGGGCGCTTCATCATGGTCAGGATACGGTCGGAGCCGCTCTGTACCGGCAGGTGCAGGAAGCTGACCACTTCCGGGGTGTCTTTGTAGACTTCGATGATGTCGTCGGTGAACTCGATCGGGTGGCTGGTGGTGTAGCGAATGCGATCGATACCGTCGATAGCGGCCACCAGACGCAGCAGCTCGGCGAAGGTGCAGATGCCGCCATCAAAGGTCGGACCGCGGTAGGCGTTGACGTTCTGGCCGAGCAGGTTCACTTCGCGCACGCCCTGCTGGGCGAGCTGGGCGATTTCGTAGAGCACGTCGTCCAGCGGACGGCTCACCTCTTCACCGCGGGTGTAGGGCACCACGCAGTAAGTACAGTATTTGGAGCAGCCTTCCATGATGGAGACGAACGCGGTGGCCCCTTCGGCGCGCGGTTCGGGCAGGCTGTCGAATTTTTCGATCTCGGGGAAGGCGATATCAACCTGGGCACCACGGCCCTCTTGCACTTCCTTGATCATTGCGGGCAGGCGATGCAGGGTCTGCGGGCCGAACACGATATCCACATAGGGAGCGCGCTGGCGGATGGCATCGCCCTCCTGAGAGGCAACGCAGCCACCCACGCCGATCACCAGACCGGGTTTGTTGGCCTTGAGCTTTTTCCAGCGTCCCAGCTGGTGGAACACCTTCTCCTGCGCCTTTTCGCGGATGGAGCAGGTATTCAGCAGCAAGACATCTGCCTCTTCGGGCTCTTCGGTAAGGGTGTAGCCATTGCTGGCATCCAACAGGTCGGCCATTTTGGACGAGTCATACTCGTTCATCTGGCAACCCCAGGTTTTAATGTGAAGTTTCTTGCTCATTGCTTCTCTTGACTTGTTTTGAAATCGGCATGGTCAAAGGACCGCGCATTTTACTCCGCAATCTGGATACTGCCTAGCTAATATCCAGCTGGCAATGGTGCTCACCCGATACCTGTTGCCAGCAAGCTCAATAAGCTTTCTCCTTGATTTGACGCAGCAATTCCCCGTTTGTCTCACTGTTTATCAGTCGCCCTTGCGCTATCATGCAGCCATCCGGTTCACGTCCGGGCGCTGTCGCCGGACGCACCCTTTCAGGAATAAATGTATGGAACAGTGTGATATCGCCATCGTCGGCGCCGGCATGGTGGGCGCCGCCACCGCCTGTCTGCTGGCGGCTCAGGGCCTCTCGGTGCGGGTCATCGAGACCCAACTGCCGGAGCATTACGCACCGGAGCAGCCGCTGGATCTGCGGGTCTCCGCCATCAGTCAGGCCTCGGTGGCGCTGCTGGAGCTGGCCGGTGCCTGGCACCATCTGCAGCAGATGCGGCTCTGCCCCTATCGCCGACTGGAGACCTGGGAGCTGGACGGCTTTGCCACCCGCTTCAATGCCGCCGATCTCGGTCTGCCCCAGCTCGGCTACATCATCGAAAACCGGCTGGTGCAGCTCGCCCTGCTCAAACGGATGGAGGATTTTCCCACCATCCAGACCCACACCCCGGCGGCGGTGACCAGCCTGCGCCAGAGTGCGGATGAAGCTGTGCTGACTCTGGATGATGGCTCCGAGCTGGCGGCCCGCTGGGTGCTGGCCTGCGATGGTGCTGAATCCCACACCCGCAAGCTGGCGGGTATCGGTGTATCGCGCTTCGAGTACCGCCAGCACTGCATGCTGATCAATATCGACACCGACTTTGCGCAGGAAGATATCACCTGGCAGCAGTTCACCCCGAGCGGTCCGCGCGCCTTCCTGCCGCTGCCCGGTCAGCACGGCTCTCTGGTGTGGTATGACAGCCCGGCCCGGATCCGGGCGCTCACTGCGATGAGCAACGAAGGGCTTGCCGCCGAGGTGCGTCGCCACTTCCCAAGCCGGCTCGGCGGGTTCACCGTCACCGGCAAGGGGAGCTTCCCGCTGGTGCGCCGCCACGCCAACGACTATCACTTCGGTCGGGTGGTGCTGCTTGGCGATGCTGCCCACACCATCAACCCGCTGGCGGGGCAGGGGGTCAACCTTGGCTTCAAGGATGTGGCCTGCTGGACTGATCTGCTGCAAGGAGCTGGCGCCGACTGGCATCAGCTGGCGTTGGCCGAGCGTTACGAGCGACGCCGTCGCCCCGACAACCTGCTGATGCAGTCGGGAATGGATCTCTTCTACGGGGTATTCAGCAACGAGATTGGCCCCCTCAAGCTGGCCCGCAATCTGGCCCTCAATCTGGCGGACAAGGCGGGCCCGCTCAAGGAGATGGCGCTGCGCTATGCACTGGGGCTGGTTTGACAGGTAGAAACCAGATAACACGGGCTGAATGCGCGAAGGAGCAAAGGTGATGAGCAAGGCACTGCTGGTGATCGATTTTATCAACGATATCGCCCACCCCGACGGGCGCATTGCTGCCTCCGCAGCCCATGTGCTGGAGCAGAATGCCATCGCGCATGCCAATCAGGCGCTGGCCCATGCCCGCGCCAACGGCTGGCTGGTAGTGCTGATCAAGGTGGGCTTTGACGGCGGCTATCAGCTGCAACCCAAGGGGTCTCCCATGTTTGGTCGCGCTCACCAGTTGGGGGCGCTCTCTTTGGCTGACAGCGGCACCGACTTTCATCCTGATCTGGATGTGCAGCCCGGCGATCTGGTGCTGACCAAGCCCAGGGTCAGCTCCTTCTATGGCACGGCGCTGGAGCCTGCGCTGCGGGCCAATCACATCGACCACCTCTATCTGTGCGGGGTGAGCACCAGCTGGGCCATTCAGGCGGCAGCGCGGGATGGTCACGATCGCGACTACGCCATCACCATTCTGGATGATGCCTGCGCCGCCGCAGATGCCACCGAGCATCACACCTCGCTGCGGATGCTGGGTCGCATCGCCGAGATCATCAAGGTGTCCCAGCTGGCTTGATCCTTAACGCAGGCTGCGCCCGATCACCGTGTTGAGATTGACTCTGCAGATCCCTGTTGGGCCGCTGCGCTTTTGGGCAACATGATTGTCGGGCAAGATAGTGCTCACATGGATAACAACAAGGATGGACAGATGCGTTATCAGGGACGGATCGCGAGCTGGAACGAGGCGCGCGGCTTTGGATTTATTACGCCGGAGCAAAATGGCGCCGAGCAGACAATCAATGGATCACGCGGTGCAGGGCTGTTTGTGCATGTTACGGCGCTGCAATCAGATGGCCGGGTGCCCGAGCCGGGGGAGCGTGTCACCTATCTGATCGGCAGTGGTCAGGATGGCAAGCCAAGGGCGTTGCAGGTCTTTTTCCCCGATCGCCCGCTCACGTTGGCGGGTGTTGTGCCGTCGGTCACACCATCAGCAGCAAGATCAGCCGCATCATCGGCGGCGCCTGCATTTCGGGCGGCAAGTCAGCCGCCAAGACCCACTTTTACCAGAGAGCGGAGTAACCCCTATCGACGTCGCAAGAGCAGCTGGAGTGGTAAATTGCTCCCCCTGTTGCTGCTCGTCGGCCTCTTTTCCATCTATTCCCGCTTCTTTGCCTATTTGCCGCCCGCATCGCCAGTTACTCAAGAGGAGGTTAGTCCCACCTTCAGTACGCCACAGGCAGCGACCTTTACTCGCCAGTGTGATGGTCGGCAGCATTGCTCCCAGATGACCTCCTGCGAGGAGGCAACCTGGTTTTTACAAAACTGCCCTGGTACCAAGATGGATGGGGAAGGAGATGGCATCCCCTGTGAAGATCAGTGGTGTGTTAATTGAAATGCTTTGATTCACAAAGGCCCGATTAATTCATCTCGATTGCTGAGCGCTATCTTCTCCTGGTTCCGTCTGCGGGAGTTTTTGGCTGGGTCAGCGATCGATTGTGGCTGGGTGCGGTGCGGGATGGGGATCGAGGACCAGCTGCACGAAGCGATCGCGGATCGGGTCGGCAAAGGCGGGGTTCCACACCAGACTTATCTCCCACTCGGAACAGGGGCCAAAGAGGGGATAGAGGGTGACGTCCGGGCCCGCGATAAAGCTGACGCTGTGCGGCAGGATGGCATTACCTATGCCTGCCGCAACCAATGCCACCAGAGTCTGAATATCCTCTGCCTCTTGAACCATGCCGGTCAGCCGGTTGGCGCCGAGAAACCCGGCGATCTGCCGGGTTAGGCCGGGACAACGGTAGCCCACCATCTGCAACAGGGGTTGACTAGTCAGTGCCTGCTGGACGTCAAACGATGACGGATCTGGCTGGGTTATCCGGGTTGGCACCGCCAGTACCAGCCGGTCGGTCAGCAGCCGATGCTCCTGCAACAGCGGAGTCTCTGGCCGACGCATAAAACCAAGTTGCAACTGGCCGGAGAGCAGCTGCTCCTGCTGGATCGCGGAGGGCATATCCTGCAGATGGACCATCACGTCCGTGACCTGCTGTTTGAAGCGGGCCACCAGCGCAGGGGCCAGCGCGAAACTCGACAGGCCAAACCCAATCTTGAGCCGACCGGCCACGCCACTCGCCACTGCCAGCGCGTGACGTTCAAACTCCCTGCCGTGTTTGACCAGTGCGCTTGCCTGAGTGAGCAGCTGGGCGCCGAGCGCCGTCAGCTCGGCACCATGGCGGCCCCGCTTGAACAGGGTGCAGCCCAGCGTCTGCTCCAGCCCCTGGATCTGCTTGGTGAGGGCCGGTTGGGTAATGAAGAGGCGATTGGCCGCTTCCCGGTAGTTGGCGGTCTCGGCCAGCGTCACAAACGCCTGCAGTTGCCTCAAGTCGAATTTCATTCCAATTGGTTATCCAAAGTGGCGATTTATTGATTATAAATTATCTAATCGCCTTGTTCTAATGGCTCGGCAAGGGGGGAATCGCCCTCCTCTGAACCGGAACAAGGAGCCATATCATGTCTACCCAACGTTATCTGTTTTTGATCAAGGGCAAGCTGGTGCTGGCTCAGCCGTTGGCGGCCCCGGAGACTGGGGAGCTGCTCGCCAGCCTGTTGCAACAGGGGTTTGTGGTCGGCCCCTTGCAAGTGTGGGCTGGCAGTGCCGAGCAGGCGCTCGCCTGTTATGAGCGTGCCGCCCAGCAGCAGGCCTTTGCCGATGCGCTCTCTGGCTCTCTGCCCGAGCTGGCCGGGGTGCCTGTATGAGTGTCTGTATGAGTGCTGGCATGAACACGATCACCCTGTCGGTATCCGCCCTGCTGCTCGATATGGATGGCACCCTGGTCTGCTCGACAGGCGATGTGGAGCAGGTATGGCAGCTCTGGTGTCGTGAACATCTGCTCGATCCCGAGCCAGTGTTGGCGATGTGCCACGGTATACGTTCGCGCGAGGTGATCCGGGAGCTGGCCCCGCAGCTGGATGTGGAGCGGGAAGCGGCGCGGCTCGACGAGCTGGAGATGCTGCATACCGGCGGCGACGCCATCGCAGGAGCTGGCGAGTTGCTGCGCCATTTGCCGCCAGAGCTTTGGGCCATCGTGACCTCCGCCAGTGAGCAGGTTGCCCGTCACCGCCTGAATTGTGCCGGTTTGCCGCTGCCGGCCGTGCTGGTGGGGGCCGAAGCTGTGATCAATGGCAAACCCGATCCCGAGCCCTATCTGCTGGGCGCTGTACGGCTTGGCGTGTCGCCCGCTCGTTGCTTGGTGTTCGAGGATGCCCCGGCCGGTATCGAGAGCGCCCTGCGTGCAGGTTGCACCGTGGTGCAGGTAGGGGGCGATGCGCCGCTCAATCCGGCGGTGGTGGCGGTGATCCGCGACTGGCGCGAGGTGAGAGTGGTGTCAGGGAAAGGCGAGTCCTTGCTGGTGATGCTGTCGATGCAGGGCGCCAACCAAGAATGACGGCACGAGAGCTCTGGGAGTTGAATTAGGGGGCTGAGCCTGATGGCTGGCGGTCAGTTACTCAGGCGTATGTGGCTCTTGGTCGCAAAAGTTATAGACGATCCCCACCGATTATCTTCCGGGCGTTTACATGCAGTGGGTTCACTTTCAACCGGAGGTAAAAAACCGTCTGCAGGCGACCGGATTGATCGCCTGCAGATGGAGCTGGTTTAGCTGAACAGCAGGTAGGAAAGGGTCATGCAGCAGATGATGCCCGAGATGATGGGCACCGAGGTGCGCTTGATGATCTCGATGGGATTGCTGCCGGTGATCGAGGCGATGACGATGATCACCGCGGCGACCGGCGACATGGATCGGATCAGGTTGGCAGTGAGCTGCATCGGCAGGGCCACCGCGACACTGTTGACGCCGACCTTCTCAGTGATCTCGGGAATGATGTTGATAAAGGAGTAGAAGACTGCCAGCCCACTGCCGCTGATAAAGCCGATCAGCGCCGCCGTACCGGAGAAGAAGAACATCAAGATGGAGCCGACGCCGTCGATGTGTTTCACGCTATCGACCAGGGTATCGATGATGCCGATGGCTTTCAGTCCCTCCACCAGCATGCTGGCCGCTACTATGAGCGAGACCACCTGAGCCAGACCCGTCCCCATGCCGGTGAAGAAGATGGCGAACTCCTTGCTGGTCTCCTTGATATTGCCTTTGCGCAAGAGTTCTACCCCTATGGTGAGCAGCAGGCAGACGAAGGTGATCTCCACCAGCCCGAGGGAGATATGGGTGAAGCAGATGCCGAACAGCAGTACCAGCACCAGCGGCAGTACAGGGAAGAGGCCGTAGTAGGCGGGTGGCAAGCCGGTGGGCACGGCGAGCGATTCCTCTTTTTCCTCCAGTCCGCTGCGCGACTGCTGCCGCTTGTCCATCGCCTTCTGCCAGAAGTAGTGCACCACTGCCATCAACGCCAGTGTCGGCAGCGAGATGGGGGCGTGGTAGGAGACGATGTACTCCACCAGCGGGATGCCCAGCTTCTGGGCGGCCAGCACGTTATCGGCCCCCAGCGGGCTGGGCATGATGGTGGCAGTGGTGGCAATGACGGCCCCCGCGGTGAGGGAGGACATGTTCGATGCCTTCAGTACCGGATAGAGGGTCGCCATCAGCAACACTGCCAGACTGGCAGCGCTTGGCACCACCAGCGAGAGCAGATTGCCCAATAGGAAAATCACCGGCACCAGCAGGTAGGGGGAGCGGATGCGACTCAAGGGGCGGGTCAGCAGCATCACGGTGACGTCGTTGGCGCCGATGTGGCTCATGTAGCTGGAGAAGCCGAACAGCACCATGATGGTGAGGCCGACATTGCCCATCTGGCTGATGAAGATCTGCTTGATCTGGACGAAGGGATCAAGCCAGCTGAGGCCGCTGCTCTGCGCCGCAGGCAGCAGGGGGTGGCCCAGTCCGACGGCGGCAAACATCAGCAGCAGCCCGGCGCCAAACAGCACTATCTTGGCATCGTAGTTTTTGGCGATGAGATAGCCGCAGATGACCAGGATCAGGGTGCTGACAATTATTTCCAGCATGTTTCCAACACTCTCTTCTTGATGTGAATGGGCCAGCGGGCTGGCGGTTCGGGATCAGATGGCGCGGGCAAGGGTCTCCATGTACCAGGCCCTGAATCCGGGCACGTCGATATCGAGACACACCTCGGCGTTGGGCGGGCGTTTGAGCCGGTTGTTGATATCCACCGAGGTGGTGCCGAGGGTGTGCTCACCCCGGGTCTCGATGGCCACATGGCAGGCCCGGGTGATAAAGAGATCGGGGCGCACCAGATAGGCAATGGCGCAGAGATCGTGCATCTTGAGCCCGGTCTGCATACTGCCGCCGCGATAGTGGCCGAACAGGGCGTGGAGCATGGCGCCGGTGCGGTTGAGGGCGGGCAGCGCCGCAATCATCTCGCCGGTCAGGGTGGCCCGGCTGGTGACATCGAGTCCGCACATCACGATGGGCAGACCGCTGCTGAAGACGATGTGAGCCGCCTCCGGATCCACGTAGATATTGAACTCGGCATTGGGGGTGTGGTTGCCCCGACCGGCCGAGCCGCCCATCAACACGATCCGCGCGATCTTCTCCCGACACTCGGGGTGCAGGGTGAGCAGCAGGGCGATATTGGTCAGCGGCCCGATGGGCACCAGCGTCATGGATTGTTCGCTGGCGAGCAGGGTGGCCTTCATGGCTTCGACGGCATGCTCCGGTATCGGCTGTTGCCCGGGTTCGGCAAACTCGTAACCATCGAGGCCGGAGTGGCCGTGGATATGGCTGGCATTGTCGAGGGGGCGCACGAGGGGCTGGCTGGCCCCCTGTGCCACCGGCACCTCTTGGCCGAAAAAGTGCAGCAGGCGCAGGGCGTTGCGGGTGGTCTTGCTGACATCGACGTTGCCGGCGACCGTGGTGATGAGCGCCAGCTCGATCCCGGGGTGAAACAGGGCGGCGGCGATGGCAACGGCATCGTCGATGCCGGGGTCGGTATCCAGAATAATGGCGACAGGGTTCACGCTGTTCTCCTCGAGGTTAATCGGCTTGGCTGGCATCGTGGGGCCAGCAGCAGATAAAGGGGTCGACAATCTCGCGGGTCAGGCCATCGGTGAGGCCGAGATCGGTCAGATGGGGCCCCGCATTGCAGGCAAGGCAGGTTCCCTCGATGGCCTTGAAGACACGGTAGGGGGGCTCCCACTCCACCACCTTGCCGCTCACTTCGCGCAGAGCGTGGAAGCTGGCGGCCAGCTCGCTGGCCGGCAGGTCGGAGAGCATGCCGGCGATGGGCATGGCAACGTGGGCCAGCACCTCACCCTGCTGGACGACCGCCATGCCGCCCTCGCTGGTGATCAGAGTGTTGGCGGCCAGCATCATCTCTTGCGGGTCGCGCCCCAGCACCACCAGATTGTGGGAGTCGTGGGAGTAGCTGGTGGCGATGGCCCCTTGCAGCTCGCCCCACCCCTCCAGCAGCGCCAGCCGGGTGCCCGCCTGATGGCGGCCATGGCGGTGTTGCACCGAGATGAGGCTAAATCCCGCAGGCACGATGACCTGACCATCCCGAACCTCAACCTCGGTTTCACTCCACTGGGTGAAGCGAGCCCCCTTGATGGTCTTGAAGCGGGCACGACCCGCAGTCAGCCCGGGCACCCGGATGATGAACTCCTCCAGCGTGCGCAGGGGGATCTGCATGGTATCGCGCGGCGCCTGACAACCTGCGACAGGCTCGGAGGGGTTGAGAATGGCGCCATGGCGGGCGACCCGCTGGCCGCGGCTGTAGACCCAGATCGGGTTGAGATCGGTGAGGTTGTCGAACACCACCAGGTCGGCGCAGCGGCCGGCAGCAACCAGCCCCAGATCGTTGCGCTGCAGGCGGATGGCGGCATTGAGGGTGGCCATCCGCAGCACGTCGGGCACCGCCAGCCCCAGCTCTGCCAGCAGTTTGACCAGCGCAATCATGCCCCCTTTCTCCAGCAGCATGTCGGGCGGCACATCGTCGGTACAGAGGGTGATTTGGGAGGAGAGGTGGGGCAGCTGTTTCAGCGCCGCGACGATCTCCGGCAGCAGGTAGGGGTGGGAGCCGCGCAGCTGCAGGGTGAGCCCGGCCCGCAGCTTCTCCAGCGCATCGGCAGCCGAGGTGAGTTCGTGATCCGAGCTGACTCCAGCGGCCAGATAGGCTTGCAGCCGGTGACCACACAAGCCCCGGGCGTGTCCCTCAATCAGGGCATTGCGCTGCAAACCGGCGTGCAGGATGCCGGTCATCCGCTCGCTGCCGCCCAGCACCCCCTGCATGTCCATCACCTCGGCGATCCCCGCCACCTCCGGCCACTCCAGCATGGTCGCCATCTCGGGGCCATGGAAGTCGGCGCCCGACATCTCGAGACCCGGCGTCGAGGGAACGCTGGAGGGGGCGGCGCAGATGACCCGCAGCGGCAGATTGCGGCTGGCGTCGATGGCATAGCGCACCCCCGCCAGCCCGAGCACATTGGCCAGTTCGTGGGGATCCCAGAAGATGGTGGTGGTGCCCTGCGCGACCACCACATCGGCGTAGCGCTCCGGCGTCAGGTGGGAGCTCTCCACATGGACATGGCTGTCGATAAGACCGGGCGAGAGATAGGCGCCGGCCAGATCGTGGGTCTCGCGTGCCTGCTGGAAGGAGCCGACCGGATGGACGCTGGCAATCAGCGGGCCGACCAGCCCCACGTCGACGGGGCGGATCTCGCCGGTCACCATGTCGATCAGGTTGGCGTTGGTCAGCAGCAGATCGAAGGGGGCTTCGCCGAGGGCAGCCTGCACGGCGCGGCGGCGCAAGTTGAGGGATGCATCTTGTTCACACATGAAGGAGATGGCCTGACAAGGGGAATAATGGGCCCACTTTAGGGAGGGGATTGGTCCGTGCATAGCGCAAAGAATTTATAACTGGATAAGAAAGGGTTATGCTGCTGTAAACGTTTTTCTCCGGTTGTCGATTTCATGTCCGAACCCTGGCGCCGTCTGCCTGCGCTCTCTCTCAAGCAGATCCAGTATTTTGTCACGCTGGCCCAGCTGCGCCACTTCACCGAAACGGCCAATCAGATGGCCATCAGCCAGCCCGCCCTGAGCAGTGCCCTGCGCCAGATTGAATCTGTGCTTGGCGGTAAACTGTTTCACCGTACCGCGCAGGCGGTTACCCTGACCGAACAGGGGGAGGCGATCCTGCCCCACGCCAAAGGGCTGCTCAATGTAGCCCACGCCGCTTTTTCCGATATGCAGCAGGTGATGGTCGAAGGGGGCGATGGCACCCTGCGCATCGGTCTGATCCCGTCGGCCTGCACCCTGATGTTTCCGCTGGCGGCCGCCCGTCTGCAGCAGCAATTTCCGGGCTTGCGGGTCGAGTTTCAGGATCACACCAACGACGGTCTGTTGCAGGCGCTGGCCGAGGGGGCTCTGGATGCGGGAATTGGCGTGCTGGATGGCGAGTTGCCCGACTCGCTGGAGGTGACGCCGCTGCTGGACGATGCGCTGGTGGCGGTGATCAACCAGCAGGATCCGCTGGCAGGGGAAGAGGCCATCAGCTGGCATGAGCTGACCCGCCGCGACATCGCCCTTTTTGCCAGAGGCAACGTCAGCCGGCAGGTCAACGGACTGGCCCAGAGCCAGTTGCCCGGGCTCAAGCCCAGATACACCACAGATTATGTCGAGACGCTTTACGGCTTGGTGCGCTCAGGGTTGGCAGTTGCTATCCTGCCCGGACTCTATGCCGCGAACCTGCGCGATCCCCAGCTGAAAGTCGTGGCGCTGCACGAGCCAGTGCTGAGTCGAACCCTGGCGCTGATGTGGGCGAAAGGACTCTCCCGATCAACTCGCATCGACGAAGGGCGAGCCCTGCTGCGCGCCACCATTATCGAACAGCTAAGTAGTCAGCACGGCTGAGGCTGGCACGAGGTGAAGGTGGAACCTGGAGAGACATCCCTGCTGGTGACGCTGCCCGCCTGAGCTGTGGTGCGAGTGCGTGACGACCGCAGATTGCGGTATGAACCATCGCTATCCGAACTCTTGATGTCGCAATAAAAACGCCCCCGAGATGCGGGGGCGTTTTGCTATCTGGCCGTTATTTGAAAACGCGGAAACGGGTGGCATCGTCGATGAAGGTCTTGTCGCCGGCCGGTTGCTGGATGCTGCCAAAGGGCATCTGGGCACGCAGCAGCCAGCTGGCTGGCAGGTTCCACTCCTTGCGTACCGCCTCGTCGATGAGGGGGTTGTAGTGTTGCAGGGAGGCGCCGATCTTCTCCTGGGCCAGGGTGGTCCAGACCGCAAACTGGGTGATGCCGGTGGCATGTTCCGACCAGATGGGGAAGTTGTCTGCATAGAGGGCAAACTTTTGCTGCAGATCCTTGATGACGTCGGTGTCTTCGAAGAACAGCACAGTGCCGAAACCTGCGCGGAAGCTGCCATCCACCTTGGCCTCACTCTGGGCGTAGGCCTCCGGCGGCACGATCTTTTTCAGCTCGGCTTTGACGATATCCCACAGCTTATGGTGCTGGGCGCCAAACAGGATGACGGCGCGGGAGCTCTGGGAATTGAAGGAGGAGGGGCTGTGCCTGATGGCATCCTGGATCAGGGCCGTCAGTTGTTCCGGTGTATGGGACACCTGGCTGCCCAGGGCATAGATGGTACGACGTGCTTTGATCTGTTCGATAAACGGACTGCTCATAACATCTCCTTGTTCTGCTTGGCGTTGCAGCCGGTGATGGACGGTGTGTCCAGCGCCGGCCGCGTCAGGTATAGACTATAACACCCGCAATGCAGAGCGGGGTTAACCCGGGGTAACTAGCGTTTTTCCTGTCAGTTGATATTCGTTTGCGAACCTTGATGTTTTGTTAGTATTGGAAATGTCATTAAAGGGGCGTTGAAGTGATATTAATCAATGATTCACTCTCCTTTCTCTCGCACAATCCCGCTATGTTTTCCCCTGTTCGGATGTCATGTGAGCCGCTCGTATCTCAACAAGCGTTACTATGTGCTGGCCCCCCTCTCCGCACTGCTTGGCTTGTTGATCCTGATCGTGACGATCATCATGGCCATTGCCAGCTATCTGCGGGATATCGACATGACGGTATCCGGCTTCGGTCACATGGCTTCCTCCGTTGAGGCGTCCTTGATCCACGAGATGGTGAAGGTCAATGAGCGGCAACTGGCAGTGCTGGAGGGCTCCCTAGACAAGGAGAAGATAGCCCGCGGCGAGCCGGCCGACTCTCCCATCTGGGCTATTGCCCATCAGATCAAGCCCGGCAACCACTATATCTACTTTTACAACCTGAAAGCGGATCGCATCGACAGTTACCCGGAGTGGCTCGCGCCCCCAGGTTATAAGGCAGCGCTGCGCCCCTGGTATCAGGTGACCGCCATGCCGGGCGACGAGCCCGTCTGGTTTGGCCCCTACCCTGAATACAATACTCAGGAGCTGATTCTCAGCCTGATCAAACGGGTGAGGGACGAGCAGGGGCAGTTGCTGGGTCTGCTGATGGTTGACATGTCATTCGACTCGCTGCAGCAGGCGCTGCAGCGCACGGTCGGTAGTAATCAGGCGGCACTCTATCTGACCTTGCGTGACACTGATCAGCTGGTAGTGGGCAGCAATATGGATCTGCTGGCGACCAACACCATCAAGCAGCATCAGAGTCAGCAGTGGCTCGGCCTGGATGTGCTGTGGCATGGGACTTATATCAAGCGTGAGCTGGCGGATATTGGTTGGGATCTCAACATCTATCTGCCGCCAGTACTGTTTCGTGACAGCCTCTACGATGCGTTGCAGATGGTGGTTTTTCCACTGCTCTCTCTGTTTGCCATCTGGTGTTGCAGCCTGAGTCTGCTGGTGCGGATCTTCCGCCAGGAGCAGGAGCTGGTGTCGGGCTCATTGACCGGCATCGTGCGCGATCTGGAGCGTTCAGCGCCTGTCAGTGAGCCCAAGACTTGGTTCGTGCGGCGTAGCCTGAACGAGATCGATCAGGTCAGGGCCAGTTTTCTCAAGGGGCAGGATGCGCTGTTGCGGGATCCCCTGACCGGTATCATGAACCGACGAGCCTTCGAGCAGCACAAGGCGGCACTGGAGCAGAGGGGGGCGTGCTTCTGGCTGCTGCTGTTTGATGTCGATCACTTCAAGGGGATCAACGACAGCCAGGGCCATGCCTTCGGCGATCAGGTGCTGTGTCGGGTGGCCAACTGTCTTGCTGATGTGCTGGGGGTGAGTACGGTTTACCGGATAGGTGGGGATGAATTTGCCGCTCTGCTGCAACAGCCACAGGATGAGTTGGCGGAGAAACTCGGTTGTCTGCTTGAACTGGTGCGTCAGCAACAGTGGCGTGAACACCATGGGCCGATCACCCTGAGTGCCGGCGGCGCCTGCCATTCTCCTGCCGCCGGCCCTATCTTCGAGCGGGCTGATGCTGCCCTCTACCGCAGCAAGGAGGCTGGCCGGAACTGCTGGCATCTGGCTGAAGGGGTGGCAGGGGCCCTTGACTGACAGCTTTTGTCCCAGCGCGCTGACTATTCGACAGGACGCGGCTGCCAGGTTATCGGTCACTTTGTCGTGACTGTCTGGTTCAATGTTAATTTTCACGTCTTAATTCAATAGGTTGATTCTACTCTTCCTGTGTTGGCTGTGACTGTACTGCCATTGACTGTCGCATCCCTGTTTTCTGCTGGCTGGCGAACCTGATAGCTCTTTGTATAGTGCTGCTGATTATTAATCAGGTTTGACAGGAGTATCCATGGATATGAGTACGCGTGGCATCGGTGCTCTGGCTCTGTTGGGGGCGTCATTGCTGGGCAGCACTGCGGCCCACGGTTCGGAAACTCTCAACACCATTCTCGGTGGTGGCGCAGGCGGGGTGGCGGGCACCATGATCGGCAAGGAGTTGGGGGGAGATACCGGTGCGCTGGTAGGTGCGGCCATTGGCGGCGCAGCCGGTGGTGCGGCGACGGCCAACAAGGGCAACAAGAATGAAGCGGCCCTTGGCGGCGCGGTGGGGGCGCTGGGCGGTGCCGCCATCGGAAAGAGTGTCGGTGGTGATACCGGCCAGCTGATCGGCGCCGGGGTTGGTGGGGCGAGTGGCTCGGCCATCGGTGCCAAGACTGGCGATGGCCACCAGAGTCAGGAGCGCTATTACGATGATGACGATGATCATCACCATCACAAGCACCACAAGAAGTACAAAAAGCATAAGAAGCACAGATGGCACGACGACAATTGATGCGTGTGCAGTGAGTGCGGAAGATGCAAAACGGGGCCTGTTGGTCCCGTTTTGCATGGTGTGGTCACTCGATTTTGCGGTTACTCGCTTGTGCGGTTACACCAGCCGGTGCTGACGGCGACCGGCGGCAAAGGCGTTGATGTTGTCGATCAGCTGATCGGCGAGACGCTGCATAGACTCCTCGCTGGCCCAGGCCACATGGGGGGTCAGAATGAAGTGAGGGTATTGCAGCGCCTTCATCAGGGGATGGTCGGGAGGCGGAGGTTCGACGCTCGCTACATCGAAACCGGCACCGCCGAGGCGGCCATTGGCCAGCGCTTGCAGCAGCGCCTCCTCATCCACCAGTCCGCCACGGCCGACGTTGATCAGCAGGGCTCCCGGTTTCATCAGATCCAGCTCCCGCTCGCCAATGAGGTTGCGGGTGTAGGGGGTGAGCGGGCAGTGCAGGCTGATGACGTCCGAGCTTTGCAGCAACTCGTCGAGGGGGAGGCGATCCTCGTCGTGGCTGGTGCCGACCTGGCTCTGGGCGTAACGCACTGTCATCCCCATCCCCTTGGCCCGCTCGCCGAGCGCCTGACCGAGCGTTCCTTTGCCGATGATGCCAAGCTGCTTGCCGTGCAGATCCATGATGTTGTGGTCGAAAAAGCAGAACTGGCCGCTCTGTTGCCAGCGCCCCTCCAGCAGCGACTGGCGCCAGCAGAAGAGGTTGCGCGACAGTGCCAGCATCAGCGCCATGGCGTGCTCCGGCACCGAGGGGCCCGAATAGTTGCGGATATTGCACACCCCGACGTTGGCGGCGTGGCACGCCTCCAGATCCACGTTGTCGCTGCCGGTGGCGGCGAGCGCTATGAGTTTGAGCTCCGGTAGCTGGGCCAGCTCGGCGGCGCCGATCCGTACTTTGTTGATGATGGCAATACTGGCATCTTTCAGCCGCTCGACTACCTGTTCCGGGGCCGTGCTGGGATAACTCTGCCAGTGGTGGGGGAAGTCGGGATGACGCAGGGTGATGCCCGCATCCAGGGTATCGCTGTCGAGAAATACGATTTGCTGCATGGTCCTTCCTGCCATTTTTCCGGTGTCGAGGGATCATGATGCCAAACAGGATACAGTCATTGCCAGCTCGCCGCTGTGTCATGGCTGGGCTTTATCCGGCAGATGTGAGCTTGCGCGCTTTATTGCGCCACGCTAGCGGCCGGTTTAGAGCCAGCCCAGATGGTTGAGCCAGCCCTGAATGCGGGTGGGGGTCTCCTCCAGCTCCATCAGGGCGTAGGGGCGATAGTTGAGCTTGTTGCTGCGCCGGCTCTCGCTTTTGCGGGCCTCGGCGGCCAGCAGTGGCCAGCGACCGCCATCCTCCTGATAGAGGTCCAGGGTGGGGATGGCCGCCTGAGCCACCTGTTTGGCCAGGGTCTGGTTGCTCTGCTGATTGGGGAAGAAGCCATCGAGCAGCACCAGCGCGTCGGGGGCGGGCAACTGTTCGCTGGCGATGAGATTGGCAGTCCAGGCGGCGCCGGTACCTTGCGCCAGGATCAGCTTGAAGCCCCCCTCCTGCAGCTTGGCATCGGCCAGCTTGCTGATCCGCTCGGCAAACTGCTTGCGAAACTCATCGCTGTTTTTCGCTTTTTTCTCGGCGGCTGGGTCCAGTTCGGTCTGCTGGGGGGAGGGCAGCAGCAGCAGGGTATCAAAGCCCAGCCGGCTGAGAGCGCGAGTCAGTTGCCAGAGTTGGCCGCTGCGCTGCCAGTCGGGCAGTAAAATGGCGAGCCCCAGATAGTTTTCACTGTCGTGTTTGGCGAACAGCACCGTCTGCTTGTCGATCTGGGTAGCATCGGGCAACCCTTTCCAGTCGCTGGCTTGCCAGTGGTCGAGGGGCATAGGTTCGGCAACGGGGGGGGCGACCTCGCTCGCCTCTGCCCCATGGCCAGCCAGCAAGGTCAATAACAGCAGTGATAAGGATAATCTGGCCATAGTGTGCTCCCCCGGTTATCTGGGTTAGCGGCGGCGGCGGGATTTTCTGAAGGCGGGCGGTGTGATGGCAACTCGGAGGCAATAAAAAAGCGAGCCGGTGGCTCGCTTTTTTGTAATCAATTCAAAGCGGTCAATTAGTTGACGCGACGCTTGAATTCGCCGGTGCGGGTATCGATTTCGATCTTGTCACCGATCTCTACGAAAGCGGCAACAGCCAGCTCGTAGGTAGTGCCTTTCAGACGGGCAGGCTTGGTCACTTTACCGGAGGTGTCGCCACGGGCAGCCGGCTCGGTGTACTCAACTTCACGCACGATGGTGGTCGGCAGTTCTACGGAGATGGCTTTCTCGTTGTAGAAAGTCACTTCGCAGATGTCTTCCATGCCGTCTACCAGGTAGTTCAGCACGTCACCCAGGTTGTCTTTCTCTACGTCGTACTGGTTGTACTCGGTGTCCATAAAGACATACAGGGGATCGGAGAAGTAGGAGTAGGTGCACTCTTTACGTTCCAGCTGAACAACGTCCAGCTTGTCGTCGGCCTTGAAGACGGTCTCGGTAGCGCTGCCGTTCAGCAGGCCCTTCAGCTTCATTTTGACCACGGCGGAGTTACGGCCGGATTTGTTGAATTCAGCCTTCTGAACCACCATCGGCTCGGTGCCGATCATGACTACGTTACCAGCGCGGATTTCCTGTGCGGTTTTCATGTAAAAAATTCCTGTTCGTGAAACGGACGGATAAAAACTGCCAGATTATATACGGCTTTCTAAAAATTTCACCAACCGTGTGACGAGATCCCCATCCCGGAGCAACTTCTGTGACCAGCTTCGCCCATGTTGCTGCCAAATGGCGCTATATCGTGGCCATTGGGTCCAAAGTTCGCGGCAATCTTCACCACGGTTGAGAGCCAGATTAAAGCGGCGCAGCCATTGGCCGCACTCGGCGGGTAGATCGGATAAGTAGTGGTCAAGGAACTGCTCCAGCTTGACCAGATGGGCCTCCTCCTCCTGTTGGTAGATGTGCCAGAGGAAAGGACGAGCCGCCCACTGGGCCCGCACGAAGGAGTCCTCCCCGCGTACCAGATTGAGATCGCAGCTCCACAGCAGTCGATCGTAGCCAGCCTGATCGGTCATCGGCAGCAGCTTGATGGTGAGGTTGCCCGAGTGGAGTAGGTCCCCCGCGTTGGCTGCAGGGATGGCATCAGTCAGACCGGCACCGGTGAGCACATCGTTGAGAGAGCGCCCCAGCGGCAGCAGCAGGGTGACGGGCGTGGCGCTCTGGCACCAGCTCTCGACCAGACTCTTCAGCGCATCGCTCTCGTAGGTAAAGAGGCTGACCCGCAGCTCGTGCTCTTGTTTTGGCGGCAAACCGAGGCTGGCCCAGTAGGCGGTAAGTCCCGCCTCATCTTGCTGCCACTGTTCCCGTTCGGTGATGAGGTCGCGTTCGCACAAAAGGCCGCCGGTTTTAGCGGTAAAGCCCGGGAAGAAGAAGTATTTATTGAGGCTTTGATTGCCAACCCGCTGGGGCGAGGCGAGACCGTGGCAATCCTCGACCCAGCTCTCCGCCGAGAGGTACTCCAGATTAATCCAGCAGGGGGGCTTGGGTTGGCTCGCCATCAGTTCGGCCATTCGTTCAATGAAGGGGGCGGGCAGCTCGCAGGCAAAGGCTTCGATCACCACTCTGGCCGGGGTCATGTCGGTCGGCAAGGTCTCATGCCAGTGCTGGATATAGATGCCATCGACCCACTGGCCATCCTGCGCTGGGTCGAGCTTGGGGCAGATGCGGGCGAAACTTTCCAGATCGTCCACCCAGAGCCGCACCTGAACCTCATTGCCATGTGCCGCAATATTCCCCTCCCGTTTTAGCTGGCGGGCAAGTCGCCAGGTGACGCCGATGTCGCCGAAGTTGTCGACGACGCAACAGAAGATATCCCAGTCAAACGGGGGCAGGGGAGTGGTCATGGCTCGGGGTTCCAAATGCAAAAAAACCGGTGCGCAGGGTAGCACACCGGTTGACTGGCTTCTAACCGTCAGCGCGTGACGGTCGCTGCTGCAGGTTACTCCTTGCCGTAGACGTTGTTCTCTTGCTCGCGGACCCGGATGAAGGTGGTGCGCTTGGTCAGCTCTTTCAGCTGGCTGGCGCCCACGTAGGTGCAGGTGGAGCGCACACCGCCCAGAATGTCGCGCACGGCGTTCTCGACCGGACCGCGGTAGGGCAGCAGCACGGTTTTACCCTCGGAGGCGCGGTATTCGGCGACGCCACCGGCGTGCTTGTCCATGGCGCTGGAGGAGCTCATGCCGTAAAACTTCATGAAGGGTTCGCCGTCTACATCGACGATCTCGCCACCGCACTCTTCGTGGGCTGCCAGCATGCCGCCCAGCATCACGAAGTCGGCGCCGCCGCCGAACGCTTTGGCGACGTCGCCCGGGCAGGTGCAGCCGCCGTCACCGACGATCTGGCCGCCGAGGCCGTGGGCCGCATCGGCACACTCGATGATGGCGGAGAGTTGCGGATAGCCAACGCCGGTCTTGACGCGAGTGGTGCAGACAGAGCCCGGGCCGATGCCGACCTTGACGATGTCGGCGCCGGAGAGGATCAGCTCTTCGACCATCTCGCCGGTCACCACGTTGCCCGCCAGAATGACGTGGTTGGGGCAGGCTTCACGAATCTTGCGCACGAACTCGACGAAGTGTTCGGAGTAGCCATTGGCCACATCGACACAGATGAAACGCAGCGCTTCGGACATGGCGAGGATTTGGCGGGTCTTGGCGAAATCTTCAGCCGAGGTGCCGGTGGAGACCATCACATGGCCCAGCAGCGCCGGATCGGTCTCGTTGACGAAAGCTTGCCACTGCTCAAGGCTGTAGTGCTTGTGTACCGCGGTCATCATCTCGAAACCGGCCAGCGTGCGCGCCATGGCAAAGCTGCCGACGGTATCCATGTTGGCGGCGATAACGGGTACGCCTTGCCATTGGGTCTGAGTGTGTTTGAAGGTGAACTGACGGGTCAGGCTTACTTGGGAACGGCTCTTGAGAGTAGAGCGCTTGGGGCGGAACAGGACATCCTTGAAACCGAGCTTCAAGTCTTCTTCGATACGCATTACAAATTCCTTATTGAGCCTTGTTGAAAGTCACTTTTGCAGTGGCAAATTTTCGGCAGGCGCAAAAAAACCGGTGGTTTTCAGGCCCTCCGGTTTACAACAGTGTAGGCAAAAATCCCTTCAGAACAAGACTGATAATTTGTAAATCCTTGTGGTAGCCTTTGGCGTCACAACCTGAGGTTAACCACCAGTTTCATCCAGCACCGTTCGGTGCCTTGCTCTCCTTCGATGTTCCCGCCCGTTTGGGCCGCCGTTCGGCCACCCCTTGTCGTCTCTCTCCTGACCCGCCAGATATTATCCAAGTAGCTGAAATAAATCGGATTGACCCACAATGGGACTGTGGTAGATCTGGGCGCAGAATTGACAAGGCAGGGCAGTAAAATGGGCAAGATGATGGTGGGGATCACCCTGATGCTGGCACTGTGTGGCAGTGCGCTGGCTGAGACCCCGACCAGCTATGGCTGGATCGAGAAGGGGCTTATTTTGCCCACCGGCGTGGCGGTGAAGATGAAACTCGACACCGGGGCGCTCACCTCTTCCCTCGATGCACGCACCATCACCAGATTCAAACGGGATGGCAAGCCCTGGGTGCGCTTCATGCTGGTGGTGACCGATGCCGACAGCGGCAAACTGGTCAAGCAGCAGTTCGAGAGGCGGGTCGAGCGCAGCGTGACGGTGCGTGGGGCGGGCGGTATGGAGCAGCGGCCAACGGTGACCATGTCCATCTGTCTGGGGGACAAGGTGTATGAGGAGTGGTTTACCCTGCGGGATCGCAGCAAGATGATCTATCCGGTACTGCTGGGCCGCCGTCTGCTGGCGGAGCTGGGCCCGGTGGATGCCAGTCGAACCTTTACCGTGCAGCCAGATTGTCATTGACAGTAAAGAGCCCGCATCGCGGGCTCTTTACTTATCTTGCCGGCGGCAGCGGGAGCAGCACACTCACCTCCAACCCCCCTTCCGGTCGGTTGTGGACATCGAGATCGGCGCCGTGCAGCTGGGCGATGCGCGAGACGATGGCCATGCCGAGACCGACGCCATCCCCCTGCTGGGGATTGACCCGAAAGAAGCGTTCATACAGCCGGGGCAAGGCGTTGGCGGGAATGCCGGGGCCATTGTCGCTCACATCTACCCTCACCCGGTTGACCTCTCGCAGTACCCGCACCCTGATCTCGCCCTCCGGCTGGGTATAGCGCAGCGCATTGTCGATGAGATTGCTGAACAGCAGCTCGAGCAGGGTGGCCTGCCCCATCACCAGCAGCGGCAATTCACACTCCAGCGACAGCTGCTGATCCTTCTTGAGCGCGATAGGAGCAAGCGTTGCCAGGGTGCCTTGCAGCAGGTGGCCTATCTCCAGCTCAGTCAGTACCAGTCCCTGCTGGTTGTCGATACGGGCCTGGGTCAGCAGTTGGCGGATCAGCCGATCGCTGCGGTCGAGGGCCTGCAACATCTTGTGCAGGGATTGCTGGCGACTGGCGTCATCAATGGCAGCCAGGGCATTTTCACTGTGGATCCGCAGCACCGCCAGCGGGGTGCGCAGCTCGTGGGCCGCCTCGTTGGTGAACTGTTTCTCCCGCTCTATGGTCTCCGCCAGTGCCTGCATCAGCCGGTTGATCTCGTTGGTGAGAGGCGTCAGCTCCTGAGCGCTTATCTTGAGGCTGAGGGGGCTCAGGTTGGCGGGGTGACGCTCGCTGATGGCCTGGGCCAGCTGGCGCAGGGGGGCCAGCCCGCGAGTGATGAGCCACCAGAGCAGGGCCAGCAGAAACGGGAGGGTGATCAGCAGCGGCAGCATGGTGAGGGTGGCCATCTTGCTGGCCAGTTCGCTGCGCTCGTCGTCCCGCTCGGCCACCACCAGCCAGGTCTGCTCCTGTTGGTTGTAGAGAGTGAAGGTGCGCCACTGGTGATTATCTTTTTCGACCGTGTCGAAGCCGATAGCCAAGGTGACCAGCGGCTGCTCCGGGGCGCTGGGGGCGCGCAGCAGCAGGCCGCCCTTTTCATCGAGCAGCTGGAAGTAGAGATTGCGTTCGAACTCGTGGCCGTAGGGGGTGATCTCCCGATCTTCGCCGGTCAGGTTGAGGCTGGGATCTTTTTGCCACTCATCGGGGTTCTGCGCCTCCCACTCCTGATAGACGGTGCCATTGGCGGGCAACTGCCCCTGCTGGGCCATATAGCGGGCCAGCAGCTGGTTGGTGATGCGCGCCGACTGGGCGAGGCGGGCATCAAACAGCTCCTCCATTTCGTGGCTCGCCTCCATGTAGCCGATAAAGGCGCTGATGGTAAGACTCAGGCTCACCAGCGTCAGGATACCGGTGAGCAGAAAGCGGCGAATGGAGCGGGGACGTTTCATCGTGCGGGTGTCCGGCTTGGCTGTTCGAGCTGGGGAATGATGTATCCGACCCCGCGAATATTGCGGATAAGGTCGCTGTAGAACTTCTTGCGCAGATGGTGGATATGCACCTCTACCGCGTTGCTCTCGGCCCCTTCATCCCAGCCGTAGAGGCTCTGTTGCAGCTGATCCTTGCTCAGCACCCGGCCGCTCTGGCTGATCAGCTCCTGCAGCAGCTTGTATTCGTGGGGGGTGAGTTTGACCGCCTCCCCCTGATAGGTGACCTGCTGGGATTCTGGATAGATGAGGATGTCGCCATACTCCAGTACCGCCTGAGCCTGCCCCTTGCTGCGACGAACCAGGGCGCGCAGGCGGGCGTTGAGCTCCTGCAGGGCGAAGGGCTTGACCATGTAGTCGTCGGAGCCGGCATCGAGGCCGACCACCCGATCGTCCAGCGCATCGCGGGCGGTGAGGATCAGCACAGGCAGCTGGTGTCCTTCACGTCGCAACTTGCGCAGCAGGCTGAGGCCATCGATGTCGGGCAGGTTGAGATCGAGGATCAGGGCGGCGAACTCGTCGCTCTTGAGGGCTGCCAGAGCGGGCAACCCCTGTTGCAGCCAGTCCACCGTGTAGCCGCTATGGCGCAGTGCATCCTGCATACCATCCCCCAGCATCACATCATCTTCCACCAGCAGGATCCGCATTCTTTTCTCCCTGTTTGTTGGGTGTGGCGATCTGGCTCAGCGCCAGGGCGTGCCGTGGCATAAACAACCCTGCCCACCAGTATGCAAGCTGGTGGGCAGAGTTTAAATAGTTCTTTGATCCATCAGGGTTTTATAGCTTGGCCAGCCGATCGCGGATCTCCATTCTGCGCCCTTCGTCGGCCACTTCGCGACCCGGGCGGGCCGGGGCGGCCAGCGCCTTGTCGAGATAGGTTTTGGCCTCGGCCTTGCGCCCCTGATCCAGCAGGAAGTCGCCATAGAAGAAGTTGGGGTCGATGCCATCGGGATTGATGGCCAGCGCCTGCTTGAGCAGCTGCTCTGCCTTTTCGTCATCGCCAAAGCCGACCGGCCAGCCGGGCACCTGATAGTAGAGGGAGCCCAGGCTGGTATAGGCGGAGCCATCCAGCGCCTTTGGATCCTGTTTGAGTGCCAGCTCCAGCTTGGCTTTGGCCTCTTTCACCAGCCCCAGCGCTCCCAGCCCGCCCTTGGCGCCAGCCCAGGTGCTCTTGACGATGGCCGACCAGATCAGCAGATCGGCGCGAAAAGGCTCCTTGGCGCTGGTCGCTTCGGCTTGGGTGCTCAGGGTTTCGAGGCAGCTCTCTTTCGCCTTGCCGCTCTGTTGGTACTGGCAGACGGCCCACTGTTGCTGGATGGGGATGAGGGCATCATCCGCGGCCATAACCGAGGTGGAACCCAGCAGGATGGCGATGGCACAAGAGGTCACTGATTGACGGGAAAAATTCATATTAATGCTCCTTCTTGGTCGGGATCGGGCGGGACAAGTCTGGTTGTGGCGCACTGTTGGCGCCAGCATCAGCCGTCCCTGGCTGAAGATGACGGGCATAACGTTTGATGATCGGCAGCTGTCTGGCCAGCGCCTTGTCGACAATGCCGGGCAGCAGGGCATTGAGCCGCACGAACAGTTTTTCCGGCCAGCCGAGCCAGCTGCGGCGGGTTTCGTTGCACAGGGCGATGACCGCCTCTTCGGCCACCTCCTGCGGGCTGTCGGTCTGGGTGCCGAGCGCCGCATTCATCTCGTAGGCGGCCTCGGAGTTGAGTTTGGTGCGGGTGGCGCGTGGGGCAAAATGCAGCACCTTGATGCCGCTCCCCTCCAGCTCCCGTCCCAGCGCTTCGCTAAAGCCGCGCAGGGCAAATTTGCTGGCGCAGTAGACGCTGTAACCGGGGTAGCCGATGCTGCCCAGGCTCGAGCCCATGTTCATGATGATCCCCGGCTTGCGCATGGTTGGCAGCAGGGCACGGGTGAGCTGGATGGGCGCCTCGATATTGAGCAGCAGCTGGCGCTCCACCTGCTCGAAGCTCTGATCTTCCAGCCAGGCAAACTGGTTGCAGCCAGCGTTGTTGATCAGGATGTCGATCCCGTCCTCCAGCGCAGGGTGTTGCAACAGCTTGGCCCGCTCCTGTGCTGAGCCGAGGTCGGCGAGCACCACCTGATGGCGCTCGGGGTGGGGCAGTGACTTGCACAGCCGCTCCAGTGCCGGGCCGCGACGTCCGTGCAGCAGCAGGTGTGCCCCTTGGGCGGCCAGCTCCTGCGCCAGCTCTTCACCTATGCCACCGCTGGCGCCGGTGAGCAGCACGAGTTTCCCTTCAAGGTTCATGGTATGGATTCCCTTTTTGCTGTCTGCTGCCGACTTACGGTGTGGCGGTGAGGTTGTAGAGCATCTCGCCATAGAGGCGGTAGACCACCTTGGCCCCGTGGATGATGGCGGCCTGATCCGCCGGACTCTCGACCCGATCCATCAAGGATTCAAAGAACTTGAGGTGCTCCTGATCCAGGGCGCCGTGGGAACTCAGGTAGCTCATCGCCTGGGGTGGCAGGCCGAGACCCTTTTTCAGCTGATCAGCGACGGTGAGGGCGATGGCCACGCTGGTGCCTTCCAGTACCTGCACCATGCCGAAGAAACCCATGGGGTTGCCGCGCTGGATCTGGTCGTAGAGGAAGGCGACCATCAGCTCGATGGGTAGCCCCGGCTGGCCGTGGCGCACCGCCTCGGCATCGCCGCCACAGGCGCGGATATCGTTGAGGATCCACTCCTGATGGCCATACTCCTCGTCGATGTACTCGGCAATGGCGCCGCGCACCCACTCGTACTCCTGACCCAGCTTGCCGCCGGTGGCCATCAGCAGTGGAACTGTGTGGCGCACGTGGTAGTAAGCCTGCGCCAGAAAGGCGAGATAGGTGTCACGGCTGATATCGCCATGGCGACAGGCTTCGATGATGGGGGCGTTGAACAGATGCTCACGCTCACTGGCAGTGGCTTGTTGCAGAGTCTGATAGAAGCTCATGACGATTCTCCTGTAAGGCATTGGCTGATTTGCCGGGAAAAGTGTTGGTAAATCTCGTTGCGACGGGGGCGCCCGTTGGCGGTCAGCAGGCCGGGATGTTGATCCAGCGCCACCGGCAACCAGTGGTGCAGCCGGGCATAATCGGGCAGCCGCTGGTTCAGGCCTGCGATCTGGCGTGGCAGATCCGCCTCTTTCCCCGGCAGGGGCTGGATCAGCGCCACGTTGGCGGGTTGACCATCGCCAAAGACCACGATGCGTGCGATGGCAGGGCAGAGCTGGGCCTCGGCTTCCACCCACTCTGGCGAGAAGTTGCGGCCAAAGGCGGTGATCTGGACATTCTTCTTGCGCCCGGTGATATGGAGGTAGCCTTCTTCATCCAGATGACCCAGATCGCCTGTGGCGATCTGTTCGGGAGTCAGTTCGTTGCTGCCGAGATAGCCCAGCATGGCACTGCCGCTCACCATAATTTCGCCATCGCTGGCGATAGTGATCTGACAGTGGGGCAGGGGGCGGCCGACGCTGCCGGGCTTGTCAGCATCCAGGCTGTTGAGCGCCACCACGGAGCCACACTCCGAGAGGCCATATCCCTCATATACCGGCAGGCCGAGCTGGCGGGCGTGTTTGATCAGGTCGGGTGCTACTTTGCCGCCACCGACGGCAATAAAGCGCAGGCTCTTGAGCTGCTGGGCCAGCGTCGGGGTGCTGGTGCAGAGCGCCAGCAACAAACGCAGCAGTTCGGGCACCAGCACCAGACTGTGGGTCGACCAGCGCAGCAGGGCCTCCCCCAGCATGGCTGGATTGAGCGAACTGGATCCGGTGAAACCGAGCTCCCCGAGGGACGGAATGCGGCTGCAGGCGCCGGTCAGCAGCGGTACATAGAGACCGGTGATGTTCTCAAGCAGGGTCGCCAGCGGCAGCAGGGTGAGGTGTTTTTCCACCTTGGCTGGCGCGACACGCTCGGCCAACGCATGGCTTACCGCCATCATCTGGGTCAGTGACAGGCAGACGCCCTTGGGCTGGCCCGTGGTGCCGGAGGTGTAGGTGATCTTGGCAGTGCCCTTGGGCAGCGCCGGTCGATTGGCCGGGATATAGCGCCAGAGCGGCAGCTCGCCGGTGATCAGCGAGAGCGGCTCGGCGGCATGCCACCCCTGATGATATGGGCCCACCAGCGCATCGGCGCCGCTGCTCTCCAGCAACCAGGCCTGCTGGGCCTGACTGAAGAAGTGGGGCACCGGGATCACCACGATACCGGCTCGGGTACAGGCGAGATCCAGCAGCGCCCAGGGCAGGCCGTTGTCCAGTTGCAGCGCCAGACGGCTGATGTCGAGCTGTTGCAGCTGGCTGGCCAGACGCTGGATCTGTTGCCACAGGGTCTGGTAATCGAGACGCTGCTGGCCGCTCAGTAGCGCAGGGGATTGCGGATCCTCGTGGGCATGTTTGGCGATGGCGTCGAACAGGCTCATTGGGCGCACCTTTTTTGATGGGTCTGGTTATCACTGCTCTCGCCGGCATCGTCAAACAGGGTCGGCATGGGGGCCAGCAGATTGAGCAGCAGGCTGCGCTGGGCCAGCACCTCGCGCCCCTGATTGATGTCGCCCACCATCACCTTGGGTTGGCAACGGTAGTACTCGCCCCAGGCATCGGCGTCGGCACCCACCTGATGGGCCTGTGCAGGGGCCAGCTCCACCGGGTTGAGTTGCAGGCGGGCAAAGCTGTTGCGCAGCTTGGCGGTGCCGGTAAAGACCACGTAGTCGAGGGCGTTTTCACACAACAGACGACACAGGGCTGCGAACATCAGTCGGGCATTGCCCGGTTCGCTGCAGGCCAGATTGCCCACTTCGATAATGCGGTTGCGTGCCGGATAGACCCCGAGGCGGGTGTTGATGGCGGCCTCGATGGGTTGCTCCAGATACTGTTCCAGATAGAGAGGCCCCTCACTGGCATGATTGAGACCACAGGCACCGACCAGCGTCCCGTCCGCCCGATAGAGCCCCAGCAGACAGGGGAGGAAATGGGGGATGCGGGCGTTGAACTCGAGGGTGTAGGCGGCCTGGATATAGGTTTGCAGCGCCATGACCTGCTGCGGGGACTTGGCTAGCAGCAATCGGTAGGGGGCCTGGATCTCGATGGTCATGGGTGACTCCTTCTCTTGCGATGGTTTGAGAGTAAAAGGGCAAACTTAAGAAACCCTTAAGGAGCAAAAAAAGTTGTCAGCGAGGCAGCGGGCAGGCAATCTGCGCCGCTGTTATCCAACAGGAAGCCCCCAAGAGGAACCGCCATGTCATCCACCGTCAGCTGCCCCCTGTGTGCCAGCCATCGCAGTTATCCCCTGCCGGTGGCGGGCAAACGCTATCATCGCTGCCTCGCGTGCGAGCTGGTCTGGCTGGATCAGACGGATCATCTGGATGAGGCGGCGGAGAAGGCGGTCTATGACGGTCACGACAACCGGGTGGATGATCCCCGTTATCGCACTTTTTTGATGCGGGCTTTTGGCGAAGTGCTGGCGCGGGTGCCGCTACCTGCCAGTGGTCTCGATTTTGGCTGCGGTCCCGGCCCTGCGCTGGTGGCGATGGGACGCGAGGCAGGTTACGACATGGTTGGGTATGACAAGTTCTATGCCGACTTTCCCGAGTTGCTGACGCGTCAGTATGACTTCATCACCAGTACCGAGGTGATCGAGCATATTGCCGAGCCGCGCACGGTGCTGGCGCAGTTGTGGGATTGCCTCAAGCCCGGTGGCCTGCTGGTGCTGCAGACCCAGCGGGTGCTCAGTGACGAGCGCTTTAAAAACTGGCGCTATCGCCACGACCCGACCCACATCGTCTTCTTTGCCGAGGCATCGTTTCAGGTGCTGGCCGCCAGCTGGCAGGCCGAGCTCAGCTTCCCCCACGCCGATGTGGCGGTATTGCAAAAAGGCACGCCCTGAGGCGTGCCTTCGTCTGTTACTCGTCGGGTTCGCCCGGCGCTACTCCTTGTAGCCCTTGTCCTGCCACTGGTAGTACATCAGGGCAGATTTGACGCCGATTGACTTGAACGGCTCTGGCGGCAGCCACATCGGCAGACTCTGCTCCGCGTGGTTGAACCAGGGGTGCTCCTTGCCCTGATAGAGGCTGGCCACGATGTCGCCAAACAGGAAGGAGAGGTTGATGCCGTGGCCGTTGTAGCCGAGGGCGTAGTAGATGTTCTTGTGCTCCCCCATTACCCCCACCGCTTCGGTGCTGTCGCCGGTCATGCCGAGAACCCCGTCCCACACCTGCTCAAATTTGATCCCCTTGAGGGCCGGATAGAGGGTCACCAGCTCGGTCATCATCATCTCGCTGACCCGGTTAAGATCGCCTTTGTAGTTGAGGCCGTCGTTGAAGACGTACTCGGCATTGCCGCCACCGATGACGATACGGTTATCCGGGGTCAATACCAGATGGAACAGGATGTTGCGGGTGTCGTAGTAGGGCACCCGACTCTGCCACTGGATGGCGGCCAGCTGCTTTTTGGTGAGCGGCTCGGTGACTGCGCTCTGGGCGTGCACCGGAAAGACCCGGCCGCTGAAGTAGCCAAGTTTTGAGGTATAGCCGTTGGTCGCCAGCACTATGCTGTCGGCGGTCACCTTGTACTTGTCGGCCACATTTAGCTCGATCTGCTTGCCCTCCTTGATCCCCATTACTGGGCTCTGCTCGTAGATGGTGACGCGCGCCTGCTCCACTGCCTTGCGCAGGGCATTGACCAGTTTCATGGCGTGTACCTGACCGCCATTGGGGTCGTAGACCGCCCCCACGTAGCGGTCGGTGCCCAGTTTTTCCTCTGTAGTATCGGCGTTCCAGTACTGGAGCGGGATGCCGAGGCGATTGGCGGTTTTTACATAGTCGCGGTACTCGGCGATATCCTCCTCATCGAGGATCGCCTCCACATAGCCATCGAGCTTGAGGTCGGCCTCGACGCCGGTTGAGGCGACCAGCGCCTGCAGCTTGCGCATGCTGGCGACGGTGAGATCGTAGTGACGTTTGCTCGCTTCCCCCTCCTCATAGAGATCCATCACCTCTGAGCCCGGCAATACCATGCCGCCGTTGCGGCCCGAGGCGCCGCTGCCCACCTGCCTGGCTTCGAAGATGGCGATCTTGAGCGACGGGTTGGCCTTGGCCAGATGCCAGGCGCTGGAGAGGCCGCTGTAGCCGCCACCTATGATGGCGATATCCACCTTCATGTCTTGCGCCAGCGGGGCGCTCTCCTCTGCCGGTTTCTCCTTGAACCAGTAGCTGGTGTTGGGCTCAAAGTCGCTCGTCTTGGGGCCGCAGGCGGCGAGGAAAAAACAGCTGATGCACATGGTCAACGCTCGTTGGCAAAGGGTGGTCGGATTCATCTTCTACTCCGGTTACAGATAAAAAATATCAAATCATTTCATCGGGTTGGGCGGTGTTGACCCGGCGGCCTATGTCTCTCAGCCGGGCCAGCTGATCTGCAAGGCCGGGCCCTTCATCCAGGCTGGTGACAAAGTTCCAGAGGGAGGTCATCACAGCATAGACATGGCCTGCCGAGACCTGGGGCTGGGCCATCAGCATGGTGATGGCCAGCAGGAACAGCAGGGAAGCGCTGATGCCGACCGCCAGAAAGGCGAGTGCCTCCCGATCCGAAATCCGGATGCGGATCCAGGCCAGCGCGCGGTAGTGGCGGGCGAGGCTGGCTGGGCATGGGTGACCAGCTTGACCTCGTGTTCCAGCCGATCGTTGAGCCGCTCGTGCAGCAGCTGGTTCTTGCGCGAAAAGCCGGGCAGCAGCAGGCCGAACAGCAGCAATACCCCCATGCAGGCGATGCCGACCCAGAACTCGATCACCATTAGCATCACGGCCGCCCCGACGATGGAGATCAGGCTGGTGGCCAGGATCGGGATATGTTTCTCGAAGAAGTCGACAAACTCCCGCGCCAGGGTGACCCGCGCCACTATGGTAGATTGCCCCTCCTGCTGCTGGCGCTGGGTCAGGATCACCGGCACCGCCAGTGCCGCATAGATATGGGTAAAGGTGCGGGTATCGACCGCCCGGCGCAGGGCGCCGATGAGCCAGAACAGCAGCACGATGAGGGCGTAGCTCGAGGCCTGCAGCCACTGGCCCTTGACGATGGCGTCGATGGCAAAGCCGGCGAACAGGGGATAGACCACCAGCAGGATGTTTTCGAGGGCCACCAGCGAGAAGGTGCCCGCCAGCTTGAGGGGATTGGCCCGCGCAATCGCCCCCAGCGAACGACCGGCCGAGTGTGGCAACGGCGTGGCCTGCTCGTCGCAACTGGCTGCCGAAGTGGTTGGTGTTGTCATGGGTTATCTCCTAAGATGTCGGAAACGCTAAGTTTGAGCGAGTGCTCAAAGTTTGTTTGAGCGACTGCTCAAAGTCAAGCAGATCGATGGATATCGCAGGAGGTCAGATGGCACGCCCATCAGCAGAACAGCGCAAAGAGATGATCATCGAGGCCGTACTGGCCCTGTTTCGAGAGAAGGGGATGGCGGCATCGTCAACCCGTGATATTGCCGAGCGCACCGGTCTGGCGCGCAGCCACGTCTACCACTACTTCAAGGATTGGAAGGAGCTCTGCCTCTGCGCCGTGGAGCGTTTCACCAGTCAGGAGATAGCCGAGCAGCGGGAGTGGCTGTTGCCGCTGCCAGCCCGCGAAGCGTTGCCGCTCTTTGTGCGGGACAACCTGCCGACCAGTCAGGATGCCTCCTGGGCCATCTATCTGGATGCCTGGAACGAGTCACTGCGCGACCCGGTATTTGCCGAGAGCTACCGCAAAATCATTCTGGCGTGGCGCGAGGTGCTGGAGCAGATCCTGCAAAAGGGGATCGACAGCGGCGAGTTTGTGGCGGGCGATGCCCAGCGACTGGCGCGTCAGATCACCTCCCTCATCAACGGCTATGCCGATGACCTTATTCTGGAGCCGACACCCGAGACGGTAGAGGCCACTTATCAAGAGATCATGCTGGTGGTCAATCAGCTGGTCTTGCCCCCGGCCCACTCATAGCGGCGCAGGCACACAAGGGCGGGGAGGCATGCCAGCGTGGTGCCTCCTCCGGTTTTGTTGGCCATCCGCCGGGCGCGCGATGGTCATATACCAGGGAGCGGTTGTTGATGTCGATTACCCATTTATCACTGCAAGATGCCCGTCATCTGCAACTGGCGGCGCAGGGGCTGCTGGCCCCCCGTCGCAGCAAGGCGACCCCGGCCGATCTGCTGGCCACCATTCGCCGCATGGCGCTGCTGCAGATAGACACCATCTCGGTGGTGGCGCGCAGCCCCTATCTGGTGCTCTTTAGCCGGCTTGGCCAGTACGAACCGCGTTGGTTGGAGCAGCTGCTGGCCGACGGCGAGATCTTCGAATATTGGGCCCACGAGGCCTGCTTTGTGCCCCGCGAGGATTACCGGCTGTTGCGCCATCGGATGCTCGACCCTGCCGCCATGGGCTGGAAGTTTTCGGCCAACTGGCTTGCCACCCATCAGCAGGAGATTGGCCAGCTGATCGAGCGTATTCGCCAGCATGGTCCGGTGCGGGCGGCTGACTTTGAACGCACAACCGGCAAGGGGAACGGCTGGTGGGACTGGAAGCCGGAGAAGCGCCATCTGGAGGTGTTGTTTACCACTGGTCAGCTGATGGTACGGGAGCGGCGCAACTTTCAGCGGGTCTATGATCTCGCCGAACGGGTGCTCCCCGAGTGGAGCGACCAGCGGGATCTGCCGAGCGTCGAGCAGGCCCAACGGGATATGGTGCGCGCCAGCTGCCGGGCGCTGGGGCTGGTCAAAACTGGCTGGGTTGCGGACTACTACCGGCTGCGGCGCGGCAAATATGACGCCCTGCTCCATCAGCTGGCGGACGAGGGGGAACTGCTGCCGGTACGGGTAGACGGGTGGCAGCACGGCGCTTTTGTGCACGCCTCGCTGGCCGATGAGCTGGCAAGGGCGCAGGCGGGCACCCTCAAGGCAACCCATACCACAGCCTTGTCGCCGTTCGACCCGCTGGTGTGGGATCGCAAGCGGGCCAGTGAACTGTTCAATTTTGACTATCGCATCGAGTGCTACACCCCTGCCCCCAAGCGCCAATACGGCTACTTCGTGTTGCCCTTGCTCCATCGCGGCAAGCTGGTGGGCAGAATGGATGCCAAGGCTCATCGTCAGCAGGGGATCTTCGAGATCAAGAGCCTCTATCTGGAAGCCGGGGTGAGAGTGACCCGCACGCTTGCACAGGATCTGGCGAAAGCCCTGCAAAAGCTGGCTGACTGGCACCAGACACCGCAGCTCCGTTATGGTGCCATTCCGGCCAATTTGCTGGCGTTGTGGCATGAAAGCGCCCCTGCAAAGTGAGATCTATCCCTTCTGGGCTAAGCTGCAAGAGGGATAAACAGTTCGGGAGCGGGAGATGAAACGAGCAGGAACATGGTGGGCGGGATTGGCGATGGCTATCTTGTCCCCCGCGCTATGGGGGCAAGAGCCGCCAGTGAAGATCTGTCTGGGGGAGGGCAACGAGTGGGCCCCCTTTACCTACTGGGAGCGCAAGGACGGAGTGCCCGATACCAGCCGCCTGACCGGTTCGGCGACGACGCTGGTGCTCGATGCCCTGCAACAGAGCGGGCTCTCGCACCAGATCCGCTATCTGCCCTGGGCGCGGGTGCAGCAGGAGCTGGCGGATTATCACCAGAACGGTCTGTGCGAGCTGACCTGGGATGCCAGCTACAAGCCGGAGCGGGCCGAGTTTGCCTTCTATAGCGTACCCCTCTATTACACCCACCTCGGTTTCTTCTATCTCAAGCGCCGCTACCCCGAACCGCCGGATCTGCAGACGGTCAATCGTTCCCGGGTGTGCGGGGTGATTGGCTACAACTACACCCCCTACGGGCTTGCGCAGGAGCCACGCCGGGTCAAACAGTTGCAGCAGGCGCTCGACATGCTGGAGCGGGATCGCTGCGACTTTCTGCCAAGCGAAATCGAACCTCTGGTGGCAGGCATCAGCCTTGGCATCTACCGCAGCGAGAGCGGTTTGCTCAATCTTGCCCTGCCCAGCCGCAAGGGGTTCTATCTGCTGGTGAGCAAGGGTTCCCCCCGCGGCCACCAGTTGGTGAACATCCTCAATCAGTCGCTGGTGGCGTTTCAGGAAGGGGGGCATGCCGACGAGGTGATGCGCCGTTTCTTGCCACCGATGGAGTAGGTGCTCATCAGGAAATTCAGGTGAAAAGGGCCAGCCTGAGCAATCCGGCTGGCCCTTTTCACCTGTTCAGGAGGATAAAAAAACCGGGCACAGTGCCCGGTTTTCTCAATCAGTCGGTGTGATTACTGGAACAACAGTACCATCAGCAGACCGACGGTAATGGCAGATACCAGGAAGGCAAAGCCATAGAACACATAGTGGTGCAGCTTGGTGGTGTGGATCCCCAGATCGTGCAGACCGTGGTAGATACGGTGCATGCCGTGCCAGATTGGCAGGGCGATGATCACCAGCAGGATGCAGGCACCCCACCAAGAGCTGGCGAACGCGTGCACGCGGTCATAGCTCATGGTTTCCACGTCCATGATGCCCATGGGCACCAGCAGACCGGTGATGAGGACAATGACCGGCAGCAGCATGGCAACGACCATGCCACCCGCACCAAACAGACCCCAGTAAATTGGTTCGTCAGAACGTCTCATTGTTTTCTCCTCAGGCCACGATGATCAGGACAAGCAGGGACACCACCGCCAGCGCCACATACTGGGCGAGAACGATCGGCTTCTCCGGTACCAGGTCTTCACCACGGAAGATACGCATGGCTTTCGGCGCCAGGGCGAACCAGGTTTTGGCATGGAACAGGCACGCCGCCAGAGCGACGACATGGAACAGGATGGCGATCGGGCTTTGCAGGGATTCCAGCCAGCCGTTGAACGCTTCCTGACCCTGAACCAGGCGCATCAGGCCCCACATCAGCACAACGGCGTAGATGGAGACGAAGATACTGGTGCCTTCACGGATCATGTAACCAGTGTAGAAGGCGTTCTTCAGCCACCAGTCTTTCTTCATTTCGCGGACGTAAGGTTTACGTTTGCTATCAGTGTTGTTCATGGTCTCAATCCTGCTCTCAATCTGGCTTGAACATGGCGATCATGTAGTCCTTGGCGCTTTCGACCTTGCCAAGCTGGATGGCCGCCGCCGGATCGACGCCTTTCGGGCACACTTCGGAGCAGTAGCCCACGAAGGTACAGCCCCAGACGCCTTCGTCCTGGCTGATGATGCGCATACGCTCTTTGGCGCCGGCATCACGGTTGTCGACGTTGTAGCGATAGGCCAGAGCCAGTGCCGCCGGGCCGGTGAACTTCTTGTTGATGCCGTACTGCGGGCAGGCCGCGTAGCAGAGACCACAGTTGATGCACTGGGAGAACTGCTTGTACTGCGCCATCTGGGCCGGAGTCTGGATGTACTCGCCATCACACAGGCTGCGCGGCTCGCTCGGGATGATGTAGGGCTTGATGCTCTCCAGCTTCTCGATGAAGTCGGACATGTCGACCACCAGATCGCGCTCGATCGGGAAGTTGTTGAGCGGCTCGACGGTCATCTTGCCCGGCAGATAGTCGCGCAGGAACGCCTTGCAACCCAGCTTGGGCACACCGTTGACCATCATGCCGCAGGAGCCGCAGATCGCCATTCGGCAGGACCAGCGGAAGCTCAGGGTAGAGTCCAGGTGATCCTTGATGTACTGCAGGGCGTCCAGCAGAGACATCTCTCTCTGGTATGGCACCTGGAAGGTTTGCATCCAGGGCTCGTTATCCTGTTCCGGACGGTAGCGCAGGATCTCAATTTCAATCATCTCAGCCATTCTTCTTAGCCTCGTCTTGTTTCTCACCCTCGGAGCCGTACACGCGTTTTGCCGGCTGGGACTTAGTGATCTTCACATCGGAGTAATCGATGGAGGGCGTTTCGCCATTTTTGTAGAACGAGAGCGTGTGCTTGAGGAAGTTCACGTCATCGCGCTCTTCGTAACCATCCAGACGCTGGTGGGAACCGCGGGACTCTTTACGATTGATGGCGGAGTGCGCCATGGCTTCAGCCACGTCCAGCATGTAGCCCAGTTCGATGGCGTACAGCAGATCGGTGTTGAAGACAGAGGACTTGTCGTTGATCTTGACCTTCTTGTAACGGGCTTTTAGCTCGTTGATCTTGTCGATGGTGCCCTGCATCAGCTCTTCGGTACGGTAGATACCGACGCCGGCTTCCATGGACATGCCCAGCTCGTTGCGGATATCGGCCGGGTTTTCGGTACCGTCTACGTCCATCAGGGAGAGGTGCTGCTTGATGAGCGCCTCGGCCTTGGCGGCCAGCGCTTCGGTGTTGCCATGCTTCTGAGTCTTGGCAAATTCACCTGCCTGCTCACCGGCCAGCTTGCCGAATACCACGATCTCGGACAGGGAGTTGGAACCCAGACGGTTGGCACCGTGCAGACCGACGGAGGCACATTCGCCCGCGGCGTAGAGGCCGGGCAGACGGGTGGCGCACTTGTTGTCAGTCTCGATACCACCCATGGTGTAGTGGGCAGTCGGACGTACCGGGATGGGCTCTTTGGCCGGATCCACGTTGACGTAGGCTTTGGCCAGTTCGCAGATGAACGGCAGACGCTCTTTCAGGTACTTCTCGCCAAGGTGACGCAGGTCGAGGTGAACCACATCGCCCATCGGGCCCTGAATGACGCGGCCTTTCTGCTGCTCTTGCCAGAATGCCTGGGAAACGCGGTCGCGCGGACCCAGCTCCATGTATTTGCTCTTCGGCTGGCCGATCGGGGTTTCCGGGCCCAAGCCGTAGTCTTGCAGGTAGCGGTAGCCATCCTTGTTCAGCAGGACGCCACCCTCACCACGACAACCTTCGGTCATCAGGATGCCGGTGCCCGGCAGACCGGTCGGGTGATACTGGACGAACTCCATATCACGCAGCGGTACGCCGTGACGGTAGGCCAGTGCCATGCCGTCGCCGGTGACGATGCCACCGTTGGTGTTGTAGCGATAGACACGGCCAGCACCGCCGGTTGCCACGATCACCGATTTGGCCTGGATGAAGCGGGTGATACCGTTCTGGATGTCGAAGGTCAGTACGCCCTGAACGCGGCCGTCATCCACGATCAGATCAAGGCAGAAATGCTCGTCGAAGCGCTTGATGCTCGGGTATTTGACGGAGGTCTGGAACAGGGTGTGCAGAATGTGGAAACCGGATTTGTCAGCGGCGAACCAGGTACGGGGAACCTTCATGCCACCAAACGGACGCACGTTGGCTTTGCCATCCGGCTTGCGGCTCCAGGGGCAACCCCAGTGCTCCAGCTGGATCATCTCTTTGGTCGCGTTGTTGACGAAGTATTCCACTACGTCCTGCTCGCACAGCCAGTCACCACCGGAGACGGTGTCGTTGAAGTGGTTTTCGAGGGAGTCGTCATCACGGACGACACCGGCGGCGCCGCCTTCGGCAGCAACCGTGTGGCTGCGCATCGGGTAAACCTTGGAAATCAGGGCGATGTCCAGGTCTGGCTGTGATTCGGCTATAGCGATAGCGGCGCGTAAGCCGGTACCGCCAGCACCGATGATGGCCACATCGGTCTTGATAATATCCACATCTGCCTCCTTAGGGATAGATTTGCTGGGCACGATTTTGCTCTATGAAAAAAATTCAGGCTTGATGCAAGTCAAACTGCTAGGTTTTATTCCCTTTTTATTGGTTATTTTTCTATAAAACACCCAAATCCCTGGATGAAAATGTCGTTATTATCGTCATTTTTTGGTGTTACTGAGCAGTTGAACACCTAGCTACGAGCACTTTAACTTCTGGATTGTACGTAGTTTTCTTTCAATAAAATGCGAATCACCTCTCTTTTTAGGTACTCGCGAAAAAAATTTTAAGTTTTTTATTGTAATTTTTTAAT
This sequence comes from Aeromonas sp. 600886, assembly GCF_049174935.1. Classification (NCBI taxonomy): domain Bacteria; kingdom Pseudomonadati; phylum Pseudomonadota; class Gammaproteobacteria; order Aeromonadales; family Aeromonadaceae; genus Aeromonas; species Aeromonas sp. 600886. The sequence continues at coordinate 107,279 of NZ_JAAKUB010000005.1, read as the reverse complement.
GATAATTATTGGCATTTATCTATTCGGATAGAAATAGGTAATCCGAAGTGCTGCGGTGACCACGGCGGTGATCTGATAATTCCAGACGAATTACAAGGATTTCAAGGCGGGGTATTTGGCAGGTAATGTGAGATTACTCACTGAAAATTAAGCGCTATTTAGAAAAATAAAAGGGGCCTGTACGGCCCCTTTTGCTCATCCTCAAATGCGGAACATACCGACCTGATTGCTCAGTTCACCCGAAATATTTTTAAGTTGTTCAGAGAGATGGCGTGAGCTGTCTGCATCCACTGCCAGTTCGTCCGAGACATCTTTCACCGCCTGAATGTTGCGGCTTACCTCATCGGTGACGGCCCGCTGCTCTTCAGCCGCGCTGGAGATCTGGGTCGCCATGTCGGAGATCTGGTTGATCGAGGTGGTGATCTGCTCCAGCGCATGGGTGGCGTTGTTGGCGTCATCCACGCTGTTCTGGGCCAGCAGCTGGCCTTCGTGCATGGTGCTGACCGCCCCCTGGGTATTGCGTTGCAGGGTTTCGATCATATTGCGGATCTCGACGGTGGAGCTGTGGGTACGCTGTGACAGGACGCGCACCTCGTCGGCAACCACCGCAAAGCCGCGACCCTGTTCACCGGCACGTGCCGCTTCGATGGCGGCGTTGAGTGCCAGCAGGTTGGTCTGCTCGGCGATGCCCTGAATGGTGGAGAGGATGGTGTTGATCTCCTGAGCGTTTTTTTCCAGTTCCTGAATGATGTTGGAGGCCTGTTCCACCTGGGTGGCCAGATCGGTGATGGAGCGCTGGTTGCGGGCAATCACCTGCTTGCCATGCTCGCAGCTGCTGGAGGAGCTGCGGGCCGCTTCGGCGGTCTGCTCGGCGTTGCTGGCGACCTCGACCGCGGTGGCCGACATCTCGTGTACTGCAGTGGCGATCTGGGAGATCTCGTTTTGCTGGCGTGCCAGCCCCTGATTGGCCTTTTCCGCCATGCTGTGGGAGGACTTGGCCTGCTGATTGAGTTGGCCGGAGGAGTTGGAGATATCCTGCACCATCACATGGATCCGCTCGATGAAGGTGTTGACGTGTTTGGCAACCGCGCCTACTTCATCCTCACGTTCAATCTTGATCCGGCGGGTCAGATCGCCGTTGCCACGGGAGAGATCGGCAATCGCTTCGCCCAGGGTTTTCAAAGGGGCCAGCGAGCCGTTGATGGCGACATAGGAGAAGCCTGCCACGATCAGTATGGTGATAAGCCCCTGAATGAGGGAAGAGGTGACCATGTTGCGTACCGACTGGTAGGCGGTATCCTCATCAACCATCATGCCGTAATACCAGTTAGTATTGGGGATGGCGTTAAAGTCAAAGACCTCTTTCTTGCCGCTGATCACCAGCTCGTTGATCGTACCGTCATGAGCTATCTGGTTGATGTAAGATGCGGTCAACTCAGGGGCTAACGCAGTGGCGGGTTTCAGGCTCAGGGAGGCATCGGGGTGCGCGATGATGGTGCCATTGCTGTCCACCAGCATGGCGTAGGTGCCCTCGGTGGTGACCGCAAGAATGTCCGAGATCAGTGAGCTGATGGAGACGTCACCGGCGATGACCCCCTGGGTGTTGCCACGCTGGAACGGCTCGGCAATGGTGACAATCAGCTGGCCAGTGGAGATGTCGGCATAGGGGGCTGTGATGACCAGCTTGCCTGCGGCGGCCGCGTCCTTGTACCAGGGGCGTTGACGGGGGTCATAACCGGCGGGCAAATCGGTTGGTTTGCTCTGGATCATCTTGCCGTCTGCGGTACCGGCATAGACCAGGTCGAAGCCACCGGCATTCATGGACTGGGCCAGATGACTGATGGGTTCGTCTTCTTTGGCGAATGCTTCCTTGGTGGTGCTGACCATGCTGATCCGGGAGTCGACCCAGCGGGAGATCCCCTTGACGTTGGCCATGGAGCTTTCGTCGATGATGTTCCAGACCAGTCGCTGGGTCTCGCTGCGCAGTTGCGAGGTGTTGTACCAGACCTGTATCCCGGTGATCACCAGAATGATGACCCCGATAGCCAGGACCAGCTTGTTTTTAATCGATAAGTTCATAGTTACATCCTTGTGAGCGTCAGTCTGAGTGTGTGGAAACTGGTTATTGTTATGTGCCTGTTCTTATCGGCTGAAGTTGAACTCTTTGTATCCCGATCAGCTATTTAAAGTTAGTGCCTAAATCAGAGCTTATCCATATGTGTATCCTTGTCAGGTGGCTACAGGAAACGATCTGGACGATTGGTGAAGATTCCATCGACCCCCATGCTGGCTAGTTTTTCATAATCTTCATGATAATCAACGGTATAAACTAGAACCCTTAATCCGCGTTGATGTGCATCTTCCACCAGTATCCGGTCGACAAAATCCACGTCGCAGTTAAGTGACCAGGCCCCCAGCTCATCAGCAAACAGCGCCAGGTTGAGTGGCAGATTGGCGGTCAGGGCGCCGAGGCGGATATCGGGCCGCAAGGCGGCAAATCGGGCCAGCTCCGGGTGATGGAAGGACGAAACCACCCACTGCTCTGGGGTAAAACCAAGCTCGGCCTCTGCCCTTCGGGTCAGGGATGCCACTGCGTTAGCGGTATCGGCACCCTTGAGCTCGATATGCAGCTCGCAGCGTCCGGCGATAATCTCCATCACTTGCCACAGGGTCGGGATCACCTCTCCCTCACCGGCATCGAGTTGCTCCAGATAGGCTCGTGATTGTTCAGTCAGCACCCCCTTGCCGTTGGTACAACGCTCCAGCCTCCGATCGTGAAATACCCATAACTCGTCATCTGCTGCCTGTACATCCAGTTCGATGGCACTGACTCCCAGCGTCAGTGCTTTTGCCATCGCCTTGAGGGTGTTCTCCGGTGCCAGACCGCTGGCGCCACGATGGGCAATAATCTGCATGTTCTGCTCCTTTTACCTCGCGGATCAGCCGCGGCTCAGGTGAATGTCGATCTGTTGATGGGGCAGGGTAAGTCCCTGCTGCTGCATCTTCTCCAGCACCAGCGAGTGAACCTCGTGAGTGATGGGCATCCGGTGATCCATGTTGTTGACGTAGAGGCGGATCTCGTAGATCAGTGCCGAGTCGGTGAATTCGATCAGGAAGACCTCGGGCGTCGGCGTCTCCAATACCAGGGTCGATGCCTGGATGGACTCTTCCAGAATGCGCTGCACCAGTTTCGGATCCCGGGTCAGGCCGATCCGGATCCGCAGTTTGACCCGGGTGATGGCATCGGAGAGCGACCAGTTGATGAACTGCTCGGTGATGAAGGCCTTGTTGGGCACGATGATCTCCTTGCGATCCCAATCCACTATGGTGGTGGCCCGGGTCTTGATCTTGGTGACGGTGCCGGTGAGATCGCGGATGGTGACGGTGTCACCGAGCCGGATCGGCTTCTCAAACAGAATGATGAGGCCGGAGACAAAGTTGGCGAAGATCTCCTGTAGACCGAAACCCAACCCCACCGAGAGGGCGGCGACCAGCCACTGGGTCTTCGACCAGTCGATGCCGAGCATGGAGAAGCCGGTGAGGGCGCCGATCAGGATCACCAGATACTTGCTGGTGGTCGTGAGGGCAAAGCCGGTACCCGGGGAGAGGCTGAGGTGTTGCAGCAGGGTCAGCTCCATCAGTCCTGGCAGGTTGCGGGCAGTCACCACGGTCAGAATGAAAACGAAGGCGGTCAGCATCAGATCCTGCAGGGTGATGGCGGAGAGCTGCTCGATGCCGCCAATCTTGCTGCTCACCTGCCACACCTCGATATTGCTGAGGAAACTGAAGGCGGAGTTGAGATCCGACCATTGCACCACCACCAGCATGGTGAATCCCAGCATCAGCAGGGTGCGCACCAGTCCCAGCGACTGGGCGCTGATGGTATCGAGATCCAGCTCAGTCTCTTCCACCACGTCCGGGGTCTCGGAGCTGAGCTCGTCATGCCCCTCTTCCCGGCCGCGCTGGGCCAGGATCTCGGCCCGCTTGCTCTTGGCACGCTCGAAGGCGAGGCGGCGGCGCTGGATCAGCATCCAGCGTCTGGCCAGATAGTAGACCAGCAGGCAACCCAGCCCCATCAGCAGGCTAAGCTCCAGCTGGCGCAGCAGGGTGCGCGAGGTATAGAAGTAGCCAAACAGGGCGCCGATCACCGCCAGCAGCGGCGCCAGCATCAGGCTGTTCCAGATGAAGTGGTGCAGCAGATGGGGCTTGGTCATGTCGGTCTGGCCCCAGGTGAGCGGCAATCGCTCCCGGTTGAGACGGGCAAAGAAGAGCAGCAGCCAGAGTGCACCGATCATGAAGGCCATCCGGCCGAGGGAGTCGTAGAAGGCGTGCTCCTGATAGCTGTTGGCCATCCCCTGCACAAAGAAACTCGGGATCAGCACCAGCAGCAGGGTGCGAAACTGCCCCCATACCTTTTGCACCTGTTCCCGGGGCCAGCGGAAGTGGTGGATCAAAATCCCCCTCTCCAGTGTCAGATGGCGGGCCATCACCAACGCCAGCAGCAGAAACCAGATCTCGCCAAGGCCGCGCGCCACAGCCACCGCAAACGGGTATTGCCAGGCCCCTTCGAGCAGGCCGCGCACCATCAGCACCATGGCGGGCAAGGGGAGGGCGGCAAGCAGGGAGCGCAGCAGCAAGCGGCTGGTGAGGCTGAATTTGTCCTGAGTTACCTTGCCGATCCGCGGCGCAATATGGTCGCAATAGAGGCTCAGGTGACGGGCCAACTTGAACCAGCTCCAGGCCAGCACCAGCAGACCAATACCGGCCAGAGTGAGGCTCAGCGGGCTGTTCTCGGCGATGGCATAGGGCAGTTGCAACCAGTTGTCCGGGTTGAAGGCCAGTGTCAGCGCGGCAGGAATACCGATCATCACCTGTGGGGTAAAGGGGCGCACATCCGGCATCCAGAACAGGTGGCTGGCGCTTATTTCGCGGATCTCGTCGATCTTGCTGTTCTGACGGCTGTAGAGCAGTTTGAGGCGGGTCTGCTCCTGAATGAGGGTGTCTGAGGCGTCGTTGAGCCGGGTCAGCAGCTGGCGCCGGGCCTTGAGCAGGTTGTCGAGCACCGCTTGCTGCGGCCGATCGAGCGTCACCTCCTCTTCGGCCATCAGCTTGTCGCGCAGCTGGCGGGTATCCTTGAGCCCATCCTGCTCGCTCTCGTACTGGTACTTGGCCATGCGGGCGCTGACGATGGCGGACTCCAGCTTGTCGAGGGGGAACTGAGGAGGCAGATCGGAGAGTTTGCTGCGCAGGTTCTCGCCGTAGGCATTACTGATCTGCAGCCACTCCAGCTGTTCGCGTACCGAGTTGACCAGCTCATTCAGTTCAAACAGATTCTTGTCGACAGTGCGCTGTTCGTCCTGCACCCGCTCAATCTGATCCTCCAGCGTGCCGAGCTGGATGGAGAGCGCCTGATTCTGCTGTTGCTGCTCCAGCAGCAGCGGCATGTCGGTGGTGAGCTGTTTGCGCAGCCGTTCGCTCTCCTCCAGCGCCTGCTCGGTCTTCTCCCTACGCAGCTGGTTCTGCTGGGTAAGCAGGCTGGCTTGCCACTCATCCTCGTCGGCGATAGCCAGATTGAGCTCCTGCAGTCTCAGCTTGCCGAGATCGTTGCGCTGCTGGGCCGAGAGTTGCTCCAGCTCCAGCATCTGGATCCGGTCGGAGAGGCTCTGCTCCTTCATTCTGGTCAGCAGCAGCTGTGCCTCCTGCTGGCGATCCGATTCGCTGCTGAAGCTCAGTCGCTCCAGCTGGCTGCGGGTCAGTTGCAGCTGTTTGCGCAGATCGTCCACCCGCAGGTGATACTCCTGCCCGGTGCTCTCCAGCTGGTTGAGGCTATCCATCACCCCCTGCCGCTCCTTGCGCAGGTTGAGCTGACGGTTGCTGCTCAGACCTATGGCCTGGCGCAGCGCCTCCTCCTTGAGGCTCGCCAGCTGCGGGCGAGCTGCGGGCTGATAGTTGTGCAGGCTCTCCTTGAGGCGCGCCGACTCCTTGGGGTAATCGATGAGGATCTGCTGATAGGCTTTGCTCTGCTCCCGGTAGCGCTCGGCCTCTCTGGCAAATTGCAGCGCCTGCTGGTAGCTCTCCCGCAGCTTCTGGTTTTCCGGGGTATCGCTCTTGGGCACGCTCTGCAACAGGGATTCGGCCTGGGCAATGGCATCATCGGCGCGCACGGCTGGCGACAACAAGATAAGGGAGAGCAGCAAGAGGGTGAGCAGGCGTTGCAACATGAGGCTCGTTTCCGTTCAGAAGAGGTGGCCCTAGCCTAAAACAGGGCAGGGAGGCGGGTAAAGCAGTCTATATTAATGATTCATAACACAAATAACAGGAAGTCGTGCTGCCGTTTCGCTATGATCCCGGCCGCTTTCTCTCCACCGAGTCGAATATGTCAGCTGTTGATCTGGGCACAGCCCCGCTATCTCGCCTTTTCTGGCGTTACGTAACCCCGACCGTGGCGGCCATGCTGATCACCGGCATCTATGTCACCATCGATGGCATCTTCGTTGGCCATGTGCTGGGTCAGGATGGCATGGCCGGTTTGATGCTGGCTTATCCCATCTGCGCCGTGCTCTATGCGGTGGGGGCGCTGATCGGTATGGGGGCCTCATCGCTGGTCTCCTTCTATCTGGGGCAGGGCAACCCGGCCAAAGCCCGCCATATCGTCGGCAATGCGCTGGTGATGGTGTTGCTGGCCTCGGCACTGCTCAGTTTTATCGGGATCCGTTATGGCGAGCCCATGCTGGCCTGGATGGGGGCGGAGGGGGAGATCTTCACCTCCGGGCTCTCCTACCTGCAGGCCTACGCATGGCTTGGCTTCTTTGCGGTGCTGTCGATGGCGTTCAGCTCGCTGCTGCGCAACGATGGCCGCCCCGGCTTTGTCACCCTCATCATGGTGGTCGGGGGCCTGCTCAACGTGCTGCTCGACTATCTGCTGATGGTGGTGTTTCCGTTCGGACTGGCCGGGGTGGCGACGGCCACCATGCTCTCCCAGGCAGTGACGGGCCTTGCCTGCCTGTGGCACTTCTTCACGCCGCGCAGCCAGCTGCGGATAAGCTGGGACACCCTGCGCCCCGATCTGCGGCTGATGGGCGAAACGGTGCGCCTCGGGATCTCCAGTTTTCTGATGTACCTCTATCTCTCTGTGGTGCTGGCACTGCACAACAAGGCGTTGCTGGCGGTGGGTACTTCGCTGCATGTGGCGGCCTACGGGGTGATCAGTTACACCGAGGCCTTCTTCTATCTGGTGTTTGAGGGGATCGCCATGGGTATCCAGCCCATCGCCAGCTTTAACGCGGGCGCAGGTCACTGGCGGCGGGTGTTGCGGATCCGCAATCTGGCACTCGGAGTGACGTTGGGGATCGCCCTATCCGCGATGATCCCGCTCTATCTGTGGCCGGAGGTGGCGGTCTATCTGTTTGCTGGCGACAACGCCACCTTGCTGCCGGTGGCGAGCCTCGGGATCTGGCTCTACTTCTGGGGGCTGCCGATGGAGGGCTTGCTGCTGGTGGGGGCCACTTACTTCCAGGCCATCAATCGGGCCCGCATCGCCTCCCTGCTCACCGGTGGCAAGCTGGTGCTGATCGGCGGTTTCTTGTGGGGATTCTCGACCCTGTGGGGCGTGCTCGGCGTCTGGCTGGCATTGCCAACGTGCAGCTCGCTGCTGGTGCTGGTAATGTGGCGGGCGATGCGTCGGGAGTCCGGCGCCCACGCGCTGGCCGGATAGGTAATCGGGTTCGACGTGCAGATAGCAGACAGGCAGCCATGGGCTGCCTGTTTTGTTAGAGGATGTTTTGTTAACGGGCTCTGCCGATTCAGGGCTTGAAGGCGCCGATAAAGATGGCGGGATCGACCCGGGTATCGTTGAGGCTGACGTTCCAGTGCATATGGGGGCCGGTAGCGCGGCCGGTCGAACCGACTCGCCCGACGATGCCGCCACGCGGCAGGCTCTGGCCGAGCTTCACATCTACCTTCGACATGTGGCAGAACATGCTGATGAGCCCCTGACCGTGGTCGACAAAGACGGTATTGCCATTGAAGAAGTAGTTGCCGATCAGGATCACCTTGCCTGCGGCGGGGGACTTGATCGGGGTGCCGGCGCCGACAGCGAAGTCGAGGCCGGAGTGGGGATTGCGCTCCTCGCCATTGAAGAAGCGACGCAGGCCAAACGGGCTGGAGAGGGGGCCGTTGACCGGCTTGTCGAACATCAGGTTGCTCGGCTGGTTGGGGCTGAAGGTCTGGTAAGCCCGGGTCTGCTCCGCCAGCTCGCGGTTGATACGTGTCATATCCTCGGCGAGCGGATTGACCTGACGGCTGTTCTTGAGCTTGATGTGCTGCTCGCGGTAGTGCTTGGGGGTCACGGTGAAGCCGAGAGTACGGCCATCACCTGTGGTCAGTTGCTGGGCGCCGGGCGTGCTTTTCAGAGAGATGCCGACGATGGCGATCCACTGGTTGTCTTCGCGCACCACCAGCACGGGTTTGTCGTGATAGCGGGCCGTGGGGGCAGTGGCAGAGGCGCCAAGAGGGATCACCGCAACGCCACCCGGCACCGGATGGTTGAGCAGGCGACTGATAAAACCCTCGGCCAGGGCTGACTGGCTGGCCAGTAACAACAACAGACAACAAACAACTCTCATGACGATACCACTCGATGTTAAAGCGCCCGGGATGGCGGGATGACAACCCCCCTGTCCGGCATTCGTCGATCACTAAAGGATGATCACGGCACGCTGGCCACGACAGGCGCGGCTGGGGAAGGGGGCAGATTGTGCCTCGTTATGGTCGGGGCAGCCAGTGGCGGGGCATGGCTGACGCCCCTTTTGTGCATAGCTGCGTCAGGTTTTATGTCGTGGTCGGGCCGCTTCGCCATTGAGTCGCCCCCGCCCTGGCTCTAGAATCGGCTTCCGGCACTGATGCCACCGACACTCCGAGGAGACGATATGAACGGATTACCCCCTTTGCGCACCACACCGGCTCGGTACACGACAGGTCGTGGCTGGCTCTGGGTTCGCAGCGGGTTCGATATCTTCAACAAGGGGATGGGGATCAGCGTAGCCATGGTGCTGGTCTGGTTTATGGTGGGCATGCTGCTGGAGCAACTGCCGGCGGGTGGCCTTATCTCCCAGCTGCTCTACATGGTGTGGGGCGCGGGTTGGGTGGCGGTCGCCGCTCGGGGTTATCGGGGGGAGCCGCTGCAGTTTGCCGATCTCTTCGCCGGTTTTCGCCACAAGTTGACCCCGCTGATGCTAGGCGGTCTGCTGGCGTTGCTGCTGTTCAGCCTGGTGGGCCTCGTCTGTCTCGGTCTGCTCTCCATGTGGGGGCTGCTCCCGCTGCTGACGCAGGATCCCGAGAGCATGGTGGTCTCAGCCAGCCAGTTGCAACAGCTGCTGCTGGTATTGCTGGTGGGGATGCTGCTTATCATTCCCGTGCTGATGGGGGTCACCTTTGCACCGGCGCTCATCTATTTCCACGATATAGGCATCATCCAGGCCGTACGCCTGAGCTTTGCTGGCTGCTGGCGCAATATGTGGCCCTTCTTCTGGTGGGGGCTGCTTTCAGCTATTTTGCTGCTGTTTGGCGCTGTGCTGTTGCTGGTAGGTCTGCTGGTGGTGATCCCGGCGCTCAACTACTCCATCTATGTGGCTTATCGGGATATTTTCCTGGACGAGAGTGCGCAGCCGGAAGCGTCGCACTCAGAACCATTCGGATTTGAAGCCTGATCAAGGGATCAGAGTGAAGAAGGGGCCCGCAGCGGCCCCTTCGTTATGTTTGGGTGTGCGGAGTGCTTACTCCTGCCAGATGGGATCCGCCGCCATGCGGGCCAGCAGAAAATCGAGGAAGCTGCGCAGTAGCGGCGACATCTGCTTGCGGGTGGCATACACCCCGTAGACCCCGAGGCGCTTGGGCTGCCAGTCGGTCAGCAGGGGCACCAGTTCTCCGCGCTCCAGATAGGGTTGGGCCGAGTAGCGTGGCTGCAGGCTGATCCCTGCGCCTTCCAGCGTTGCTTCCAGCAGCAGGTTGGAGATATTGGCGCTCAGGTTACCGCTGACCGGCACTGACTCGGGACCGTCCGGTCCATTGAACTCCCACAGGCTCTTGCCGAAGTAGGTGTAGGTGAGGCAGTTGTGCAGCGCCAAATCCTGCACCTTGTGTGGCATCGGATGACGGGCCAGATAGGCCGGGCTGGCACAGACTACCGAGTGGCAGGTGCCGAGACGGCGCGCCACCAGATTGGGGTCGAGGTCGTTGGTGATGCGCACCGCCAGATCGATCCGCTCCTCTACCAGATTGACGGTTCTGTCGAGCAGCAGAATGTCGATGGCCGTCCCCGGGTATTGCGTCAGATAGTCGTTGGCAGCCCCGACCAGCAGCGCTTCTGACAGGGAATAGCTGCTGGTGATCCGCAGTTGTCCCTTGGGGGCGTCATCTCCCTTCACGGCGATCTGCTCCATCTCTTCGCCGAGTGCCAGCATGGCGCGGGCCCGGTTCAGCGCCTCCTCTCCTGGCCCTGTCAGGCTCAGACGACGGGTGGTGCGGTGCAGCAGGCGGGCGCCCATCCAGCTCTCCAGCTCGGCCAGATAGCGCGATACCATGGCGCGCGACATATCCAGTTTCTCTCCGGCGCCGCTCAGGCTCCCCTGTTCGACTACGCTGACAAAGACCCGCAAGGCGGTCAGTCGATCCATGTATGGCTCTCTATATGTTCGATATGTGCAACAGTGATGCGCTTTTTATGCTGTATTTGCACCTTAAGTGATCCAATACACTCTGTCCATCAAATGAACCCCCGAATACTTAATGAGGAATAGATGATGAACAACACCCTGATCCGCAACCTGACTCTGGCGACCACCCTGTTGAGTGGCGCCGTACTGGCCGCCCCCCTGAGCGTGACCGTCTACAACCCCGGCGAGAAGGCGATCTTCCCGGTCTCCTCCTCACTGGTGACCGGTGACAAAGAGGCCATCCTGATCGATGCCCAGTTCGATGTGCAAAATGGTCAGGCGCTGGTCGACATGATCAAGAAGAGTGGCAAGAAGCTGACCACTGTCTATATCAGTGCCGGTGACCCCGACTTCTACTTCGGTCTGGAGCCGGTCATGGCGGCGTTCCCGGATGTCAAAGTGCTGGCCGATCAGCATGTGGTTGACCATATCAACCAGACCAAGGATGCCAAGCTGAGCTACTGGAGCCCGATCCTCGGGAAGGGTGCACCGAAGAGCCTGACCGTGCCGCAAGTGATGACCGCCAGCCACCTGACGCTGGATGGTGAGAAGATTGAAATCAAAGAGATGAATACCCCGAATGCCTACCTCTGGGCCCCTTCCATCAAGACTGCTTTTGGTGGTGTGCCGGTTTACCACGGGGTGCATGTCTGGATGGCGGACAGCCAGACCAAGGCGGCTCGCAGCAACTGGGTCAAGGCGCTGGACAACCTGCTGGCCCTGAAACCCGAGCGTGTGGTACCGGGCCACTTCCTGGGCACTGCTCCCAAAGGCACTGCTGCTGTGACCTTTACCCGTGACTATGTAGAGCGTTTCGAACAGGAGCTGGCCAAGGCGAAAAACTCCGGTGAGCTGATTGAGGCTCTGAAGAAAGCCTATCCGGCACTGCCGGTTGACGATGGTCTGGCCATCGGTGCCAAGGTCAATACCGGCGAGATGAAGTGGTAAGCCACTGAGCCTGCTTTCCCTGTGTTTTTTTACCGGGCCCCAGGGCCCGGTTTTTTATCCGAGATTGAAGTGAGAATGAAGATGAGCGAACCACAAACCATCCTCCATTATGTCTATGACCCGCTCTGTGGCTGGTGCTACGGTGCCGCCCCCCTGTTGCAGGCGGCAGCCACCATTGACGGGCTCGAGATCGAGCTGCATGCGGGCGGTCTCTGGCTGGGTAGTCGCCGTCAGCCGATGGGCGAGGCATTGCGTGATTATGTGCGTCCCCATGATCAACGGATCGAAGCGCTGACCGGCCAGCATTTTGGCGAGCGCTACTTTAACGAACTGCTGCTGAGGGAAGGGGCTCTGCTGGACTCCGAGCCGCCGATCCGTGCGGTCTTGGCCGTCACGACATTGGCGGGCGATGGGCTGGCCATGTTGCACCGGATCCAGCAATCCCACTATAGGGAAGGGTGCTGGATTGGTGAGCCGGCGTTTCTTGCCAGGCTGGCGGCAGAGCAGGGGATTGCAGCGGAGGCATTCCAGCAAGCTTATCTGCAGGCCCCCTTGCTGCAACATCTGGCAGATAGCCAGAGCTGGATGAAACGGCTGGGTGGTCAGGGTTATCCTACCCTTGGGCTGATGCACAAGGGGCGGGTCACGCCTGTACGGGTTGCCGATTTTATGGGGGAACCGGATGCTCTGCGCACGCATCTGCTGGCGCTAATGACATGATGGCTGTTATTTGAACACGGGATCGCTTCAGGAAAGGTGTCCAGGGCCGATAGGCAGACAAGCACAGAAACGGTATGAAATCCTTCTGTTTTCCGGGTGCAGGCTATGCTCTATATGACCATTCCCGGTGGATGTTGCGGGAGTGAAGACTCATTTCAAGGAAGCCCTTATATGTTCAAAAACATGTCCATCGGCCAGAAACTGAGTGCCGGATTTGCCATCCTGGCCTTGTTGGTACTGGGCTTGGCCTGGTTTTCAATCAGCCAGCTGGCAAAGCTCTATGGTGATACCGAAACCATCACAGGTAATTTGCTGCCTTCTACTCGTCTGGCGAGCCAGATGCATGTCGCAGTGCTGGATGCGCGTCGTTCAGAGTTGGCCCAGGTCATCGGTGGCCTGAACAAGGATGAGCAAGAGGTAAGCGATCGCACCTTGACCTTCAATAAGGCCAAGCAGGAATTTGAGCAAGCAGCCCAAAAATATGGTGCTTTACCTTTCACTACTGGTGAAGAGAAGCAGGTTTATGAGCAGGTGGTTGCGGCGGGGGCCAAGTATTTTTTGGTGCATGACCAGCTGATAAATGCCTTTGCTGCTGGCGATCTGGATAAAGTCAGAAGTCTGCGCAAAAACGAGACGCGTGCCGCATTGGAAGAGGTTGGTGCCAAGTCTTATCGTTTGCGGGAGATCAATAACGAGATTGCCGATGAGATGGTGAAAGACATTGCGGCCATGTATAGCAATGCCAGAACCATGAGCATTATTGTCAGCCTGGTGACGCTGGGTTTTGTGGTGGTGATTGCCTGGCTGTTGACCGCCCAGATCCGCAATCCGGTGATGGCCCTGCTGGAGCAGACCCGCCGTGTCTCCTCCGGTGATCTTACCTCCCGCATCGATATGCAACAGTTCAACAATGATGAACTGGGGACTCTTGCCAAAGGGTTTGGCGAGATGCAGACCAATTTGCGTACCCTGGTCAGTGAAGTCTCGGGCTCAGTGGTGCAACTGAGTTCGGCCACCGAAGAGATGAGCTCGGTAGCAAGGCAGTCAGCGGCCAACATGAGTGCCCAGCAGCATGAACTTAATCAGCTGGCAACCGCGATGAACGAGATGCAGGCTACGGTTCAGGAGGTTTCTCGCAACACCAGCGATGCCGCCAGTGCCGCCACCTCGGCCAGCGAAACCGCAGAGATTGGGGCCAAGACTGTTAATGACTCTATTTTGCGCATCGAGCGGGTGGCGGGGGCCATCGAGAGCACTGCAGTGGTGATCCGCCAACTGGGCGATGATAGCCGCAATATCGGCATGGTGCTGGAGGTGATCCGCGGCATTGCCGAACAAACCAACCTGCTGGCATTGAACGCGGCGATTGAAGCGGCCCGGGCCGGTGAGCAGGGACGGGGTTTTGCGGTGGTGGCTGATGAGGTGCGTACTCTGGCCAAACGAACCCAGGACTCCACCTCCCAGATCAATACCATCATTGCCGAGTTGCAGCAGCGTGCCGAACAGGCGGGCAGTACCATGCAACAGAGTCAGGAGCTGATGAACACCACGGTAGCTACCGCGCGGGAAGCGGGCGAGTCTATCTCCCAGATCAGTGGCTCGGTCAGCAGCATCTCCCACATGAACATCCAGATAGCAACGGCCACCGAAGAGCAGGGCGCGGTGAGCGAGGAGCTCAACCGTAACGTGGTCAATATCAGCCACGCTTCCGAAGAGGTGGCCGCCGGTGCCACCCAGATGGCTCAGGCGTGCAACGAGTTGAACCACCTGGCTACCCAACTGCAGGATATGGTGCGCCGTTTCAGGGTGTAATCCATCGGCGAGTCAAACAGCTCGATTACCGCGAGGTGATCGGGCTTTTCTGTTTTGGAGGGGCAGCCAGAGAGGCTCACTGCAAGTGGATGACTTGTCCCGCCGGACGATATTGTGCATGCTGATGGCCCATTTTCCAGGCAGGACTCTTGCTGTATGAATCTTCGCGATCTCGAATATCTGGTGGCGCTGGATGAGGAAAAACATTTTCGCAAAGCCGCTGAACGCTGCTTTGTCAGTCAACCCACCCTGAGCGGCCAGCTGCGCAAGCTGGAGGATGAACTCGGGGTCATTTTGATCGAACGTACCTCGCGCAAGGTGCTGTTTACCCCGGCTGGCGATGCCATGGCCCATCAGGCTCGTCGGGTGCTCAAGGAGGTGCGCGAGCTCAAGAGCATCGGTCAGCACTTCTCCGAGCCGATGTCCGGGGAGATCCATATCGGTTTTATTCCGACCGTGGGCCCCTACCTGTTGCCCCGCATTATCCAGACCCTGCGTGAGCATTTTCCCCAGCTGGAGTTCTATCTCTATGAGGAGCAGACCCAAACCCTGCTCAAACGGCTGGAAGAGGGGGAGCTGGATTGCGTCATTCTGGCCGAGATGCCGGGGATGGAGGGGTTTGGTTCAATCCAGCTCTACCACGAGCCGATGTGGTTGGCGGTGCCTTGCCATCACCCCGAAGCACAGGCCAGACAGGTGCCACTCGGCAATCTAAAGGGCAAGAAATTGCTGATGCTGGCCGATGGCCACTGTTTGCGGGAGCAGGCGATGGGATTCTGTTTCGCCGGCGGGATAGGTGAGGATCAACGCTTCAAGGGGACCAGTCTCGAGACGCTGCGCAACATGGTGGCCGCCGGTAGCGGCATGACCCTGGTGCCAAAGCTGGCCGTACCCGCCGATCATGATGAGGGAGGTGTGAGCTATCGTCCTGTGGTTGACCCTGTGCCGGGTCGTACCATCTCGCTGCTCTATCGCCACTACTCGGTACGTCGCCCCTGTTTCAACGAGCTGGCAGCCTCGATTGCCACGCTGATGAGCAAGCAGTTGGCCCAATAAAAAAACCGGCAGCCAAGGCTGCCGGTTTTGCTTCTGCCGCGAGAGCAGCTTAGAAGATATCGTCGGTTGAGACAGGCCCTTCCACATCGGGGTTGTCACCACCATAGACCTGATTGCCGTCCGAACTGGGCGCGGCGTAACGGGTCGGCTCGGTCCCTTCCTTGAAGTATTCGTCGGTTCCGCCACTGGTCGCCAGCAGTCCGGTTTCGCTGTCAATCTTCACCGTCATGATCCCTTCGGGAACCGGCATCTTGTGCTCCGGCAGCTTTTTGAGGGCGACTTTCATGAAGTCGATCCAGATAGGCTGTGCAGCGCCACCACCAAACTCGGCACGGCCAAGGCCACGCTGGTGGTTGTCAAAACCGATCCAGGAAGTAGCTACGATGTCCGGGGTATAGCCGGAGAACCAGGCATCCCGCGATTCGTTGGTGGTACCGGTTTTGCCGGAGATATCGTGACGTTTCAGGTCACGGGCTGCACGCCAGCCGGTACCACGCCAGCCGTTGCCACCCCAGATGGCTGTGCTCAAGGTGTCGGTGATCAGGAACGCGCTCTGGGCACTGATGGTATGCGGGGCGATGGTTGGCGCGAGAGGGGTCTGCGTGCCATCTTGTGCTGCGCCATCAACAGTTGGCTCCGGCAGTGTGCTCTGCTCGGACGCCGTCTGCTGTTCGCAATTGTTGCAGGCAATGGCAGGATTGGCCTGATAGAGGGTGTTCTCCAGGCTGTCGGTGACTTTGTCGATGAAGTATGGGGTCACCAGGAAGCCACCGTTGGCCAGTACCGAGTAACCACGCACCACCTCGAGGGGGGTAAATTCGGCTGCGCCCAGCGCCAGCGACTCATGGGGCGAGATGAAGTCGCGGGGGAAGCCAAAGCGTGTCAGACCGTCGATATAGGTATCCAGACCGATGGCGCGCATCAGTCGAACCGACATCACGTTCTTGGACTTGGCCAAACCCAGACGCAGCGGGGTGGGGCCATCATAAACGGCCGGGGAGTTCTTGGGCTGCCACATGGGCCCTTTTGACGGATCCCACTGGTTGATTGGCGCATCGTTGATGAGCGACGCCAGGGTATAGCCGTGCTCCAGCGCGGTCGCATAGAGGAAAGGCTTGATATTTGAACCGATCTGGCGACGCGCCTGATCGACCCGGTTGAATTTGGATAGTTCGAAGCTGAAGCCGCCAACTACTGCTTCCAGCGCGCCATTTTTCGGGTTCATGGCAACCAGCGCGGCGTTGACGTCCGGGATTTGGGCCAGCAGCAACTCTTCGCCCTCTTCCCGCACCCAGATCTGGGCGCCGACTTTCAGTACATCGCGTGCCGATTTCGGGGCATAGCTTTGGCGGTCGTCGGTAATAAAGGAGCGAGCCCATTTAATGCCGTTCCAGCCCAGCTCTGCTTCCTTGCCATTTTTAAGTACCAGTGTGGCGCTACGGTCACCGAGCTTGGTAACTACGGCCGCCATCAGCGGATCATAAGTGGGTTGCTTGCCAAGGTGGGCCACGATCTGCTCGTAATCCCAAGCTGTTTCGCCTGCCTTCCACAACTGGGCCGTCGGGCCACGATAGCCGTGACGCATATCGTAGGCAAAGACGCCATCCAGCAGTGCCTGTCTGGCGGCCCGTTGGCGTTCGGCAGAGACGGTAGTGTAGACGTGTAGGCCCATGGTGTAGGCATCTTCACCAAACTGCTCTACCATCTTCTGGCGTACCATTTCACCCAGATAGGGAGCGTGCAGGGTCACTTCGGCGCCGTGAAAACGGGCCTTGATCGGCATTTTGGACGCATCGTCAAACTGGGCCTGGGTGATCTTGCCGGTCTCCAGCATCCGACCAAGCACAACGTTGCGGCGCGCAAAGGCGCGATCTGGGGATCGGATGGGGTTGAGCATGGAGGGGGCTTTGGGCAGACCGGCAATGATGGCGATCTCGTCCAGCCCCAGATCCTTGACCTCTTTACCAAAATAAACCTGAGCCGCAGCACCGATCCCGAAGGAGCGATAACCGAGAGGGATCTTGTTGAGGTACAGTTCGAGGATCTCGTCTTTTGAGAGATTCTGCTCGATCCGCCAGGCCAGGAAGACCTCCTTTATCTTGCGGATGATGGTTTTCTCATTGCTCAGGAAGAAGTTGCGTGCAACCTGCTGGGTAATGGTGCTGGCACCCTGACGGGCATGACCTGATACGGCCCAGACGGAGGCGGCGCGAATAATACCGATGGGGTCAATGCCGGGGTGCTCGTAGAAGCGGGCATCTTCGGTTGCCAGTACGGCATCGATCATTGGCTGGGGGATTTCATCCAGGCGCAACGGAATGCGACGGATTTCGCCATATTGGGCGATCAATTCCCCATCCCGGCTGTAGACCCTCATCGGGGTTGCCAGTTTGACATCACGCAGTGCGGTGACATCGGGCAGTTGGGGTTTGATATAGAAGTAGATACCGATGAGGCTGGCAACACCCAGCACAGCACCCAGCATCATGACAATAAACAGGCGAACGAGCCATTTCAGCATGGAAGAACTACCAATCGTCTTAAATTTAGCCAACGGGCGCAGAGTATAGCCCTTTTGCCATCTGGAATTCGAGGTTTTCCTGTGGCAAGTCACCCATCGATAGGATGCGAGAGGTTAGCACTACAGTGAGCAATAACCAAGGTGCCTCCCTTTATCTCAAGAAAGCGAGGTGGGTCACTTTTCGGTATAAACTTTATGACATTGATAGTTAGAGCATTTAGGATGGATCAAGCTCTCATCTGATTAGAGTGTCCTACACTCAATTCAGGTATAAAACCCAATAACGCATGGATGTGTATATGTTTGGGCTATTTAATAAGGGATCCCTCCTCCCCCTGGTGGGCATTGATTTCGGTAGCCAGACCATCAAGGCCGTTACCCTCACTGGTCGTCCCGGCAAGCTGCATATTGAATCTGTTGCCGAGGTCGCCACCCCGAAAGGTACGCTGGTTGATTACCAGCTACAGGATATCGAGCGGGTCAGCCCATCTTTGAAAACCCTCAAGCGCCTTATCTCTGGCCACAGCGATTATGCCGCGACAGCGGTGACCGGCTCCAACGTGATCACCAAGGTCATCCAGATTGATGCTCGCCTTGGTGACAAGGAGCTGGAGAGTCAGGTGCAGCTGGAGGCCGAACAGATCATTCCCTTTCCCCTCGATGAAGTCAGCCTCGATTTTGAGGTGCTGGACACCAGCGCCAGTGAAGATCGTCAGGATGTCCTGCTGAGCGCAGCCCGTACTGAGAGCGTCAATGGCCGGGTCAGCGCTCTCGCTGAGGCTGGCATTGCCGTCAAGGTAGTGGATGTGGGAGCCCATGCCTTGGGGCGGGCCGTTGTGGCCTGTTTGCCCGAGTTGCAGGAGAGTGAGCGACCGATCGGGGTGATCGACATTGGCGCCAGTGCCATGACCTTCGCAGCCTTGGTCAAGGGAGAGGTGATCTACTCGCGCTTGCAGAATTTCGGCGGTGATCAATATAGCCAGGCGCTCTCCTCTTTTTATGGCATGACCCTCGATGAAGCTGAGCAAGCCAAGACCAAAGGCACCTTGCCTGTTGACCATGAGTTGGACGTGTTGATGCCACATATCAACTCGCTGTTGCAACAGGTGCGGCGCAATATCCAGCTGTTTTGTAGCTCGTCAGGTTATCGCGATATAGCCAAACTGGTGTTGACCGGGGGAGGCAGCTTGCTGCCTGGCTTGTTGGTACAGGTAAAAGAGGAAGCCAACTGCGAGGTGTTTCATCCGGATTTGTTCGCCCTGTTTGGCAAACCGAAAGGAGAGGTTGATCTGGTACATGGCGCTAAATATATGACGGCATTCGGGTTGGCTCTGAGGAGTTTTACACCATGTCAAATATAAACCTTCTCCCCTGGCGCGAGGCTCGTGCTCAGCGGCAAAAGAAACAGTTCGGTGCCCTGCTCGGGCTTTTCGTGTTGGTCACTGTCGCACTGAGCCTCTTTGCCAACTGGCTGGTCGAGCGTCAGATTGCCGCCCAGCAGCAGCGTAATCAGCGTCTGGTTCAGGAGATGACCATCCTGGATGCACAACTGGGAGAAATCCGCCTGCTTAAAGAACGTCGCAAGGAGCTGATCGATCGGATGCAACTCATCGAACATCTCCAAATGCGTCGAAATGTGCCCGTTCGTCTTTTCAACCAGCTGCCCTCTCTGGTACCCAATGGGGTTTACCTCAATACCCTCTCGTTGCAGAACAATATTATCGATGTCAACGGCAAGACAGAAGCTTATGGTCGAGTGGCCAGCATGATGCGTCGAATCGATGGTTCCGGCTGGCTGGGACAGTCGAAAATAAGCACCATTTTTGCAGCGGAGGTCGCGCCGGTATCGTTGAGTCAATTCTCGATGATGTTCCTGATTGCCAATAATACCGCTGCTGCCGGGGATATGGCCAAGGAGAGCAAATGAACCTTCAGCAACTCAACGAGCTTGATCTGAATGACATCGCGAGCTGGCCAAAATGGGCGAAAGCTGTCTTTATCCTGCTGTGCTGTGTGTTGACTGGTGGCGCTATTTATTACTACGTGATTGCCAATTCCTTAGGCAATCTGACCAAAGAGAGCGCCAGAGAGACGGAGCTGAAAGGCCAGTTTGAAAGCAAGGCGATGCTGGCAGCCAATTTGGGCGCCTACAAGGCACAAATGATCCAGCTCGAGCAACTGGTCGATACCCAGCTCAAGCAGCTGCCCAATACCCATGAGGTCGCCGGTTTGCTGGACGATATCAGTTTTATTGCCACCGATAATGGCTTGAAACTCAATCGCATCAACTGGGAACCGGAGGTCAAGCACGAGTTTTCTACCGAATTGCCCATGCGGATCGAGGTGGTAGGTAATTATCATCAGATCGGCAAGTTTACGGCAGATATGGCAGCCCTGCCTCGTATCGTCATACTCGACTCCTTTACCTTGAGTCAGAGCAAGGATGAGGGAGACCTGATTGCTATGTCGATGCTGGCCAAAACCTACAAGTACAACGGTAAAACAGTGGAGCAGAAACAATGAGACGCATCTGCTGGTTGTTACCTGCCCTCTTGCTGACGGCCTGTGGTGGTCAGGAGGAGATGGATTCCTATATTGCCGAAACCAAGGCAAGACCCCCTGTACCTATTGAACCCTTACCCCAGTTGAAGCCGTTTTCCCCCATGCACTATCAACAACGCGATCTGCGTAGCCCCTTCATGATGCCGCAACCAGAAGCAAGTGTCGGGCGCGCGAATAGTGCCCAGGTGAAGCCTGATTGCGCACAGGTTATGATGGACAGAGAAAAAGAGGTATTGGAAAACTACTCTCTCGCCAGCTTGTCAATGCACGGCTCCTTGGGAAAGGCCGGGCAGTTGTGGGCCCTGATCAGCACACCTGATGGAAAATCAATACGGGTCGGGCTCAACCAGTATATGGGGCTCGATCAGGGTAGAGTCATCAAGATTACTCCTACGGCAGTGGATTTACTGGAAACCATTCCGGACGGGAAGGGGTGCTGGGTAACAAGAGAAACCCAGTTGGCGATGGCCAATATGCAAGAAAAACAATAATCAGGGACGAACAGCAATGAGAACAACCATAGACAGTGTAACAAAAGTGGCTTTGCTGTTTTGCGCCAGTGCCTTTGGTCAGGCGTGGGCAGTGGCAACCTTGCAAGAGATAAAAGTTAATCCATTGCTGGCAGACCAGTTGCAACTGGAGCTCAGCTTCAGCGAGCCTGTGAGTGGCTTTACCGATCGTCTCTCCTATCAACCTAACCAGCTCCTGTTGCATGTCCCCGGTGCTGTGGGCGCACTCAAGGTGAACCCGCTGCCTATTCAGCGTCAGGGAGTAGACAACATCAAGGTGGAAGGGAAGGGGGCAGGCCTTGATATCAAGATCGCTCTCGATCAGCTGGCTCCCTATCAGGTGCAGCAACAGGGTAATAAATTGCTGGTTTCCCTTGGTGAAGGGACCTCATCAGCTCTGATTAATGGCGAAAGCGCCCTGATTGCACCTGCCGCAACGGCTTCCTCAGCCATGGTGGCCACTCCAGCTCCTTCGGCACTGCTCAATTCTCAGGTTGTTGCCAAGTCAATGCCTGTTGCACCGGTAACCCCTCCTGTTGCGACGCCTGCTGCCAGCAAACCACTGCTCGGCAGCTATCAGAACAGTGGCGGTGGAGCCTATTTCAACTCGGTGACCGGGGTGGATTTTCGTCGTGGCAAGGATGGTCAGGGGGAGTTTCTGGTCACACTTGACAACAGCTCGGCTGCCGTCGATGTGAGCAGCCGCGGTCAAACTGTGCTGGCCAAGTTTCATGGTACTCGCGTGCCTGATGGTTTGCTTAATCTGATCAATGTGCAGGATTTTGCGACACCGGTCTCTCAGGTTGAGGTGTCCCGGCAGGGCAACGATACCCTGTTTGAGCTGTCGGTTAATGGCCAGTTTGATTACCGTTACGATCAGGCTGATAAACTGTTCATTATCGAAGTGAAAAAACGCACGGCGGCATCTGCGTCTTCAAAGCAGTATCAGGGCAAGCCCATCTCATTGAACTTCCAGGATATCCCGGTTAGAACCGTGTTGCAGCTTATCGCTGACTTCAACAACCTCAATCTGGTTACTACCGATTCTGTGGCAGGCAATCTGACACTACGTCTGGATGGCGTGCCCTGGGAGCAGGCGCTCGACATCATTTTAAAAGTGCGCGGTCTGGATAAGCGGCTTGATAACAACATCCTGCTGGTTGCTCCGGCTGAAGAGATTGCGGCACGGGAGAAACAGCAGCTGGAGAGCCGGAATCAGGTGGCTGATTTGGCCCAGTTATATACCGAATATATGCAGATCAACTATGCAAAAGCATCCGAAGTGGCTGCTCTGCTCTCATCCGAGAGTACCAAGTTGCTATCGCCACGTGGCGCGGTGAGTGTGGATGAACGGACCAACGTGCTGGTTGTGAAGGATACGGCTGAGGTTATCAGCAGTATCAAGCGGATGCTGGATATTCTGGATATCCCGGTCAAGCAGGTGGTGATCGAAGCGCGTATGGTGACCATCGATGACGGTTTCGATGAAGCGCTCGGGGTACGTTGGGGAGTGACCAAGAACGATGGTCACGGCAACAGCACTTCAGGCTCTATTGAAGGGAATGATTCGTCCGGTAATAACGACGGTAGTTCAACGATTACCAGACCCTCGGTCGATAATCGGATGAACGTCAATCTGCCGGTGACCAATGCTGCCGGTACCTTGGCATTCCAGGTTGCCCGTCTGGCCGATGGAACCCTGCTTGACCTTGAATTGTCTGCGCTGGAAAAAGAGAGCAAGGCCGAGATTATCGCCAGTCCGCGGGTGACCACTGCGAACCAGAAACCGGCGTTGATCGAACAGGGTACCGAGATCCCCTATGTGGAGTCCTCTTCCAGTGGTGCAACCTCGGTCACCTTCAAGAAGGCGGTACTGAGCTTGAAAGTCACGCCGCAGATCACCCCTGACAACCGGGTGATCCTCGACCTGACCGTGACCCAGGATACCAAGGGCGAAACCGTACCGACCGGTACCGGTGATGCAGTCTCCATCAACGCCCAGTCCATCACGACGCAGGTACTGGTTAACAATGGCGAGACACTGGTGCTGGGCGGCATCTATCAGCAGACTATCAAAAGCGATGTGACCAAGGTGCCCTTGCTGGGTGATATCCCCGGATTGGGCGCCCTGTTCCGCAAGACCACCAGCGAGAACAAAAAGCGTGAACTGCTTATTTTCGTGACCCCCAAGATAGTCACCGACGCCTTCTGAAGGCTTTACATGTGAAGGTAAAACACATATAACCTTACGCCCCAATGAGGCTGGGGCGTAAGGGCTGCGGTTGCCAGTCCCGATATCTATTGAGATAATCCCCCTCCTGATCCATCGCAAGATAAGGTTCATAGGTACCCCGATCCAGTATTTATCGGGGTCGTACGGTTTGTAATTACTAACGAAAAAACATGGCTGAGAAACGCAATATTTTCCTGATAGGTCCCATGGGTGCGGGCAAGAGCACCATAGGTAGACATCTGGCAGAACAACTGCATATGGAGTTTTTCGACTCAGATCATGAGATTGAGCGCCGCAGTGGTGCTGATATCGGCTGGGTGTTTGATGTTGAAGGCGAAGAGGGTTTCCGTATTCGCGAAGAGAAGGTGATCAGCGAATTGTCTGAGCAGCAGGGTATCGTGCTGGCAACCGGTGGTGGAGCCATCAAGAGCCGGGAAACCCGCAACAAGTTGTCTGCTCGTGGCATCGTGGTCTACCTCGAAACCACCATTGAAAAGCAGTTGGCGCGTACACAGCGAGACAAACGCCGTCCTCTGCTACAGACTGAAGAGCCGCCGCGTGAGGTGCTTGAGCGTCTGGCACAAGAGCGCAACGCCCTGTATGAAGAAGTGGCTGACTTTGTTATCCAGACAGATGATCAAAGCGCAAAGATCGTTGCCAATCAGATTGTGAAGCTGATCGGTATGTAATCAAGAGGACGTCCATGGAACGGTTGAAGGTTGAACTGGGTGAGCGCAGCTATCCCATCGAGATAGCTGCCGGTTTGCTACAGCACCCCGAGGTGCTGGCAGCAAGCATCAAGGGCAGGCGGGTGATGATAGTGACCAATACGGTCGTCGCCCCGCTCTATCTTGAGAAAGTGACTTCCCTGCTGGCGGATTTTCAGGTGGAACACCTTGTTCTGCCCGACGGCGAGGCGTACAAGAACCTGGCGACCTTTGAGCAGATCATGTCTGCTCTGCTTGAAACCAACCATGGGCGCGATACGACACTGATCGCTCTGGGGGGCGGCGTGATCGGGGATGTGGTGGGCTTTGCGGCAGCAAGCTATCAACGTGGCATTCCTTTTATCCAGATCCCGACCACTCTGCTCTCCCAGGTTGACTCCTCTGTTGGCGGTAAAACCGCGGTCAACCACCTCCTCGGCAAGAACATGATTGGGGCTTTTTATCAGCCCAAACAAGTTGTTATCGATACCGAATGTCTGAGTACCTTGCCAGCCCGCGAATTTGCCGCAGGGATGGCCGAGGTGATCAAGTACGGCATCATTTGGGATGCTGATTTCTTCAGTTGGCTGGAGCAGAACATGGTGCGTCTGCAACAGCTGGAACCTGCCGCGCTGGCCTACGCCATCAAACGCTGCTGCGAGATCAAAGCCGATGTGGTCGGTCAGGATGAGACCGAGCACGGCGTCCGTGCGCTGCTCAATCTGGGCCACACCTTTGGTCATGCCATCGAGGCCGAGCAGGGGTATGGCAACTGGCTGCACGGTGAAGCAGTGTCCGCCGGCACCATGCTGGCTGCCTGGACTGCGCAGGCACGTGGCGATATGAGCGAAGCGGACGTTGCGCGAGTGCGCGCCCTGCTGCTGGCCGCCAATCTGCCCATTCATGCGCCTGCCGAGATGGATTTCGCCGCCTTTATTCGCCATATGCGCCGTGACAAGAAGGTGCTGGAAGGCAAGCTGCGTCTGGTGTTGCCGGTTGGCATCGGCCATGCGCAGGTGGTGGGGGATGTGTCCGATGCCGAGTTGCTGGCGGTGATCGAGTCTGGTCGTGACGAATAAACTGCTAAAACTTCCTTCCCAGCGGCAGCTGGTTGACCGGCTGCTGCATCTGATTGAATTCAATCACCCTTTCATTTTTCTCTCCGGTAAACCCGGTTGTGGTCGCGGTACCCTGTGCGAATCCCTGCTCGGCGTGTTGCCGGAAAAAGTGCGGGTGGTAAGCCTGATTGGTACGCCTGCCATGAAGATGGTGGATGTGCGCCAGCTGTTGCTGCCACAGGTGGTGGCGCGCCCGCTGTTCAATCCACAGGATGCGCTGGCGGAGAGCTTCTTTCGCATGCTGGAGGGGAGCAAGCCTGCCACCCTGTTGCTACTGATAGAGCGGGCCGACCAGTTGCCGGCCGACCTGCTGGGAGAGTTGTGGGCGATCATCCGTCATAACGATACCCTGGCGGCGCCCCATCAGCTGGCCATTATCGTCTCGGGCAGTGACGTCTGGTGTCGTACCCAACGGCCGCAGCTCAAAGGGCGAGCCATGCCAGCCCTTGAGCTGGAAGTGCCGCCACTGAGCCCGCCGGAGCAGCGCATCTTCTTGTATGAAAAAGCCAAAGAGCTCAAGATCCCGGCGACCCTCTTGCCCAAGCCGCAAGTGGAGGAGATCCTGAAAACGGCGAACGGACATCCGTCCACCATCATGCAGTCACTGGAGGATATCATGACCGACAGAAGGCCCAAGAAGCGTCAGGCGGAGTTGCCCGTCAAGAAGATTGCCACCGCTATCGCGCTGGTCGCTGGCGGCCTGCTGGCGTTGAGCTACCTGCTGCCTGCGCTGTTTGACAATGAAAGCAAACCGGCGCTGCAGGATCCGGCGCAGAACACGGCATTGCCGATCCCGGTAGCGGGAGGCGATCCCCTCACCGCAGGCGGTTCGAATACCGATGCCGCTGCACAAGGCGCGCAAAACCGCGATGCAGCCAACAATCCCAACGGGGTAGTGAAAGATTGGCAGCCGGAGGCGAAAGTGCTTCCCAAATCGGTGGAGAGCGAAACCGTGACCACCGAATCAACCAATTACGAAGGGCGTCGGGTGGTGATCTCTGACGAGGTCGTGCAAAAGCTGATGACCGAACCCAAGGTGAGCGGCGCTCTGCCTACTGACGTGGTGGACGAGCTGACCGGCAAGAACCCGAGTGGCACAGCCCCCAGTGGTGCAATCGCAACCACGGTGCCAGCCAGTACCTCCAAAGTACTGAATCCGGCGACAACCGCAACGCCTGTTGCTACCACCAAAACAGCCAGCAACGAGCCGGTTGCCGCGCCCGCACCCAAAGTGGCCCTGACACCGGTCGCCACCTTGAACAAGAAGCCGCGCAACCACTACAGCGTTCAGCTGATGGGGGCGAGCAACACCAAGGCGGTGGATCAATTTGTCGCCGAGCATAGTCTGGCGGGCAAGGTATGGGTCTATCAGACCAAATTCCGTGGCAGTCCCTGGTATGTGGTGCTGCAAGGAGATTATGCCGGTCTGACCCAGGCCAAGAGTGCCATTCGCAAGCTTCCGCCAGCCTTGCTGAAAGGCCAGCCCTGGCCCAAGTCGTTTGCACAGGTACAAAAAGAGCTGAAGCAATAGCCTTGATACCGGATAAGGGGGTAGAATCGTCCCCCTTTTTGGGTCTTGCCTTCTTACACACCGGATTTCCATGAAAAAAACACGCGCTTTTTTAAAATGGGCCGGGGGAAAATACTCCCTGGTTGAAGAGATTGCCGAGCGCCTGCCGGCCGGGCGTGTGTTGCTGGAGCCCTTCGTCGGGGCCGGGTCTGTGTTTCTCAACACCGACTACGACGCGTATGTGCTCAACGACATCAATCCGGATCTGATCTGCCTGTACAACCACCTCAAGCTGACGCCGGACAGTTTCATTGCCGAGGCGCGCAAGCTGTTTGTGGCAGAGCACAACCACAAGGCGGCCTATTATCGGCTGCGTACCCAGTTCAATCAGACCGAGACCACCTTCGAGCGGGCACTCTTGTTCCTGTTTCTCAACCGTCACGGTTTCAACGGACTGTGCCGCTACAACAAGAAGGGCGGCTTCAACGTGCCGTTCGGTTCCTACAAGAAGCCCTATTTCCCGGAAAAAGAGCTGTGGGCCTTTGCCGAAAAGGCGCAGAAGGCGACCTTTATCTGCGAGAGCTACGCCGACGCCATCAAGCGTGCCGAAGAGGATTGGGTTATCTATTGTGATCCACCCTATGCGCCGCTCTCCACTACGGCGAGCTTCACCACCTATGCCTCCGGCGGGTTTACCCTGGATGATCAGGCGATCCTGGCGCGACTGGCCCGTCACACAGCCGCTCACAAAGGGGTGCCGGTGCTGATCAGCAACCATGATATCGAGCTGACTCGTGAGCTTTATCGCGGTGCCCGCCTCGACGAGATCCTGGTCAAGCGCACCATCAGTCGCAACGGCGGCACCCGCAACAAGGTGGCCGAGTTGCTGGCGCTCTATCCCCCCGGAATCGAACCTGAGCAGGGTTACTATCCCAGCGACAGTGAACTGCTGCCGCTGACGTAACAGACCATGCGGCGCCCAGGGGCGCCGTTTTTTTATGGGCGCGCCTAGGCCCGTGCCGATGCCCCAAAACCTAGGTGGCTGGGGGAGGGGAGGCGATTGCCCCATTTACCCCGCATTCGA
Source organism: Aeromonas sp. 600886 (assembly GCF_049174935.1). Taxonomy (NCBI): domain Bacteria; kingdom Pseudomonadati; phylum Pseudomonadota; class Gammaproteobacteria; order Aeromonadales; family Aeromonadaceae; genus Aeromonas; species Aeromonas sp. 600886. The sequence goes on along the minus strand of NZ_JAAKUB010000005.1, from coordinate 79,787 downwards.
GTCGTTTTCGCCCGCCTTTTACGTTAAAATTGCGCCGCTTTTTCTCCCTGGCTGCCAATGGATGATGCTGATGAAAGACTTTCTGATTGCCCCCTCGATCCTCTCTGCCGATTTTGCCCGTCTGGGTGACGATGTAGCCAAGGTACTGGCTGCAGGTGCCGACGTGGTTCACTTCGACGTGATGGACAACCACTATGTCCCCAACCTGACCATTGGCCCCATGGTCTGTCAGGCGCTGCGTGACTACGGTATCGAGGCCCCCATCGACGTGCACCTGATGGTCAAGCCGGTGGATCGCATCATTCCCGATTTTGCCAAGGCCGGTGCTTCCCTCATCACCTTCCATCCGGAAGCGTCCGATCACGTTGATCGCTCTTTGGGCCTGATCAAGGAGATGGGCTGCCAGGCGGGTCTGGTTCTGAATCCTGCTACCTCGCTCTCCTGCCTCGAGTATGTGATGGACAAGCTGGATGTGATCCTGCTGATGTCGGTCAACCCGGGCTTCGGTGGCCAGAGCTTTATCCCCGGCACCCTCGACAAGCTGCGTCAGGTGCGTCGTCTGATCGACGAGAGCGGCCGCGATATCCGCCTCGAGATCGATGGCGGGGTGAAGGTCGACAATATCCGTGAAATCGCCGAAGCGGGCGCCGACATGTTTGTCGCCGGCTCTGCCATTTTCAGCCAGCCTGACTACAAGGCGGTGATCGACAAGATGCGTGCGGAGCTGGCTCATGTCACACGCTGAGCGCGCATTTGATTTGGTGCTGTTCGATCTGGACGGCACCCTGATTGACAGTGCCGCCCAGCTGGCGCTGGCAGTCAATCTGACTCTGGCAGACCTCGGTCTGGCACAGGCTGATGAAGTTGTGATCCGTACCTGGGTCGGCAATGGTGCCGACAAGCTGATCCAGCGGGCGCTCGCCTATCGCGAGGCTGACCCCGAGCTGTTTGCCAAGGCCAGACCGATCTTTTTCCAGCACTACAACGCCTGCCTGCTGCAAGGGCTGGCTATGTATGACGGGGTTGCCCAGAGTCTGCGTCGCCTGCAAACCCTGGGTTACAAGCAGGCGATCGTCACCAACAAGCCGAGTGATTTCGTGGCACCCATCCTCGATGCCCTTGGCATCAGCGATTGTTTCGAACTTTGGCTTGGCGGCAACTGCGTGCCAGTCAAGAAGCCGAGCCCGGAGCCATTGCTGCACGCTTGCCAGGAGTTGGGGGTGAGCCCGGCTCGCACTCTAATGGTGGGCGACTCCGAAAATGACGTGCTGGCGGCCAAGGCGGCCGGCATGAAGGTGGTGGGCCTGACCTACGGTTACAACTATGGCCGCCCCATTGCCGACTCCCATCCAGACTGGGTATTCGAGCAGTTTGCCCAGCTCGATGCACTTTTGGTCTAATAGCGCAGCTGGGCTGGCTGAATAACAAGGATTAACACTCTCATGACTAAACCAATCGTATTGAGCGGGGCGCAACCCTCCGGTCAACTGACCATCGGCAACTACATGGGGGCCCTGCGTCAGTGGGTCAACATGCAGGATGAGTTCGACTGCCTCTACTGCATCGTCGACCTGCACGCCATCACCACTCGTCAGGACCCGGCTGCCCTGCGCAAGGCTTGTCTGGACGCAGCCGCCCTCTATCTAGCGGTCGGTATCGATCCCAAGAAGAGCACTGTCTTCATCCAGTCTCACGTGCCGCAGCACGCCGAGCTGGGCTGGATCCTCAACTGCTATACCCAGATGGGTGAGTTGTCGCGCATGACCCAGTTCAAGGACAAGTCCGCCCGTTTCGAGAACAACGTCAACGTCGGCCTGTTCGGTTATCCGGTGCTGATGGCAGCCGATATCCTGCTCTATCAGGCCAATCAGGTGCCGGTCGGCAACGACCAGAAGCAGCATCTGGAGCTGACCCGCGACATCTGTACCCGTTTCAACAACCTCTATGGTGAAGTGTTCACCATGCCGGAGCCCTTCATTCCGACCGAAGGGGCGCGGGTGATGAGCCTGCAGGATCCGACCAAGAAGATGTCCAAGTCGGATGACAACGAGGCCAACTTCATCGGCCTGCTGGAAGATCCCAAGCAGATCGTCAAGAAGATCAAGCGTGCGGTGACTGACTCCGACGAGCCGGCGGTGGTGCGTTTCGACCCGGAAAACAAACCGGGTGTCTCCAACCTGCTGACCCTGATGTCCGGCGTGACTGGCCGCTCCATCCCCGAGCTGGAGCAGCACTTCGAAGGCAAGATGTATGGTCACCTCAAGACCGAGACCGCCGAAGCCGTGGTTGCGCTGCTGGAACCGATCCAGGCTCGTTTCCACGAGTTGCGTCAGGATGAGGCCCATCTGATTGCGATTCTTGCCGAAGGGGCACAAAAGGCGCGTGAAAGAGCTGAAAAAACCCTGACCAGCGTATATGATGTAGTCGGCTTCGTTCCTCGAGCCTGACATACTGGGAAGGTGTAGTAGAAGAGAGCTGGGTATTTGCCTGGCTTTCTTTATTTTCCCACGTTGTATTTTGTTTAATTCTTTATTTCAACCCGGGTTATATCCCCAAGAGTACGCATGTCTGTTCAACCAAATATTTCGATTGAAGAGCTGAGTGATAAAGGTCACTGGCTGCGCAAGTTCCGCAAGGCGAAAAACCTCAATACCCTGCAATTGATGGTCTCCAATGCCATCGATAAACATCACAAGACTGCTGCCATCGCTGCAGCCATCTATCTGGCCGAGTGTCAGCGTGAACGGGAAATGGAACAGGGTCGTTATCTCGATCGTTAATTCTCCACTGTTGGTTATCTCATGCTGTTGTTGATCGATAACTACGACTCTTTTACCTGGAATCTGGTGCAATATTTCGGCGCCCTGGGACAAGAGGTTGTGGTCAAGCGCAATGATGAACTGACGCTTGATGCCATAGCGCAGCTCTCCCCCCGTTTTCTGGTGATCTCTCCCGGTCCTTGTACACCCAATGAGGCGGGGATCTCTCTCGATGCCATCAGCCACTTCGCCGGCAAGCTACCCATTCTTGGCGTCTGCCTTGGCCACCAGTCGCTGGCGCAGGCGTTTGGTGCCCGCGTGGTTCGCGCGCGTCAGGTGATGCATGGCAAGACCTCCCTGATTCGCCATCGCGGCGAAGGGGTATTCTACGGTCTAAAGGATCCCTTGCGGGTGACCCGTTATCACTCACTGGTGGTGGAGCGCGACACGCTGCCCGACTGCTTCGAGGTCACCGCCTGGAGCGAGCATGCCGATGGCTCGTTTGACGAAATCATGGGATTACGCCATAAGACACTTCCTGTCGAGGGTGTTCAGTTCCATCCGGAGAGTATTTTGAGCGAACAGGGCCATTTGCTGCTGGCCAATTTTCTGTCCTGTTCATAAAAATTTGTGATCACCTTCTCAAGTTTGAAAGAAGGTAAAAAATATTTCTCTGACACTTTATTCAGCCCCCTTCCAGCCCAAATTATCTCTTGCCAAGCCCCCCTGAGTCGTTATGCAATGCGGTTGCCTAAAATCTCAAGGTCAATCGAACATTGTTCCTCATAGGTCGTCTTGTTACAGACTTTTTACTTTATTTCTGTGATAATCCCGTCACGTTTACACGGATTTAACTTTTAGGCGGTGGATTATTCTGTCGCCGAATCTGAAGGAGAGCTATATGTCAGAGTTGTTGGCAGTGACACGTGAAGTGTTTGATGAAGTGATGGTTCCCAACTATGCGCCCGCCAAGATCATCCCGGTGCGTGGTGAAGGGTCACGTGTCTGGGATCAGGAGGGGCGCGAGTATGTCGACTTCGCCGGTGGTATCGCCGTTAACGGCCTGGGTCACTGTCATCCCAAGCTGGTCGAGGCTCTGAAAACCCAGGGCGAGAAGCTGTGGCACCTCTCCAACGTAATGACCAACGAACCGGCCCTGCGTCTGGCCAAGAAGCTGGTCGCGGCCACCTTTGCCGACAAGGTCTACTTTTGCAACTCCGGCGCCGAAGCGAATGAAGCTGCCCTCAAGTTGGCTCGCCGCTACGCCATCGAGAAGTTTGGCGAGCAGAAGACCCAGATCATCGCCTTCAATCAGGGCTTCCACGGTCGTACCTTCTTTACCGTCAGCGTCGGTGGCCAGGCTGCCTACTCCGATGGCTTCGGTCCCAAGCCCGGTGACATTACCCATGTTCCCTACAACGATCTGGCGGCACTAGCCGAGGTGATCTCCGACAACACCTGCGCCGTGGTGATGGAGCCGCTGCAAGGGGAGGGTGGCATTATTCGTCCTACCGACGAGTTTGCCAAAGGGGTGCGCGAGCTGTGCGACAAACACAATGCCCTGCTGGTGTATGACGAAGTGCAGTCAGGGGTCGGCCGGACCGGTGATCTCTATGCCTATATGGGGCTCGGCGTCACGCCGGACATCCTCACCAGCGCCAAGGCGCTGGGGGGCGGTTTCCCCATCGGCGCCATGCTGACCACCGACGAAATCGCTTCTTACCTGAAAGTGGGCACTCACGGCTCTACCTACGGCGGTAACCCGCTGGCCTGTGCGGTCGCCGAGGCAGTGATCGACGTGATCAATACTCCCGAGGTACTGGACGGGGTCAAGCGGCGCGAACAGCTGTTCCGCGATGGGCTTGAGGCGATCAACGCCAAATACCACTGCTTTAGCGAAGTGCGTGGCAAGGGGCTGCTGCTGGGTGCCGCTCTGAGCGAGGACTTCAAGGGGCGTTCCCGCGACTTCCTGCTGGCCTCTATCGATCAGGGGCTGATGGCACTGGTTGCCGGTACCAACGTGGTTCGTTTTGCCCCTTCACTGGTGATCCCGGAAGCGGACATCAAGGAAGGGTTGGCCCGCTTCGAGAAGGCGGTTGCCCAGGTGGTCAACGCCTGATTCCAAATTGAGGTGGGGAGCTCTCCCGGCAGGAGCCGGGCCCCCACCTGTCGTCAATGAAAGGGAGTTGTCATTTATGTTGGTTATCCGTCCCATCGAGCAAAAAGATTTTGCCGGGCTCAAGACCTGCGCCATCGAGTCCGGCACCGGCATGACCTCGTTGCCCGTCAACGATGAGTTGCTGCAGCGCAAGATCGATGCTTCTACCCAGACTTTTTCCGACAAGCCCGCCGGCAAGGGGGACTGCCTCTACTTCTTCGTGGCTGAGGATCTGGAGACCGGCGAGATGGTCGGCACCTGTGCCATCGATGCCGCGGTTGGCCTCTCCCAGCCGTTTTACAACTACCACATCGGCAAAGTGGTGCACTCTTCTCCCAAGCTCGGCATCTACAACGTCGTTGAAACCCTGACTCTCTCCAACGACTACACCGGCAACTCCGAGCTCTGCACCCTGTTCTTGCGCGAATGTGCCCGCGAAGGGCTCAACGGCCGCCTGCTCTCCAAGCACCGCTTTCTGTTTATGGCCGAGCACCCCGAGCTGTTTGACGAGACCGTCTTCGCCGAAATGCGCGGCGTCTCCGATGCCAACGGTCACAGCCCCTTCTACGAGTGGCTGCAAACCCACTTCTTCTCGATGGATTTTCCCACCGTCGACTATCTGACCGGCATCGGCAAGAAGCGTTTTATCGCCGAACTGATGCCCAAGTACCCCATCTACGTCAATTTGCTGAGCAAAGAGGCGCGGGCCGTTATCGGTCAGACCCACGAGAAGACTCGCCCGGCCATCAAGATGCTGCAGGACGAGGGCTTCGTGAACCGTGGCTACGTCGATATTTTCGATGCGGGCCCCACCGTCGAGTGCGACGTGAAGAATATCCGCAGCGTGCGCCGCAGCAAGAAACTGCGGGTGCTGGTGGGCGAGCCCATCGGTGGCAAGACCCACCTTATCTGCAACAGCCGTTTCGAGCATTACCGCGCCTGCTACGGCAATATCCGGGTCGATCTCGACAAGCACGAAGCCATCATCCCGCCCAAGATGGCGGCGGCACTCAAGGTACAGGATGGCGACATGGTGCGGGTGGTCGACCTCGACTGAGACAAACAGGACAAGCAAACCGATTATCAGGCAGGCAGCCGAGGCTGCCTGCCAGCGACAGGGAGTGAATGGATGAGCCAGTTAGTGCAATTTATCGACGGTCAGTGGCTTGCCGGTGAAGGCAAGCCGTTCGAGTCAACCGATCCGGCCAAGAACGAGGTGATCTGGCAGGGGGCTGCCGCCAGTGCGGCGCAAGGGGATGCTGCCGTCAAGGCCGCCCGTGCCGCCTTCTACAACTGGGCGGATATGAGCCTTGAAGATCGTCTGGCCATAGTGCGCCGTTATGCCGACCTGCTCGGCGAGCAGAAAGAGGCGCTGGCCCTGACCATCGCCCGCGAAACCGGCAAACCGTTGTGGGAGACCCGCACTGAAGTAGCCGCCATGCAGGGCAAGATTGCCATCTCCATTCGTGCCCACGACGAGCGCACCGGCACCGTTGAAAATGCCATGCCGGGCGCCAAAGCGTTTGTCCGTCACAAGCCCCACGGCGTGGTGGCTGTGTTCGGCCCCTACAACTTCCCGGGCCATCTGCCCAACGGCCATATAGTCCCGGCCCTGATCGCGGGTAACGCCGTGGTGTTCAAACCCTCCGAGCTGACCCCCATGGTGGCCGAGGCCATGGTCAAGGTGTGGCAGCAGGCCGGATTGCCCAAGGGGGTGCTCAATCTGGTGCAAGGGGAGGTCGAGACCGGCAAGGCGCTGGCGGGCAATCCCGATATCGACGGCCTCTTCTTTACCGGCTCCTCCCGCACCGGCCATTTCCTCCATCAACAGTTTGCCGGCCAGCCGGGCAAAATTCTGGCGCTGGAGATGGGCGGTAACAACCCGCTGATCGTGAAAGATGTGAGCGACATCGACGGCGCCGTCCATGCCATTGTCCAGTCGGCGTTCATCACTTCCGGTCAGCGCTGCACCTGCTCCCGTCGCCTGTTTGTCGAGCGCGGTGAGCGTGGCGATGCGCTGGTCAAACGACTGGTCGAGGTGGTAGGCAAGATCAAGGTCGGCCTCTACGACGCCGCCGAACAGCCGTTTATGGGGGCAATGATCAGCGAGAAAGCTGCGATTGGCATGGTCGAGGCACAAGCCAACCTGCAACAGCTGGGCGGCGAGAGCCTGCAGGTGCTTGAGCACCTGAAAGCGGGCACCGGCTTTGTCTCCCCGGGCATCATCGACGTGACCTCAGTGAGCGCGCTGCCGGACGAAGAGTACTTCGGCCCGCTACTGCAACTCATTCGTTACGATGATTTCGATGCCGCTATCGATCAGGGCAACGCTACCCGCTACGGCCTCTCGGCCGGTCTGCTGGGTGACAAGGAGGCGGACTGGAATCACTTCTTCAAGCGGATCCGCGCTGGCATCGTCAACTGGAACAAGCCCATCACCGGTGCCTCCAGTGCTGCGCCGTTTGGCGGTATCGGCGCTTCCGGCAACCACAGGGCGAGCGCCTACTACGCTGCTGACTACTGTGCTTATCCGGTTGCGTCGGTCGAAGACAGCAAGGCCGCTATGCCGGAGCAGCTCTCGCCGGGCCTCTTCTTCTAAACGGACAACTACAAGGGGCACCCATCGGGGCCCCGTTTCGTACCCGCAATCAAAGGAAAGATAGATGCAAAAGGATATCGACACTCTGTTCAGCCATCTGTGGGACAACTACATCAAGGTGACTCCGAGTGCCCTCAAGGTGCACACCCTGCTGGGTGGCGGCGAGCCCATCGTCAACGATCACGTGGCGTTTCGTACCTATAACCTGCCAAAGCTGGGGCTGGAGAAGCTGGCCGCCCACTTCCTGGCGCTCGGTTACGAGCAGAAGGGCGAGTACGTCTTCAAGGCCAAGAAGCTCTACGCCAAGCACTTTGAGCACAAAGATCCGGACGCTCCCAAGGTGTTTATCAGTGAGCTGAAGGTCGAAGAACTCTCCGCAGGCGCACAGGCCATTATCCATAAGCTGGCGGATCAGGTGCCCGATCATCTGACCGATACCCCGGCATTTCTCTACACCGGTGCCCCCTGGCAGGTCTCCTATGCCGATTATCAGACTCTGCTGGCGGAGAGTGAGTACGCGGCCTGGATGGCGGCATGGGGCTATCGTGCCAACCACTTCACGGTCAATATCAACAAGTTGAAGGATTTTGACACCATCCATCAGGTCAATGCGGCGCTCAAGACGGCGGGTTTCGTGCTCAACAGCGTGGGTGGCGAGGTGAAAGGGGACCCGCAGGTGATGCTGGAGCAATCCTCCACCATGGCCGACAAAGCAGAGGTGCCGTTCAGCGATGGGGTGCGTACCATCCCGAGCTGCTTCTACGAGTTTGCCCTGCGCTACCCGCAGCCTGATGGCGTGCTCTATCCGGGCTTTGTCGAAGCGTCCGCCGACAAAATTTTTGAATCCACCAATGCCATGTAACAACGGGTGTTGGCCAAAGTGCCACTGTTCATGATGTGACATGACGACAGCCCCATATCGGGGCTGTCGTCATTTGCATATCTGGGGGATATCTAGGGTGCGGGGTAGAGAGCACCCAGCACAGCCGGACGGCTGGCGCCGGTGACGGCGGGCAGGTTGCCGGGTTTGTGCTTGATAAAGCGCTCCGCCAGCCAGGCAAAGGCTGCGCCTTCCATCCAGTCGGGCGCAATGCCAAGTTCGGCAGTGCTGGCGATGCGCCATGCGGGCAGCAGGCTGGCCAATTCGCTCAGCAGCGGGGCGTTATGGGCGCCGCCGCCGCAGACAAACAGCTCGGGACGGGTTTGCGCCTCATTCGGGGCAGGCAGCTGGCGGGCGATGCTGTGGCAGGTGAGCGCCTGCAGAGTGCGCTGCACATCCGCCGCAGCATAGGGGTGGCCAGCCAGCTCGCCATCGAGCCACGCCAGGGTGAACATCTCCCGCCCGGTGCTCTTGGGGGCGGGGGCGGCGAAATAGGGGTGAGCCAGCAGCTTCTCTAGCAGGGCCGGGATTGGCTTGCCGCTGGCCGCCCACTGGCCGCCGGCATCGTAACCGGTCCCCTTGGGGTGATGGCGGCGATACCAGCCGTCGAGCAGGGTGTTGGCCGGGCCGGTATCGAAGCCATAGACCCCGTTGGCATGGCCCGGCAGCACCGAGATATTGGCGATGCCGCCGAGGTTCAGCACCACCCGCAATGCACCGGGGCGGGCAAAGAAGGCCTGATGGAAGGCGGGCACCAGCGGGGCCCCCTGACCGCCGAGGGCCATGTCCATGGTGCGAAAGTCGGCGATGACATCGATGCCGGTCAGCGCCGCCAGCAGGGCCGCGTTGCCGATCTGCAGGGTGAAGCCAAGCTGGGGGCGGTGGCGGATGGTCTGGCCGTGGCTGCCGATGGCGCGAATATCGGCGGGCGTGAGGCCCGTCTTGGCCAGCAGGGCGTGGGTGGCGGCGGCAAATTCGCGCGCCACCAGATTGTCGGCCACCCCCATGCGATCGATCTCGTTGTCGCTAGGGGTACAGAGCTCATGCAGCTCGTGGGCGGTGGGCCAGGGGTGGCTGAGGGCCGCCTCGACCCGCAGTTGATCCCCGTCGATCACCACCAGCACGGCGTCAATACCGTCCATGCTGGTGCCTGACATCAATCCGATATAGCGTTCAGCCATTGGCTCTCCTCACTCGCTGGTCGGGATAGTCCGCTTCCCGACACCGATGCAGCATGGCGCCGAGCCATGCGCAGGCAAAATAAAAAGGGCTGGCGGGGCTGCTACCCCGCCAGCCCTGATGGCTTAGTTGCCGCGGCTATCCCGCTTGTTCTGGGCCAGCTGCAGCTCGGGGCTGTCGAGCTTGGCCAGTTGCGGCATCGCCAGCTTTTTGAAGTTGGCCAGCTCGCGTCCGCTCAGGGTCTCTGCCTGCGGCAGGGTGAGGGTGCGCGGGTTCTTGTGAATGCCGCCCACCACGAACTCGTAGTGCAGGTGCGGGCCGGTGACGCGACCGGTGCCACCCAGAGTGCCGATGGTCTGCCCCTGCTTCACCCGCTGTCCCTTGTTGACGGTGCGTTTGGAGAGGTGCAGGTACTTGGTCACATAGTTGCCGGCATGCTTGATAAAGACGTAGTTGCCGTTGAACTGGTTGTAACCGGCGGCCACCACGCTGCCTGAGCCCGCCGCCATGATGGGGGTGCCCACTGGCGCCACATAGTCGATGCCGTTGTGGGGGCGGATCTTGCCGGTCACCGGATGGAGGCGGCGCGGGTTGAAGTTGGAGCTGATGTATTTGAAGTTGACCGGCGCACGCAGGAAGCTCTTGCGCATGGCTTTGCCTTCCGGGGTGTAGTAGTTGCCATCTTCATTGAGCACGGCGCGGTAGGCCGTGCCCTGGTTGACGAACTCGGCGGCCAGAATATCGCCGGAGGCGACCCGCTCGTCGTCGCGGAACTTGTCTTCATAGACCACCCGGAAGCTGTCCCCCGGCTGCAAGTCCTGGGCAAAGTCGATGTCCCAGCCGAAGATGGCGGCCAAGTCCATGATCTGATCTTCGGTCATCCCCGCATCCACCGCCGCGCCCCAGAAGCTGGAGCGGATCTCGCCCTTGCTCACCTGTTCGCGGGTGTCGAGGGCGATCTTGACGTTGCGGGCGACAAAGGTCTCCTCCTTGCGGCTCACCTTGAGCGCCTGCTCCAGACTGTGGGGGTAATAGAGGCTGTGCAGCTCGCCGTTCTCGGTGAGCTTGAAGGTGAGCTCCTGCCCCGGTTGCAGCATCCGCAGGGGATCGCTGCCCTCGAGCTGGTCGATCAGGTGCAGATCCGTGGTGCTCAGGCCAATGCGCTGGAAGATCACCCCCATGTTGTCGCCACGGCGCACCTTCACCTGCTTGGTGATATAGCGCGGCTTGGGCGGGGTAACGGGCTGGGCGGCCTCGGCTGGCAGCTCGTTGTTTAGCGCGTTGTCGTTGGCCGGTTCCCGCAGGGCAATTTCGTTGCCGTTTTCATCGACTCGTGTTGCCACCGCCTGCTCGCTTGGCCAGGCAGCCAGCATCATGATCATGATGCTCAAGATCAGCACCATCTTGCGGTGCCAGTGGGGGAGTGCGTTGAAGGCGTGCCAAATAACCATGAGAAGCAGATGAAGTCGGGCAGAATGGACGGATTTTACAGCCTTTCCAATTGGCCCGCCATTCCAGTAATATGTTTGGCCCTGTGGAATCGTGATGGAGAGTCAAAAAATGTCCCAGCTCGAGGTGGCGCTAGCCGAGATCAAGCGCGGAGCGGAAGAAATTCTGGTTGAAGAAGAACTTGTCGCCAAGTTGAAGGAAGGGCGCCCGCTGCGCATCAAGTTGGGCATGGACCCGACCGCCCCTGACATTCACCTGGGTCATACCGTGATCCTCAACAAGCTGAAGACCTTCCAGGATCTGGGCCATGAAGTGATCCTGCTGATCGGTGACTTCACTGCCATGGTGGGTGACCCCTCCGGCAAGAACGCTACCCGTCCGCCGCTCTCCGAAGAGGCTATCAAGCATAACGCCCTCACCTATGCCGAGCAGGCGTTCAAGATCCTCGACCCCGCCAAGACCCGCATCGAGTACAACTCGACCTGGCTGAGCGAGCTGGGTGCGACTGGCATGATCAAGCTGGCGGCCAAGCAGACCGTGGCCCGCATGATGGAGCGCGACGACTTCAAAAAGCGCTACACCGGCGGCCAATCCATCGCGATTCACGAATTCCTCTATCCGCTGCTGCAAGGCTATGACTCGGTCGCGCTGAAGGCGGACGTTGAGCTGGGCGGTACCGACCAGAAGTTCAACCTGCTGATGGGCCGCGAGCTGCAAAAAGATGCCGGCATGGCGACCCAGTGCGTGCTGATGATGCCGCTGCTGGTTGGTCTGGATGGCGTCAAGAAGATGTCCAAGTCCGCAGGCAACTACATCGGCGTTCACGACGCTCCGGGCGAGATGTTCGGCAAGATCATGTCCATCACCGACGATCTGATGTGGAACTACTACGAGCTGCTCTCCTTCCGCCCGCTGGCTGAAATTGAAGAGTTCAAGGCAGGCATCGCTGCCGGTACCCTCAACCCGCGCGATGTGAAGATCTGGCTGGCCAAAGAGATCATCGCCCGTTATCACGACGAAGCGGCGGCTGAAGCGGCCCACGAAGATTTCACCCAGCGTTTCTCCAAGAACGCCATTCCGGACGAGATGCCGGAAATCGAGCTGGCTCTGGAAGGCGAAGGTCTGGCCATCGCCAACCTGCTGAAAGAGGCCGATCTGGTGGCCACCACCTCCGAAGCGCTGCGGATGATCAAGCAGGGCGCGGTCAAGGTGGATGGCGAGAAGCTGGAAGATGGCAAGGCACTCATCGGTGCCGGTACCGCCGTCTATCAGGTCGGCAAGCGCAAGTTTGCCCGCGTGACTGTCAAATAAGCAGTCGCATCAGGCCGGTTCAAGCTTGTTTAACAGGGCCTCCTTCGGGAGGTCTTGTCGTATCTGGGCTGCACGGATCTGGGCGATAAAGTGCCGCAACACGGCACTGCTTGGGTGTGGCCGTGTCGCCAGACTGATACTGGTCATCATGCCGTTGCCGGCGATGGGGTGATAACTGACCCCGAGCGGGCGCAGCGCCGCCACCGAGCTGGGCACCAGAGTCACGCCAAAGCCCGCCTGCACCATGCCGACGGTAGAGATCACCTGCGGGCATTCGGGCCCCAGTATCGGCTCGAAGCCGGCCTCCCGGCAGAGACCCACGATGCCGTCATAGAGCCCGGGCCCGATGGCGTGGGGAAACAGAATAAAACTCTCATCCTTCAGGCTGGCCAGTGACAAGGGGCCCGGCTTGGCTTTGGGGTGGCTGGTCGGCAGGGCGATCAGCAGCGGCTCCTGCTCGATAAGGTGATGGGCAAAGCCCTCGCTACCCCGGCAGGGCAGCCGCAAGATGGCGGCGTCCAGCCGATCGTTGCGCAGCGCCTCCACCAGTGCCGGCATGGTGCCCTCCTGCGGGCTGAGGGCCACCTCGGGGTAGCGCTCCCGATAGTCGTGCAGCAGGGTCAGCACCGCGGGGTGGAGCACGGTGGACCCGGCAAAGCCGATCCGCAGCGCCCCCTGCTCGCCCCGGGCAATCCGTTTCACCTTAAGTTTTGCCGCATCGGCCAGCGCCAGGATCTGCGCCGCATCCCGATAGAGGCTTTCGCCCGCCTCGGTCAGCTCGACACTGCGGGTCAAACGGCGCAGCAGCGGGGTGCCCAGGGTCTCTTCCAGCTTGCGGATCTGCTGGCTCAGCGGCGGCTGGGCCATGTTGAGTGATTCGGCTGCGCGGGTGAAATTCTGCTTTTCAACAACGGCCATGAAGTAGCGGAGCGTACGAAGTTCCATATCGATTGAGTCTCAAAGTCATGGGATCAGCGTATTGGTGTTGAAATGTGAACCAAGTCACCATTGGATCCGAACGCTAACAGGATTCACGGTGGAGGTGAAACCCGAATGGAACATATTGCAACATCTGACAGTGCCGGGTGCAGCTGTGCCCTCGAAGTGAGCCAGCAGTTTTCCCGCTGGCGCAGGCAGCATGACGGTGGTGAGATCTACCAGAGTTCCCTGATGAGCGCCCTGCTGGCAGGGGTCTACGAAGGGGAGACCACCATGAGCGAGCTGCTGCGCCACGGCGACTTTGGCCTTGGCACCTTCAATCACCTCGATGGCGAGCTGATCGCCTTCGAGCGCCAGATCCACCAGTTGCGCTCCGATGGCTCGGCCCGTCCTGCCCGCGCCGATCAGAAGACCCCCTTCGCGGTGATGACCCATTTTCGCCCCTGTCTGGAGCGTCGCTTCGACCACCCCCTGAGCCGTGACGAGATCCACCAGTGGGTGGATCGGCTGGTGGGATCCGACAACGTCTTCGTCGCCCTGCGCCTCGACGGCCAGTTTGAAACGGCCAAGGTACGTACCGTGCCGCGTCAGGAGCCGCCCTATCGCCCCATGCTGGAGGCCATCGAGCAGCAGCCGCTGTTCCGTTTTGCCGCGGTGGCGGGAACCCTGGTGGGATTTCGCTGCCCGCCGTTCGTGCAGGGGGTCAATGTGGCGGGCTTTCACGAGCATATGATCACCGCCGATCGCAAGGGGGGCGGTCATCTGCTCGACTACACCATGGCCCACGGCACCCTGCGACTTTCTGTGGTGCGTCACCTCAATCTGGCCCTGCCATCGGATCCCGCTTTCCGGCAGGCCGACCTCAACCCCGCCGATCTCGATCGCGCCATTCAGGCCGCCGAAGGCTGATAGACAAGGAGCAATATCATGGAAAACAGACAGTGGAAGTGCGGTGCCGAGCTGGTGGTTCGTCATCTGGAGGCGCAAGGGGTCAAGCAGGTGTTCGGGATCCCGGGGGCCAAGATTGACCGGGTGTTCGATGCGCTGGAGGACTTCCCCATCGAGACCATAGTGGTACGCCACGAGGCGAATGCCGCCTTTATGGCGGCCGCCGTGGGGCGCCTGACCGGCAAGGCGGGGGTGGCGCTGGTCACCTCGGGCCCCGGCTGCTCCAACCTCATTACCGGGTTGGCGACTGCCACCTCGGAGGGGGACCCCATGGTGGCGCTGGGCGGCGCCGTGCGCCGTGCCGATGGTCTCAAGCTCACCCACCAGAGCATGGATACGGTCAACCTCTGCCGTCCGGTCACCAAGTTCAGCGCCCAGGTCAACAGCGGGACGGCAATTTCGGAAGTGATGGCCAACGCCTTTCGCGCCGCCGAGCTGGGACGGCCGGGGGCGGCGTTTGTCAGCCTCCCGATGGACATCATCAACAAGCCGGTGCAGGGCAATGTGCTGGTGCCCCGGGAGGTGCCGGAGCCGGGCTGCGCCGACGAACAGAATATGGAGCAGGCATTGACCCTGCTGCGCAACGCCGAGAATCCGGTGGTACTGCTCGGCCTGATGGCGAGCCGGCCGGAAAATGCCGAGGCAGTGCGCGCCTTCCTCGACAAGGCGCGGCTGCCGGTGACCGGTACCTATCAGGCGGCCGGGGTGGTGGACAGTTGCCACTTCGATGACTTTGCCGGACGGGTGGGGCTCTTTAACAACCAGCCGGGGGATCAGCTGCTGGCAGGGGCCGATCTGGTGATCTGCATCGGCTACAGCCCCATCGAGTACGACCCCGTGTTGTGGAATGGCGACCGGGAGCGGCGCATCCTCCATATCGACGTGCTGCCTGCCGATATCGACAGCAGCTACTGCCCGACCGCCGAGCTGGTGGGGTCGATCCGCGCCAACCTGTTGCAGCTGACCCGCATCATGGGCAATCCGAAAATCCGCCCCCCCGAGGTGGATCGGCTGCTGCAAGGGGTTCGCCAGCAGCGGCTGCGACTGGCGATGCGGGCCGACGATCTGCACGGCAATCCGGTTCACCCCTTGCGTATCGTGCGCGAGCTGCAGGATCTGGTACGCGACGACATGACCCTCTGCGTCGACATGGGCAGCTTCCATATCTGGATTGCCCGCTACCTCTACAGCTTCCGCGCTCGTCAGGTGTTGATCTCCAACGGTCAGCAGACCATGGGGGTGGCACTGCCGTGGGCCATCGGTGCGGCGCTGGTGCGGCCGGGTGAGAAGGTGATCTCGGTATCGGGGGATGGCAGCTTTATGCAGTCGAGCATGGAGCTGGAGACGGCGGTGCGGCTCAAGAGCAATATCGTTCACATCATCTGGGTCGATAACGGCTACAACATGGTCGCGATGCAGGAGCAGCAGAAGTATTGCCGCACCTCCGGCGTATCTTTTGGCCCCATCGACTTCAAACGCTATGCCGAATCGTTCGGGGCGGCCGGTTTCGCGGTGCGTTCGGCCGATGAGCTGCGCGCCACCCTGCGGGCCGCACTGGCGGTGGAGGGGCCTGCTGTGGTGGCGATCCCGGTGGATTACTCCGACAACCCGGGGCTGATGGCCCAGCTCAGGCCAGAAGTATTGGCATAGTGTGGGCAGCAGTGCTGGCCTGAATCCTCGTGTAAGGGCAGGCAGACCAGCCCATATAGCAGAAACCGGCATCAATGGATGCCGGTTTTTTATTATTTTGCGGGATGGGTGGCCTTAACGGGCCAGCTGGACGGCGGCGCGTGCGCGGGCCGGTTGCGGGCGACGCTTGTTTTTTGGCGCGCAGGCCATCTTCAGGCGCAGCCACTCGCGCCACAGCAGCCAGCAGAGCGGCAGGGTGAGCAACAGCACGGTCGCGGGCTGGGCCATCAGCACCCCATCACGCCCCCACAGTTGCGGCAGCAGGAAGATGAGCGGCAGCAGCAACAGGGTTTTGGCGATGGAGATGACCAGCGCCTGACGGGTACGCGCCATGGATTGCAGCAGCACGATGCCGAACATGATGATCCCCTCCAGCGGAATGGCGCCGAGGTTGAGGGTCAGGCTGCTGATGGCGGCGGCCAGCAGTTCGGGATCCTTGTCGCCGGTATAGAGCATGGCGACCTGTCCCGGCAGCAACTGGATGGTGAGCCACACCAGCATGCCGTAGATAAAGGTGAACTTGAGCCCCATCTCCATCAGGTACTTGAGGTTGCGGTGGCGCTTGGCCCCCGCCGCCTTGCTGATGAGCGGCTGAATGCCGAAGGCGAGCCCCTGCAGGATGACGATAAAGACAGCTTCGGTGTAACCGGCCACGGTAAAACCCGCCAGATCCTTCACATTGCCATACACCATCAGCTGGCTGTTGTGCAGCATCAAGAGCAGGCCGAGGTTGAACTGGGCAATCAGGCTCGGCAGACCGGTAAAGAGCAGGTGCGGCATGGCGGGGAGGTTGGGCACCAGATCCCGCCAGCTGAGGCGCAGCCGCGCCCAGGGGGTAAAGAAGTAGCCAAGGCCGATCAGGCTCACCGCACCCTCTGCCATCAGGGTGGCTTGCGCGGTACCGATCAATCCCAGCCCCAGCCGACCCACCATGATGTAGTTGAGGATGATGTTGAGCACGGCGCCGCTGCTCACCAGCACCATGGCCAGTTTCGGGCGGCCATCGTTGCGCAGCAGATAGGGCACCGCCAGATTACTGGCCAGCAGCAGGGTACCGCCGCCAATCCAGGTGAGGTAGTCACTCGCCTGTTTCCAGGTCTCGGTGCCCTGTTCAATTCCCAGCCCCAGCAGGATATCGGTGTGGGTGTAATAGAGCAGCCCCGGCGCAACTACCCCGAGACCGGCCAGCAGCCAGAGGGCGTTGACCAGCGCCTGACGGGCCAGCGTGTCGTTTTTCGCCCCCTGCTGGAAGGAGATGGCGGTGGCCGCCCCCATGCTGATCATGGCGGCCAGGCCGATCAGCACCATGATGACCGGATAGACCAGGTTGATCCCGGCGAGGCCAGCGGCGCCGACATAGTGGCCGACGAAGATGCCGTCGATGAGGTAGTAGGCCCCCGAGACCAGCATGGCAAGAATGGAGGGGAGGGCGTAAGCCCAGAAGCGACGGGTCATGGCCCGTTGCCGCAGTGTTAAATAGGCAGACATATCTGTTCTCTCGGGGAGTTCGATTATCGAACAGCTAGTCTAGATTAATACTAATTTGGTGATAATCAGGGTTTCACTTGATGAATTGCTGAGTATTACTCACTAATCCGGGGTTTTGGTAGTGGGCCTTGAGCATGTCGATCAGGATGCGCAGCCCGCTGCCCAGTTGATGCCGACTGGGATAGAAGAGGTAAAAGCCGGCAAAGGTAGGGCACCAGGGCTCCAGCACGGTGAGCAGTTTCCCCTCCGCGACCTTTTGGCTCACCTCCTCTTCCAGACAGTAGGCGAGCCCCAACCCAGCCTCGGCGGCGCCCAGATAGAGGGCCGGGGTGCTGGTGGTGAGCGGCCCGGTTACTTCGATCTCCAGCATGGTGCCGTCGGCGGCAAAGGCCCAGCGATAGTGATGGTGCGGAGTGAGGCGATAGCCGATGCAGGCGTGGCGGCTCAGCTCGCTCGGGTGCTCCGGCGTACCGTGCTCCGCCAGATAGGCCGGGGAGCCCACCACCAGATAACGCTGGGGCGGGCCGAGGGGGATGCCGATCATCTCCTTGGGCAGCAGATCGCCATAAAAGAGCGCGGCATCGTAACCATCTTCAATCAGCCGGGGCATCAGCTCCTGCTCCACCACCTCCACCTGCATCCGCGGATAACGGGCCAGATAGTCGATCAGCACAGGTGCCAGCAGGCTGTCGATGGCGCCGCGGGGGGCGCAGAGTTTGAGTCGACCCACCGGTTCATCGCTGTTGCGGGCTAGCTCGCAAAGCGCCTCTTCAAGAGTATTGAGGGTGGGGAGCAGCTGCTTGAGCAGCCGCTGGCCCGCTTCGGTCGGCACCACGGCGCGGGTGCTGCGGTTGAGCAGCCGCACCCCCAGACGGGCTTCCAGCCCCTTCAGGCTATGGCTGAGTGCGGAGGCGGAGACCCCGAGTTCGAGGGCTGCCTTGCTGAAACTGCGGTGACGGGCGACGGCGGCAAACACCGCCAGTTCGGCGAGATCGGTACGGGTAATGGTCATCATCAATCAACAAAAAGGCGTGAGTCACAAGGGTACGCCAAGGCCGTGCTGCACACAATCCGCGCTAAATGGGTTGCTTGTTGCAAATATGTAGCTGCTCGCAGGCCATTGATTCCAGTGAAACTAAGTTGAATTGTTAAAAAAAACTCACAATAAGGCGCTTTGAGTGTGATCTTGGTCGTCCGAAAGGCGACCAAAATCAAACTTTGGTTGATTAATTCAAAAAAACGCTGTGATTAATAAGGGCATTTAATTAAAGTCAGCCCATCAAGAGTGGCGCACGTTAATCGGTTGTTAAGTGAGACGGGCGCCGACCCTCAGGGTCAAAATCTCGCACTGTTGTTTGTTGCAATCCTGTTGTCACAAGGAGTGATGGCCAGGTTGCCGGGGGGCGAGAGGTTAATATCAAGGACGGACAGCAGGCGTTCCAGGGAGATGGAACCGGGCCAAGGCCCGACCAAACAAGAATCCCATTTTCCTAGATGACAGGAACAACGTATGTCTGACATGAATATTGCAGCTGATGGTCGTTTAGCCAGCAACACCTCCCGCGGCGTCAACAAGGCCGATGTGGTCTGGATGCTGGGTCTGTACGGTACCGCGATCGGTGCCGGTGTGCTCTTCCTGCCAATCAACGCCGGTGTAGGTGGCCTGTGGCCGCTGGTTGCCATGTTGATCCTGGCGCTGCCGCTGACTTTCTTTGCTCACCGTGGTCTGACCCGCTTCGTGCTGTCCGGCTCTACCCGTGATGGCGACATCACTGAAGTAGTAGAAGAGCACTTCGGCAAGACCGCAGGCAAATTCATCACCCTGCTCTACTTCTTTGCCATCTACCCGATCGTGCTGATGTATTCAGTCGCCATCACCAACACCGTCGAGAGCGTGATTGTTCACCAGCTGGGCATGTCTGCACCTCCCCGTGCCGTTCTGTCACTGGCCCTGATCCTCGGTCTGATGGCGGTTGTTCGTCTGGGCGGCCAGGTTATCGTCAAAGCGATGAGCGTGCTGGTATTCCCGTTCGTGCTCACCCTGATGGGTCTGGCGTTCTACCTGATCCCGCACTGGAACGGTGCCATCATCACTGAAGCTCCGGCCCTGTCCGACGCCTTCAACGGTGACTTCATCAAGACCCTGTGGCTGGCTATCCCGGTAATGGTGTTCTCCTTCAACCACTCCCCGATCATCTCCTCCTTCGCGGTGGACAACAAAGGTCGTTACGGTGAAGGTGCCGAGAAGAAGTGCAGCAACATCCTGCTGGGCGCCCACGTCATGATGGTGATGACCGTTATGTTCTTCGTATTCAGCTGCGTACTGAGCCTCTCCCCGGCTGACCTGGCTGCTGCCAAAGAACAGAACATCTCCATCCTGTCCTACCTGGCCAACCACTTCGATAACCCGGTTATCGGTACTGTGGCTCCGCTGATCGCCATGGTTGCCATCAGCAAATCCTTCCTGGGGCACTACCTGGGTGCGCAAGAAGGCATGAACGGCCTGATGGCCAAGGCGCTGCGCGAGAAGGGCAAGAACGTTGACACCAAGCAACTGAACAAAGTCACTGCCGTGTTCATGATCCTGACCACCTGGGCCATCGCTACCATCAACCCGAGCATCCTCGGCATGATTGAAGACCTGGGCGGCCCGATCATCGCAATGCTGCTGTTCCTGATGCCGATGTACGCCATCACCAAGGTTCCGGCCATGCGCAAATACGCTGGCAACATCAGCAACGGTTTCGTGACCATCATCGGCCTGATCGCCATGTCCGGTATCATCTACAAGCTGATTGCCTGATAACTCAGGTTACCAAGTTGAATGAAGAAGCCGCCTCGCAAGAGGCGGTTTTTTTATGGCCGGGATTCAGGATTGGGCATTGTCGATATTCTCCGACTGCCAGAGGGCATAGCCCTTGCCGGAGGCCGTGGTAGGCAGATCAATCTGCATCAGGTCGTTGCCGATGACAAAGGGGCCCGAGTAGCGGGCGCGCAGATCCTGCGCCAGATCTTTGACCCTGATCTTGCCGTTGAGGCCGATATGGCTGAACACGGTCAGCGCCGGTTTGGCTTCGTTCATTACCCGGGCCGCCTGCTCAGGGGAGGCGAGGTGACCGGCGATCGCCTTGTAGCCGGGGTTGGCCTTCATCTGCTCGGCAGAGGTCATGGAGACGCAGTGCACCAGCAGATCGGCCCCTTTGGCCTGCTTCACCACTTCGGGGCTGTAGCGGGTATCGCCGGAGAGCACCACGCTATGGCCGTGATAGTCGATGCGATAGCCGAATGACGGCTTGATGTTGACCCCGTGGTCGTTGTCAAAGGCGGTTACCTTGACCCCGTCATGGTTGTAGACCACCCCGGCGGTAACCTCGTGGCTGTTGATCTCCACCCCATCCAGCGGCGTACCCTCATCCTTGACCCGGGTGGCGATGTCGGTGGCGTAGGCCTGCTGCAAGCCACGGGCGAGAGCTGTGGTGCCTTTGGGGCCGTAGAGTTCCATCGGCGCGTGGCGCTGGCCATAGGCCGGTTGCAGCCAGCCGGTCAGCCAGAGATCCGCCAGCCCGTTGGTGTGGTCGGAGTGAAAGTGGGTGAGGAAGAAGGCGTTGACCCGGCCGATGGGGATATGCAGCTGCCACAGGCGAGTGGCGGAGTTGCGGCCAAAATCGAACACCAGCTTCTGGTTGCCCGCCTCGACCAGAGTGCTGTAACCGCCACGACTGATCTGGGGTACCGGAGTGCCGGTGCCGAGCAGGCTGACCCGAAAGATATCGGGCCGGGCTTGAGTTGCTGAGGCAGGGGCATGATCGTGGTTGCTGATAAAGCTGCTCTCGGCAGCCTGACTGGCGCCGCTGGCCAGCAGACCGACCAGTAATGCGGCCAGATAGGTGCTTTTCATGGGAATTTATCCTGTGGGGAAGGGACGGCATCACTGTATTGGTAACTAAAAGTTGAATAAATTGGCTAAAATCCATTTCTTACTAAACTTTTGGTTGTGAATCGGGGCCCTGGTCGCGGGACAAACGGCCTTGAAACGGGCAAAAAGGAGGGGTTGTGGACCGATTGACCAGCATGCGAATCTTCACCCGGGTAGTGGATCTCGGCTCCTACAGCGCGGTGGCGAGCGAAGAGGGGATCAGCGCCCAGATGGTGGGCAAGCATGTGCTGGGGCTGGAGCAGTGGCTGGGGGGCAAGCTGTTTCACAAGACCACCCGCCAGCAGACTCTCACCGAGCTGGGCCAGCTGTTTTTGGCTCGCTGCCAGCGGGTGCTGGAGGAGCTGGCACTGACCGAGTCGCTCACCCAGAACCTGCTGGCCGAGCCGGCCGGACGGCTGCGCATCGCAGCTCCCCTCAGCTTTGGCCACCACCGGCTGGTGCCGCTGCTGCCCGCTTTTCTCGACCGCTACCCCAAGCTGGATCTGGATCTGCAGCTCACCCCGCGCTGGGTCGATCTGGTGGAGGAGGGGTTCGACGCCGCCATCCGCACCCTGCGCCCGCAGGATGAGGCGCTGATCGCCCGTCCGCTGCTGACCCAGCACTACCGCCTCTGCGCGGCCCCCGACTACCTCAATCGCCACGGCGTGCCCCGTCATCCGGCCGATCTCGCTCGCCACCAGTGTCTGCACGGCAACTGGGGCGAGCACGAGCGCTGGCAGTTTGTCGGTGAGGATGGCCAGAGCGAGGAGGTGCGGGTCGCCTCGCGCCTGCGCATCAATCACTGGCCAGCCTTGTTGACGGCGGCGCTCTCGGGGGCTGGCATCACCTTGCAGCCGGCCGAACAGGTGCGTGACCATATCGCTGCGGGGCGTCTGCTGCCGCTGCTTGGCCACTATCAGAGCCCGGCCAAGACCCTCTACTTCATCTATCCGGCGGCGCGGCGGCAGGTACTCAAGATCACCCTGTTGGGGGATTTTCTGGCCGAATCCCTGCAAGCTGGGCTCGAGCCCGAATAAAAGGCTGCATATTCTCGCAGCCGCGATTAACCATCGTGCTTAACAAAGGGGCGGAGCAGGCCTAACATGGCGGGATGTTTTTCTAGTCGGGACAAAAGGATATGTCTGGGTTGAAAAAGGATCTCGGGCTCTTGCAGGGGATGGGGCTGCTCGCCACCTCGCTGCTCGGCACCGGGATCTTCGTGGTACCGGCGACCGCCGCCTCGCTGGCGGGTGGGACCTCGCTCTGGGCCTGGTTGCTGCTGATTGCGCTGGTGCTGCCCATCGCCTTTACCTTCGCTCGCCTCGGCCGTCGCTATCCCCATGCTGGCGGCGCGCCGCATCTGATCGGCCTCGCTTTTGGCAACGGCGCCGAGCGCTTCTCCGCCTTCCTGTTTCTGGCGGTGCTGCCGGTGGGCCTGCCTGCCGCCCTGATGATTGCCGCCGGCTTCTGGCATGCCCTGTTCGAGATGGGGGAGTGGACCCTCTGGGCCATCCAGCTGCTCACCCTGCTCGGGGTCTTTCTGCTGGGGCTGCGCGGGGCGCGCTCCTCCGGCAATCTGCAACTGCTGATTGCGCTCGCCATTCTGGGGCTGACCCTGCTGATCTGGTTCAAGGGAGAAGTGAGCTGGCGCGATGCGGCCCGGCCATTGCCTAGCGCGGATGAGTGGCCCCCTATGGCCACCGCGCTGGCGGTGATGTTCTGGTGTTTCGTCGGGCTGGAAGCCTTCGCCCACATGGGGGAGGAGTTCAAGCGGCCGGAGCGGGATTACCCCATCGCCCTGCTTGGCGGGGTACTGCTGGCGGGGCTCATCTACTGGATCCACTCGCTGGTGGTGCTCAAATACGGCCTCTACGGCGATGAGGCGAAAAATGCCACTGCTATCCCTTCCCTGCTGGCGCTGCTGTTCGGCCCCACCGCCAAGTGGCTGGTGGCGGTGCTCGGCTACCTCTCCTGTTTTGCCAGCATCAACATCTACATTCAGGGCTTTGCCCGGCTGATCTGGAGCATGGCGCGGGAAGGCAAGCTGCCCCCCTCGCTGGCCGTGCTCACCGCGCGCGGCGCGCCGCTGCGGGCGCTAGGTCTGGTGCTCGCCATCTGCCTGCTCTGCATCACCCTGATCATCTGGTTGCGACTGCCGCTCGATGAGCTGATCCGCTACGCCAACGGCAACTTCGTGCTGGTCTACCTGCTCTGCATGGCGGCGGGCTGGCGTCTGCTCGGCGGGGTGGGCAAGGGGCTGGCGGGGATAAGCGTGCTGCTCTGCGCTCTGGTGCTGGTGGCGCTCGCCACCCAGGTGCTCTATGCAGTGGTGCTGAGTCTTGGCTACGGCTGCTTCTCGCTGTGGCGGCGTCATCTGCGCCGTAGTCGTCAGCAGGATGCGCTCTCAGTGGCGAAGTAACATCTCCCCGATGGTCGAAGAAATGAGAAAGCCCTGATGTTCAGGGCTTTTTGATTCCGGCATATTGGATGCTCATATGAATACTAGTTGGCACGCTATTTGCCGAAAAGTGCGGTGTCGGATCAACTCAACGGCGATTTATAGCCAAAAAAAGTGGGATCCAGCTCCCGTTTTGCTTAAAGTGATCCCTTCCGATCCCGGTGGTCGGAATGCCCGCAAGGATGCCCTTCAGACGTAAACAGGATGGCCTGGCCAGACTGGCTCTCAGAGATGTGATTGCTTCGGTTCTCTTTTTATCTGTCACCTGTGGTGATAGCGCCTTGTTCCGTTCAGTCAGCCCGGGTTTTGCGTCTCTCTCATCGTGCATTGTCACCATCTGCAGCGAGTGAATCATGAGCGAATCGGTTTTTGAGATCCACGACTGGACCCTGAGCGTTGACGACAACATGTTGTGTCGCCCCGACCGCGAGGTCTACCTCGAACCCAGACTGGTCAATCTGTTGCGGTTTCTGGCCCATAATGCCGGCACCGTGTTTGGCCGCGATGCCCTGATCAACGAGGTGTGGGATGGCGCCGAGGTGACCGATCAGGTGGTGACTCAGTCCATCTTCGAACTGCGCAAGATCCTCAAAGATGGTCGCACCGATGCGACCGACTATATCGTCACCGTGCCCAAGCGCGGCTACAAGCTGGTGGCACCGGTGCGGCCGCTGCAGGTGGTTTCAGTGGTGATGGCGGACGAGCAGCCCGCGGTCAATACCACTCTCTCAGACAACCCGACTCTCTCCGATCTGAGCCCGCCAGCGGCTCTTCAGGATGATGATGCACAGCCCAATGTCGCCCCTTTTCCCGCCGGGCCCCTGACCCGCGCCATCTCCACCCATGCCAAGGATGCCCGCAGCCGCTGGAAGATGGTGAGTTTCGATATCTTCGTTGCCATCGTGCTGATCGCCATTGTCAGCATGCTCAGCTACCAGCACACCAGCC
Source organism: Aeromonas sp. 600886 (assembly GCF_049174935.1). NCBI lineage: Bacteria > Pseudomonadati > Pseudomonadota > Gammaproteobacteria > Aeromonadales > Aeromonadaceae > Aeromonas > Aeromonas sp. 600886. Next base: position 55,066 of record NZ_JAAKUB010000005.1, on the reverse strand, counting down.
CCCAGGTGCATGCCATGCTGGATCCCAATCTGCTGGTGTTCCGCTTCCACTCCGGCATGGATGACAACAACGAGAACGTGCGCCTCGCCGATGGCATTACCCGCGCCCTGATGGGGGAGGTGGCCGTGGCTACGCCGCTGCGGGTGCAGTACGGCGCCACCACTCTGATGGGGGGCATCATGCCCGGCAAGGAGCTGAGTGTGCGGGTCACCCGCCAGCCCCGTGGCACCTATCTCGATCTGGAGTATCGCAATATCAACACCAACCGGGTGCTGTTCAGCCATCAGTACCAGCTCAGTCGCCACAGTGTGCACGGTGTGTTGCAGGCGAGCAGCCAGGATCTGCTGCGCGCCCTCGACCAACCCGATGCCGAGCCGGGGATGGGCTGGCCGACCGATGATGCCTCCCTGATGGCGATGATGGAGGCGCAGTACTACATCAACAGCCGGGATCCGGTCGCCCTCAAGCGTGGGATTGATCTGCTGGAGCAGGCGTTGATTGCCCATCCGGATCAGCCGCTGCTGTTGGCGGAGCGCTATCTGGCTGGCGAGGCGCTGGCCACCCTGGCGGGCAAATCCGAGAGCGAGCGGCTGCAGGGGATTGGCACCCATCTCGCCAGCGTGGTGCAAAACAGCGGCGCTCTCCCTGCTCGGGTGTGGGAGGCGTTGACCCTGCAGGCGATCCTCAACGGCCAGCAACAGCAGGCCAACTATCTGCTGGAGAAGGCGGCGAGTCGCGGCCGCTCGGTGCTCTACTACATACTGCAGGGCAAGCTGGCGGAGCTGGATGGTCGCCCCGAGGCGGCGGGGGATGCCTACAGTCAGGCCTTCCTGATGGAGGCGACCGAGCAGACCTATCTGCTCTGCCAGCAGCTCGGTTTCTACAGCAATATGGAGAGCCTCACTCCGGCTCTGTTCAATGCGCTGGGCCAGAGCAAGGTGAAGCTCTTCTAACACCGCAGTGTTGGTTTTCCCCCGGTCGGTGCGGTTGCCGACCTCATCCACAGGCTGCCTTCGGGCGGCCTGTGCTGTTTCTGCTTGTTTCAATCCTGCTTGTTTGCCACCGGGGATAGTCGCTCTGGTGCGGCCCGATTTATCCCCCCGCAGTTCCCCACTATCTGCCTTTGTCTTGCACGCGGCATTTGCTGCACTCGCGTTTGTTCGGCTTCACGCCGCGCACGCAGCTTGTGACATCTGCTCATTGTCGGTTGCGGGATAAGCTGTCTGTCTCGACCCATTTCTCATTGCTTACCGGTTATCGCCGTTGCGCTTTACCTCTGAGTTTGGATTGTGATGAGCCGAGCTGAGGGGCGAACAGGAGGTGAGTGGCCACTCAGGGTGATGGTCAGCTGGGCGTTCGGATGGTTACAAGGGGAGGGGGCGCAATGGGCGCTGCTTTATCCCGGGTTTATCTGACCAAAAATATCAAGACGGCGAGATAAGGGGGTTATCAAGGGGCAAAAACGGGTTGGCCGGATATCAAGGTTTTATCAAGAGGGCTGTGTGATGTGATGTCAATTTACTGTTTTTAAATGGTTTTTATCAAAAGTGACGAGGCGGCGAAAAAAGTTGCCTCATATTTTTATCCGTTAGCTGGTCTTTATGTTTTCCGGGGATGAGAGGCCTAGTCTGTGCCCATTCTTTGGCGGGGCGTTCCGCCAAATGTGTATGTGACGACCCGACCTTTTATAGAACCGGAGATCTTATGTCCCTCGATACGAGCAAGAAGATTGGCCTTATCGCCTGTACAGGTGTGGTGGCCGGCAACATGATGGGGAGCGGTATCGCACTGCTGCCTTCGGCACTAGCCACCATCGGCTCCATCTCTGTCTTTAGCTGGGCAATCTGTCTGGTAGGCGCCATGGGCCTCGCCTTTGTCTTCGCCCGCCTTGCTACCAAGAACCCGCAAGAGGGTGGCCCCATTGCTTACGCTGGCGAGATCTCTCCGGTGTTCGGTTTCCAGACCGGTGTGCTTTATTACCACGCCAACTGGATCGGTAACCTGGCCATCGCCATTACCGGCGTCTCCTACCTCTCGGTCTTCTTCCCCATTCTCAACAGCCCCATTCCGGCCGCCGCAGCCACCATCGCTGCCGTCTGGATCTTCACCTTCGTCAACCTGCTTGGCGGTAGCTGGGTGAGCCGACTCTGTACTCTGGGTCTGGTGCTGATCCTGCTGCCGGTTGTCGGTACTGCGGTGATGGGTTGGGGTCATTTTGATGCCACCGTCTACAGCCAGAACTGGAACACCACCAGCGGCAGCGACCTGCATGCGGTCATCAGCGCCGTGCTGATCTGCCTCTGGTCTTTCGTCGGTGTTGAATCCGCCGCGGTCTCTTCCGGCATGGTGAAGAATCCCAAGCGTACCGTACCGCTCGCCACCATGCTGGGTACCGGTATCGCGGGTGTTATCTACATCCTCTCTACCCAGGTGATCAGCGGCATGTTCCCGGCCGGTGAAGTGGCTGCTTCCGGCGCCCCGTTTGCCATGGCCTCTTCCGCCATCTTCGGTAGCTGGTCTGCACCGTTCGTCTCTGCCTTCACCGCCCTGGCCTGCTTCACCTCGCTCGGTTCCTGGATGATGCTGGTAGGCGAGGCGGGCAAGCGTGCCGCCAACGACGGCAACTTCCCGAAAATCTACGGCGAAGTGGACAAGAACGGCGTGGCCAAGAAGGGTCTGATCCTGGGTTCCCTCAAGATGACTGCCCTGATGGTTGGCCTGACCGCCTTCACTTCCCAGTCCGCTCACGCTGCTGATCTCTTCAATGTGCTGACCACAGATGCGGTGCTGCTGACCATGCTGCCCTACTTCTACTCCAGCATTAACCTGATCCGTTTTGAAGGCATGACCTCCCGCAGCATCGGCGCCATGATCTTCTCCGGTGTGGCCTGTGTCTTCTGTCTGGTAGCCCTGATGGGTGCCAAGGGTTCCAACCTCACCGCTACCTTCGTGGTGTCGCTCATCATCCTGATGTTCTACGCCAAAAAACAGGGTCTGCGTCAGCACGACGCCCTGCTGAAAGAACAACCCAGCAACTAATTCCCCCTTTTATCTTCCGAGCGCTCTTCACTCACCATCCCTGATGGAGAGCGCCCCTTTACGTGTGGAGCATTACGATGAATATCATTGCCATCCTCAACCACCTGGGCGTTTTCTTTAAAGAAGAACCCATTCGCCAGCTGCAAGCCTCCCTCGAGCGCAAGGGTTTCGAGGTTGTTTATCCGGTCGACGTCGCAGACCTGCTGAAACTGATCGAGAAGAACCCCCGCGTTTGCGGCGCCATCTTCGACTGGGACAAATACTCTCTGGGTCTGTGCAAGGAGATCCACGATCGCAACGAGAAGCTGCCGATCTTCGCCTTCGCCAACGACCAGTCCACCCTGGACATTCACCTGACCGACCTGCGTCTGAACGTCCATTTCTTCGAGTACCGTCTCGGCATGGCTGACGACATCGCCCTCAAGATGGGTCAGGCTACTCAGGAGTATCAGGACGCCATCCTGCCGCCGTTCACCAAGGCGTTGTTCAAGTACGTGGAAGAGGGTAAATACACCTTCTGTACTCCGGGTCACATGGGCGGTACCGCCTTCCAGATGAGCCCGGCCGGCAGCATCTTCTATGACTTCTACGGCCCGAACGCGTTCAAGGCTGACGTATCCATCTCCATGCCGGAGCTGGGCTCCCTGCTGGATCACTCAGGTCCGCACAAGGAAGCCGAAGAGTACATCGCCCGTACCTTCAACGCCGATCGCTCCTATATCGTTACCAACGGCACCTCCACTGCCAACAAGATCGTCGGCATGTACTCCGCGCCAGCCGGCAGCACAGTGCTGGTTGACCGTAACTGCCACAAGTCGCTCACTCACCTGATGATGATGAACGACGTGACCCCGATCTACTTCCGTCCGACCCGCAACGCCTACGGCATTCTGGGTGGTATCCCGCAGAGCGAATTCAGCCGCGACACCATAGCTGCCAAGGTTGCCGCGACACCGGGTGCCCAGGCTCCCCGTTACGCCGTCGTTACCAACTCCACCTATGATGGTCTGCTCTACAACACCGGCTTCATCAAGGAAGCGCTGGATACTCCTTACATCCACTTCGACAGTGCCTGGGTGCCTTACACCAACTTCAGCCCGATCTATGAAGGCAAGTGCGGCATGAGCGGTGAAGCGATGCCGGGCAAGGTGTTCTACGAAACCCAGTCCACCCACAAGCTGCTGGCGGCCTTCTCCCAGGCCTCGATGATCCACATCAAGGGGGACGTGGAGGAGGAGACCTTCAACGAAGCATTCATGATGCACACCTCCACCTCGCCGCAGTACGGCATCGTGGCCTCTACCGAGATCTCTGCTGCCATGATGCGTGGCAACACCGGCAAGCGTCTGATCAAGGACTCCATCGATCGCGCCATCTCCTTCCGCAAAGAGATCAAGCGTCTGCGTGATCAGAGCGAAGGCTGGTTCTTCGACGTATGGCAGCCGGACAACATCGACACCGTCGAGTGCTGGAAGCTGGATCCGAAAGATGACTGGCACGGCTTCAAGGACATCGATGACAACCACATGTACCTGGATCCGATCAAGGTCACCCTGCTGACCCCGGGTATGGGTCGTGACGGCCAACTGCTGGAGAAGGGCATTCCTGCTTCACTGGTCTCCAAGTTCCTGGACGAGCGCGGCATCGTGGTCGAGAAGACCGGCCCCTACAACATGCTGTTCCTCTTCTCCATCGGTATCGATCAGTCCAAGGCGATGCAGCTGTTGCGCGCCCTGACCGAGTTCAAACGTGGTTATGACCTGAACCTGACCATCAAGAACATACTGCCGAGCCTCTATCGTGAAGACCCGAGCTTCTACGAAGGGATGCGCATTCAGGAGCTGGCGCAGCGCATTCACGAGCTGACCAGCAAGTACCGTCTGCCGGAGCTGATGTTCAAGGCGTTCGACGTACTGCCGGAGATGAAGATGACTCCGCACGCCGCATGGCAGCAAGAGCTGGCCGGCAACGTGGTGGAAGTGCCGCTGCGTGACATGGTTGACCGCATCAGCGCCAACATGATCCTGCCGTACCCGCCGGGAGTTCCGTTGGTACTGCCGGGCGAGATGGTGACCCAGGATTCTCTGCCGGTGCTCGAGTTCCTCGAGATGCTGTGCGAGATCGGTGCCCACTACCCGGGCTTCGAGACCGACATCCACGGCCTCTATCGTCAGGCCGATGGCAGCTACACCGTCAAGGTGCTGCGTTAATCGACAGTGACAACAGTCGAAAGTGACAACAACGGGCCGCAAGGCCCGTTTTTCCCTCCGGAATTCCTGTTCTTATTGCGTGAGTCGCCAATCATGAAGCGAGTGCTCTCCATTCAATCCCACGTAGTCTTTGGCTGTGCCGGCAACAGTGCCGCCGTTTTTCCCATGCGTCGCCTCGGGATCGAGGTGTGGCCGATGAACACGGTGCAGTTCTCCAACCACACCCAATACCGCGAAGGCTGGCAGGGGATGGTGATGCCCGGCGGCCATATCCGTCAGCTGGTAAACGGCCTGGCGGAGATCGGTGTGCTGTCCGAGTGCGATGCGATCTTGAGCGGCTACCTCGGCTCGGCCGAACAGGGGGAGGAGATCCTGGCGGCGGTGGCCCGGCTCAAGGCGCTCAATCCGGCCGCCCTCTATTTTTGTGACCCCGTGATGGGTCACCCCGACAAGGGGTGCATAGTGGCACCCGGCGTCGCCGATTTTCTGAAAACCAGGGCACTGGCCTGCGCCGATATGCTGGCTCCCAATCTGCTGGAACTGGAACAGCTCACCGGCCGCGATATCCGCAATGTGCCGGAGGCCATCGAGGCGTGCCAGCAGCTGCGCGCGCAAGGGGTCAAGCTGGTGATGGTCAAGCATCTGGGCAAGGCCGGTTTTGCCATGGACCGCTTCGAGATGTTGCTGGTGTGCGAGGAGGGCGCGTTTCACCTCTCCCGCCCACTCTACCCTTTTGCCCGCCACCCCATCGGGGTGGGGGATCTGCTGAGCGCCACCATGCTGGCCAATCTGCTGGCCGGTTGTACCCCGGTAGCGGCGTTTGAGCTTACCAACGCCAGCGTGGATGCCGTGCTGGCCCGCACCTGGCTGGCGGGAGCTTACGAGCTGCAACTGGTGGCGGCCCAGCACGAGATGGCGCTGCCGCAGGTCTCCATTCGGGCGACCCGCCTCTGAGCTGGTTACGCCAACAGCAGAAACAACAAAGCCCTGATCATCAGGGCTTTTTATATTTCAGATTCGGGGAGAGGGCTTAGTCCTGCGGGCTTTTGAGCGCCTTGACCACATCCTCTTTGGGCTCCAGCTCCTTGACCTGATTGAAGATTTCCAGCTCCCCTTGCGGGCTGACGGTGTAGGCATCGGCATCCTGATAGCTGCCGCTGCCAGCGCTCTCTATGATGACCACCAGCTCGGGCTGCTTGTCGCCATTCAAATCGATCAGTTTCAGCTCCCGGATAAAGCCGTTGCGAGCCATCACCTTGCCATCCTGAAACTCATCCAGTGGAAATTGGGCGTTCTGGCCCGAGTAGAGCCGCACGTCATAGCTGCCGATGGAGGCTGGCTCACCGGCCCCCTGCGCCACCCGGATCACCTGCCCGGAGGGGAGGGTCAGTTGCTTGCTAAATGCCTCTTCGGCCTGTGCCGCCAGCGGCAGGGTCAGCAGCCCTGCCATCATCAATGCTCTGTTCATCTTGCAACCTCTTGCTGTCTGTTGAGTGCGGGCACCCGGGGAGCCCGCCGTGATGCTGTTACCAGATCTTCACCCGTTTCTGGGGCGGCAGATAGAGTTTGTCCCCCGGCTGGATGTTGAATGCCTCATAGAAGGCGGGAATGTTCGGCACCACGCCATTGACCCGGTACTCGGGCGGCGAGTGGGGGTCGGAGCGCAGCAGCATCTGCATCAGCTCGGGGCGATACATCCCCTTCCACACCTGCGCCCAGCCGAGGAAGAAGCGCTGTTCGCCGGTGAAGCCGTCCAGCACCGGCGCCTCCTTGCCATCCAGTGACAGCTCGTAGGCCTTGTGGGCGATGGTGAGGCCACCCAGATCACCGATGTTCTCCCCCAGGGTAAACTGACCATTGACGAACTGGCCGTTGATGGGCTCGAAGCGGTTGTACTGGGCCACCAGACGGCTGGTGCGGAAGCGGAACTCCTTGAGATCTTGCGGTGTCCACCAGTCGCGCATCATGCCGTCACCGTCGGATTTGGCCCCCTGATCATCAAAACCGTGGCCCATCTCGTGGCCAATGACCCCGCCGATGGCGCCGTAGTTGACCGCATCATCCGCCGTCATGTCGAAGAAGGGGGGCTGCAAGATGGCCGCCGGGAAGACGATCTCGTTGTTGCTCGGGTTGTAGTAGGCGTTCACCGTCTGGGGCGACATGTGCCACTCGTCCCGGTCGACCGGTTTGCCGAGGCGCGCCAGACTGTCTGCGTATTCAAAGGCTTGCGAGCGTTGCAGGTTGCCCACCAGATCATCCGGTTTGATGGTGATGGCGCTGTAATCCTTCCACTTGTCGGGGTAGCCGATCTTGGGGCGGAACTTGGCCAGCTTCTCGAGTGCCTGCGCCTTGGTCTCGGGCGACATCCAGTCGAGCTCCTTGATGCTCTGGCCGTAGGCGGTGCGCAGGTTCTCCACCAGCAGCTCCATCCGCTCCTTGGCCGCTGGCGGGAAGTAGCGGGCCACATAGAGCTGGCCGACCGCTTCACCCAGATGATCGTTCAGCACCCCGAGCGCCCGCTCCCAGCTGGCCCGCTGCTTGGGCGTGCCGCTCAATGTGGTGCCGTAGAAGGCGAAGTTGGCGCGGTCGGTCTCGCTGTCAAGATAGGGGGCGTAATCGGTCAGCAGTTGCCACTTGAGGTAGGCCTGCCAGTCGGCGATGGGAGTCTGGGCCATCACCTGATCCAGCGCGCTCAGATAGGTCGGCTGACCGATAATGAGCTCCGGCTGGCCAGCAATGCCTGCGGCATTGAGATAAGCCTGCCAGTCGAGATGGGGGGCGAGGCGTGCCAGTTCGCTGGCGGGGCGCTTGTTGTAGTTCTTCTCCCGATCCCGCAGGGCCACGTTGTCCCACTGGATGGTGGCGAGCCGGGTTTCGAGGGCCAGAATCCGCTTGGCCTTGCCGCTCGGGTCAGATTCCCCGAGGCGGCTCAGCATGGCGGCGATATGCTGCTGGTACTTCTGGCGCAGGGCCTGACTCTCGGGATCCTGCTTGAGGTAGTAGTCCCGATCCGGCAGTCCCAGTCCACCTTGATAGAGGTAGACAGCATAGCGGTCGGGGGACTTGGCATCGGCGTCGATCCAGATGCCAAACGGCGCGCCGCCGCCCATGCGGCCACTTTGGGCAAAGGCGCGGGCCAGCGCGGCCTGATCACCGATCCGGTCGATATCGGCCAGCGCCGGTGCCAGCGGGGTGAGCCCCTTGGCATCGCGGCCTGCCTGATCCAGATAGCTGGCGTAGAGATCGCGGATCTGCTGGGTCGGCGTGCCGGTGGCGGCCTCCTGCTTGGCCAGCCCCTCGACCAGCACCCGCACATCGGCGAGGGATTTGTCCCGCAGCATGTAGAAGGCGCCATCGGCGGGGCGATCGTCGGGGATCTTGGCGGTGGCGAGCCACTTGCCATTGACGTAACGGAAGAAGTCATCGCCGGGTTTGACCTGGGTGTCCATATTGGCCAGCGCCAGCCCGGAGTGTTTGGGGGAGTCTTGCGGTACCTGACTGCAGCCAGCCAGCAGGGCCAGTCCAATCAGGCCGGCCAGTAAGCTTTTCTTATTGTTCATCTTGTTTGATTCCAATTCCGATTGTTTGCTTCCCTGCCCATCTTCCTTGCTCCAACCGGTTATACGACCGCCTTGCGGCCAGCCTGGTGGAGAGGGCGGGCGAGCCTCACTCTAGCAGCAGGGTTGCAGCTTGATAAGCCCGACTCTGCTAAGATCGGCCGGTCCGTTTTGGGGAAGCCTATGATTTCTCATCTTTATTCTCGCTTTTGTCTGACTATGCCAGCGCCGGAAGGTTCCACCGGTCTGCTGGTGGCCTTCAGTGGCGGCCTCGACTCCACCCTGCTGCTGGTGCTGGCGGCGCAGTATGCCCGCGAGCACAGCCTGCCACTTCGCGCCCTGCACGTGCACCACGGCCTCAGTCCCCATGCCGATGAGTGGGTCGCTCATTGTGAAGCCGTGTGTCAGCAATTGGCGGTGGAGCTGCTGGTCGAGCGGGTAACCCTTGCCCGTGGCAATGGCGAGAGTCTGGAGGCGCAGGCGCGCACCGCCCGTTACCAGCGGCTGACTGCCCGGATGCGGGAGGGGGAGTGGCTGCTCACCGCCCACCATCAGGACGATCAGCTGGAAACCCTGCTGCTGGCCCTCAAGCGCGGCGCCGGTCTGCGCGGGCTGGCGGGGATCCTGCCAAGCCAGCCCTTTGCCGGCGGCCTGTTGCTGCGCCCGCTGCTCGATATGAGTCGCGCCGAGCTGGGAGAGGCGGCGGCGAGCCTCCCCTTTGGCTGGGTGGAGGATGAGAGCAATCTGGACGTGAGTTATGACCGCAACTTTTTGCGCCAGACGCTTATCCCCCAGCTCAAGGCGCGCTGGCCCGCCATGGCCCAGACCGCGGCGCGCAGCATGGCCCTGTGCGCCGAGCAGGAGGCGCTGCTGGATGAGCTGGCCGAGAGTGACTGGCAGCTGGCGGGCGAGGGGGAGGCGCTCCATATCGGTCCGCTGCACGCCCTTTCACCCACCCGGCGCAACAATCTGCTGCGCTACTGGATCCGCCGGCAGGGGGGCGAGATGCCATCCCGTGAGCAGCTTGCCCGGCTGTGGCAGGAGGTCGCGCTGGCGCGCGGCGATGCCAATCCCCAGCTCAACTGGGGGCGCCAGAGCTGTCGCCGTTATCAGGAGCGGCTCTATCTGGTGAGCCCTGACCTGCAACCCTGTCATCAGGTATTGCCGCTGACCGTGGGTGAGCCGCTGACCCTGCCGGACGGGTTGGGCGAGCTGGTGGTGCGCATGGCGGAGCACGGCGAGGGGCTGCTGCGTGCCCCCCGAGCGGATGAGCCGCTCTCGGTGCGTTTTCAGGTGGCGCCCGGGATCCCCCTCAAACCGGTGGGGCGAAGCGGCAGTCGGCGGATGAAGAAGCTGCTGCAGGAGTATGGCGTGCCTTCGTGGCAGCGGGGGCGCATCCCCATCCTTTACTATGGCGAGCAGGTGGCGGCGGTGGTGGGGCTCTTTGTTTGCGACGGCTTTATGGCTGAGGGAACTGGTCTGGTCTGCCACTGGCAGGGAAGCGGTACAGCCCCGGTTCTGCCCGAGCAGGATCTTGCCTGAGGTGATCGGTGTGAGCGGGGACCCCAAAAAAAGAAGCTCCGGTCACATGGCGTGCATGTGCCGGAGCAAAGAAGAGTTCGGGATTATTCGAGAAGGCCGGCTGAGCCGGCTTTTTTGCGAGCATAGAGGTGGTTGTCGGCCGCCTCGTAGAGGCTCGGCACATCGACCCCGGATTGCCAGCTGGCGGCGCCAAGGCTGCATCCGACCGAGAAGGTGCTGAGCTCCTTGTTGGTCATCAACATATGCTGCAGTCGCAGCCAGACCGGGCGCCACGCCTCGGGTTCGGCCGGTTGCAGCAGCAGGGCAAATTCATCTCCCCCGAGCCGGAAGGCTTGATCCGTGCTGCGGATGCACCCCTTGAGCAGCTGGGCGAAGCGGCTAAGCACCAGATCCCCCACTGGATGACCCCAAGTGTCATTGATCTGCTTGAAGCGATCGAGATCCAGCAGCACCAGCACCAGTCCGTGGGGCTCGCGGCTATGCTGCTCGATGGCGCGGCCGATGGCTTCGTCAAAGTAGGAGCGGTTGCCAAGGCCGGTCAGGTGATCGAGCCGGACCAGCTGATCCAGTTTTTCCAGCCGCAGATAGAGGGGCAGCAGCAGGCAGAGCAGCTGATGGTATTGCATCAGTACCCGTTGCTGGCTGCCGCTCAGCGGGTGTTCCAGCTCGTAGTGGAGCTGGCCGAGCAGCTGGCCATGCTGACCGCGCAGCTCGAACGGATAGTTGTGCAGGTTGAGGGTGGCCAGCGGCGGGTGCTGGATCAGCACATGGGGCTGGCCACAATCGAGGTAGAGACCGTGGATCCTGACAATTCTTGCCGCACGATCGGCAAAAGTTGTCAGCAGACCGCCGAGATCGCTCTGCCCCAACAACTGCTCGAGCAACTGGTTGCGTTCAACGCTGGGCAACGGCGTGAGCCGCTCCATCTGGCGAACCCACTGCTCGATGCCATGGCTAAAGCCATTAAGTGACGACGTATTTTCCATGGTCTTCCACCTGTAACACCTGACTACTGTCTCCTCCCTGCAATTGGCATGCCCAATATATCTTTCCTGCCCGCCAGATCGGCTGACTAAGCTTAAGTCGATAAAAGGAGAGGGAAATTTGTACACCGACCTGTTGATCCTGCTGTTCGCCGCCGTGCTGCTGGTGGCAACTTTCCGGCGCCTCGGCTTGCCGGTCATCCTTGCCTACCTGATTGCCGGCGTCTTGCTCGGCCCCCACGGACTGGCGGTGATCACCGGCCAGTCGATCATGCAGACCATTGCCGAGCTGGGGATCGTCTTTCTGATGTTCTCGCTGGGGCTGGAGTTCTCCCTGCCGAAATTACTGGCGATGCGTCGGTTGGTGCTGGGGGTGGGGATGTTGCAGGTGCTGCTCACGTCACTGCTCTTCTTCGCCATCGGCTGGTGGTGGGGGCTGGGTCTGGCCCAGTCGTTGGTGGTGGCGGGAACGTTGGCACTCTCCTCCACGGCTGTGGTGATCAAGCAGCTCGGCGAGCAGAAGCAGCTCCATACCCGCCGCGCCCAGCTGGGGGTGAGCGTGCTGCTGTTTCAGGATCTGGCGGTGGTGCCCCTGCTGGTGATGATCCCTATCCTCGCCCAGCCGGAAGTGCAGGGCAGCGCCCTGGCCGCCGAGATCGCCTGGGCCACCCTCAAGGGGTTGTTTGCTCTCTTCACTCTGCTGGCGGTGGGCAAGTGGTTGCTGCCACTGCTGTTTCACGAGGTGGCGCGAGCCCGCTCCGACGAGTTGTTCGTGCTGAGTGCCCTGCTGGTGGCGCTGCTGGCTGCCTACATGACCCATTCGCTGGGGTTGTCGATGGCGCTGGGGGCGTTTCTGGCGGGGATGATGTTGGGGGAGTCCCACTACCGTCATCAGCTTGAGGTAGACATCAAGCCCTTTCGCGACGTGTTGATGGGGCTCTTTTTTATCACTATCGGCATGGCCATGGAGTGGGAGCTGGTGGCGCGGGCTTGGTGGCAGGTACTGATCTGCGTGGTGCTGCTGGTGCTGTGCAAATCCCTGCTGGTGCTGCTGGCCGGGCGGCTGATGGGGGAGCGCAAGCGCGACAGCATGGCCGCCGGCATCATGCTCAGTCAGGTGGGGGAGTTTGGCTTCGTGCTGCTGGCGCTGGCGCTCCACCACGGCTTGCTGGATCAACAACTGGTCTCCCTGCTGATCGGCATCGGCATCATCTCCATCGCCATGACCCCCTGGCTGGTGACTCAGGCCCATTCGCTGGCCCGCAGCCTGACCGACCCGGCGCTGCTTACCCGCTCCGAAGTCGCCCAGTCGGGCCTGAGCAAAAACCAGCACGTCATCATCGCCGGGTTTGGCCGGGCCGGGCAGACCTGTGCCCGCTTTCTCAAGATCGAGGAGATCCCCTTTCTGGCCCTAGACCTCGACCCCGAGCGGGTGAGCGAGGCCAAGCTGGCGAGGGAGCAGGTGGCCTTCGGCGACGCCAGCCGCCGCGATATTCTGCTGGCCGCCGGGTTGTTGCGGGCACGGCTGGTGATCATCACCTTTGATGATCGCAAGCGGGTGGAGGCGATGCTGGCACTGATCCGCGAACTGGCGGGGGATCTCAAGGTGCTGGTGCGCACCCGGGACGACAGCTTTCTGGAGCAGTACAAGCAGGCGGGGGCCTTCGAGGTGATCCCGGAATCCCAGGAGGGGGCCCTGATGCTGGTCTCCCACCTGCTGCTCAACTGCGATATCCCTATCGGCCGGGTGATCCGCCGGATGGAGCTGGAGCGCAGCAGCCAATATCGCTTCCTGCACGGCTTCTACTGGGGGGATCAGAGTGCCAGCAATCTGGAGGCGGATCAGCTGCTTGAACGTCTCCACCCGCTGTTTCTGCACGATCAGGCGTGGGCGGTAGGCCGTGAAGTGCGTGAGCTGCCGCTCGATGAGGTGCGGATCAAGGAGGTGCAGCGCGGGGATCAGAGTCTGGAACCCAGACCCGAGCTGGTGCTGGCAGCTGGCGATCGGCTGATCCTGTTTGGTACCGTGGTGGCGATGGAACAGGCGGAGCAGCGTTTGCTGGAGGGGCGCTGAGTCCCCTTGCACTCATCGGTTACCCCCTTTACTCCCGCTCTTTTGGTAGCCCTTCGATATCGAGGAAGGCGACGACCCGCTCCCGCTCCCTCAGGGTGTCCTGATAGCCCAGCTTGATCAGCTGCTGACAATAACCCGGATAGAACATCAAAAAGCTGGCCAGACTGCTGGTCTCATCCCCCTTCACACCCAGCACCCGCAACAGGCGGCGCAACTTTAGCGGCAGTTTGCGCAGATAGGCCAGTGCGATGGTGTCGAGATCCTGACTCGGTTTCAGCACACAGGTCTCCACCCGCTTCAGCTTGAGGCGATTGCGCTCCCGCTCAGGGATAAGATCCAGAGTCTGGTTGATGCGCCATAGCCGCTCCAGATCTGAGTTGAGGGTGTCGGTAAAGACCGTATCGAGCAGATGGCTGGCAATATTGGAGCTGGTGAGATGGCCGTGATGATGGGTCGGTGCCGAGTGGGCTGGCGGATCCAGGGTGATCAGCAGGATCCGCTCCGCCCCCAGATGGATGGCGGGGCTGAGCGGGCTCAGCTGGTGGATGGAACCGTCGCCGTAGAACTTCTCGCCGATTCGGGTGGCCGGAAAGACAAAGGGCAACGCCGAGGAGGCGAGCAGGTGCTCCGATGTAAGCACGGTGCGTACACCGCGCCGTCTGGCCCGCTCCCAAGGATGGTGGTCGGCTCGCCCCTGAAAGAAGGTGGTGGAGAGGCCGTCATCGTAATCCGACGCCGTGATGGCCAGCGCCTCCAGACTGCCGTAGAGGATGTTGTCATCGATGCGGTGATAGTCGATGAGCTGATCCAGCAGGCGGTGCAGCGGCGCGTTGTCAAAGAGGTGAAAGGCGTGGTTGGTGTGGGGATTGATCAGCCCCGCCGACCCCTCGTACATCAACCGCCACAGCAGGCGCCCGGGGTGAAAATCGAAGATGTGGTGAGTCTCGAAGCGGCGCCAGACCCACTCCAGCTTGCGTACCCCCAGATGGAAACAGGAGGCGTAGCAGGCGAGCGCGGTGACATTGATGGCCCCCGCCGAGGTCCCACACAGGATGGGAAAAGGGATGCCGAGATTGCGCGGGTAGAGCTCCGCAATCGCCTTGAGGGCACCGACCTGATAGGCGGCGCGAGCACCGCCACCGGTGAGCAACAACGCTGTATTGGGTCTGGCCATATGCTGGCGCCTTATTGTGTCCTGACAAGAATGTTCCCACTGACAAGTTAACTATAAGGCGCTGTATCAAATATAAAAACGGGCGCTCGCCCGTTTTTTCATGGCCCCATGTCAAAGGGCGCGGTGAGGATTTTCCGGCCGCGCCAGCTGATCGAAGGCGGCGAATACCGGAGCGCTGGCGAGGATGCGACCGTGGCCCAGTCCCCGGGTGCTCACCAGCCGGGTATGACCATCCTGACTGGCCCGCAAGGAATCGCCGTGCGGGGCAAATCTGTCCTCCTCGTCGTGCACTATCATCGCCGCGCCTCTGCGACTGGCGAGTCGGCCCAGCGGATCGACCGTGCTCAAGGGGTGCTGGTACTCCTGCTCAATCTCCTTGACCACCGCATCGAACAGCCGGATGGAGTAGCCGGAGCGTGCCACCATGCCGTATAGCTGGGGCACATAGTCGAGCACCGGCGAAATCAACAGCAGCGGCAGGGTATCGATTCCCGGCTGACGGCTGGAGAGGGTGACGGCGCCCCCCATGCTGTGGGCGATGACCCCGTGCAGTGGGCCTGCTTCGCTGGCCAGCTTGGTTGCCAGCTCGTCGAAGGCACGTACGAAGCGGGGTAGGTGGCCTGTGTTGCCTGCGCTCTGGCCGTGGGCCGGATGATCGTAGGCAATGGCGGTGAAACCCTGCGCGGCGATATGGCTCATCAGCGGATAGAACTGGCTGGCGCTGCCGGACCAGCCGTGCATCAGCAGCCACAGTGGTCCCTGACCGAGCCGATAGCTCATCAATACCCCTTCGCTGGTATGGACGGCCTGCTTCACCAGACCGGCAGGTTCGTGGCCACCCCGCTGGTTGCGCTGGGGGGTGAGCAGCAACTTGCTAGCGGTACGCTTGGCATGGGTGGGGGCGAGTCTGTGGTGCAACCGGGTGCCTATCCCCAGCAGCCATTTGCTCGGGCTGAAGCGGCGGGTGTTGAAGTAGATCTTGCTGCTCATGGTCATCCTGTGGTTTTTATGTGCGAACGGTCGTGCTTTTTTATCGGTTTTTAAAAATTCGTGTTGAACGGATGCCAAAACATCAGCGCCAGCTGCTCAGCAGAGCGTCCACTTCGGGCCAGAAGTGGCGGGCCGGATCCTGACACAGTTCGAGATTGTTGAACACCTGATCCGCCAGATAGAGGCCATAGAGGCGATAAACGGCGCGCCAGGGATCCATCTCCCGTCGCCACTCACCAGCGGCCTGACCCTGCACTACCTGACGGGCCAGATAGTCGAGCCAGAAGCGCACCAGTTGCCGGGCGGCTTGCTGCACCAGGCTCTTTTGCTCATGACCATCCTGCGCCGAGGTCCAGGCGTCGAGGAACATGCAGCGTCCGGCGAAGCAGTGGTTCCACGCCAGCCAGGCACGCAGCAGGGCGATCAGCTTGTCGTGCTGGCTCGGGTGCTCCTGCTGGCGTACCGGCTGGATCACCCGCAGCCGGAACACCTCGGCGGCGTACTCCAGCACGGCGATCTGCAGATTGTCGCGGGATTGAAAGTGGGCAAACAGGCCGCTTTTCGACATCTCGCAGGCGCTGGCCAGCGAGCCTATGGTCAGGCTCTCCAGCCCTTGCTGGCTCGCCTGCTCAAAGGCAGTCTGCAAAATGGTTTCCCGGGTCAGGCGCCCCTTGCTCATCACACTCTCCTCGTTGGCGCTGGCAGCATAAAGTACGATCGTGCTAATTGTCGAGCAACAAATAGCCAGCATGGCTGGCTATCTCATCTGGCCTGTGTCGCCGCGTTCGGGGCTCAGCTCTCCTTGATATCGAGCTGTTGCAGGGCGATGACCGCCTGAGTGCGGTTCTTGACGCCCAGTTTTCTGAAGATGGCGGTGATATGGGCCTTGATGGTGGCCTCGGAGACGTTGAGCTCCCAGGCGATCTGCTTGTTCAGGCTGCCATCGCGCAGCATGATCAGCACCTTGTACTGCTGGGGGGTGAGGCTGGCCAGCTTGCTGGCGAAATCGGGGCCGTCTTCCGATTCAGGATGGAGCGAGATGCCTTCCGGCACCCAGTTATCCCCCCCGATCACCGTATTGAGGGCATTGACCAGCTCCTTCATCGGCACCGACTTGGGAATGAAGCCGAGCGCTCCGAGCCGCAACACCTGCTGGATGATGGCCGCATCTTCCGAGGCGGAGACCACCACGATGGGCAGGTCGGGATATTGGCCGCGCAGGTGGGCTAGCCCCTCGAAGCCATTGGCCCCGGGCATCTTGAGATCGAGCAGCAACAGGTCAACTTCGGGGTGCTCGCCGAGCAGGCTGGTCAGGCTGTCGATGGAGTCCGCTTCCAGCAATTGGGCGTCGTTGATGGCCATGTGCACCGCTTGGTATAGGGCGCCCCGAAACAGGGGGTGGTCATCTGCGATGACGATGGTAAATTGGCTGTCCATATTTCGGTTAATGGCTCACATTGTTGCTAACTGATTGTTTTGAAAAATCAAACTAGCATCGCTCACCAAGAGGGTCAAACCCGCCGGTGCGCAAATGTGAAGCGACCATCGGATGTTTTGCCATCAAGGGCAGACAGGCCGGTCGCAGGCAACTCATGCAGGAGGCAGCAGATGGGATCCTTGGTATTGGCGGTGGGCACCGGCTCCACCTGGGCGATGCGGACGGCACTGGTGCTCGCCATGAGCGGGCTGACGTGGCAGGAGCAGGTGTTCGATCTGGAGGATGCCAAGTCGCTGGCGCGGCTCAAGCGGCTGGCACCGGCCGGTCTGGTGCCCTGGCTCGAACACGATGGCGTGCGGGTTCACGACTCGCTGGCCATCGCCGAATATGTTCACGAGCTCTGTCCCGAGCGCCAGCTCTATCCGGTTTCGCTGGCCGAGCGGGCACTGGCTCGCAGTCTCTGCGCCGAGTTGCACGCGGGATTTCGGCAGATCCGTTCTCTGCTCCCCTTCTTTCTTGGGGCGCCAACCCGTATCGATCCTCCGGTGGAGGCGGTCGGCGAGCTGGCTCGCTTGCAGGAGATCTGGTCGCAGGCGCGGGGCCCCTTCTACTTTGGCGAGGTGGGCATTGTCGATGCCTTCTATGCGGTGATGGCCTATCGGCTGGCCAGCTACGGCATCCTGTTGCCCGGTCAGGCCGGAGCCTATCAGCAGGCACTGCTCTCTTGGCCTCTGTGGCAAGAGATGTTGGTCAAGGCGCGGTTGCAGTGGCCGGTGGCAGCGCGCCAGTCACAGTGAACCGTGGCAGATAGATAAACGAAAGAGGGGAGCCAGTGGCTCCCCTCTCTGTTGCTGGTGAATGTGGCTCAAGAGTTACTTCTGCCGACCGGCAAAGACCACCACCACCTTGTCATCCCCCTTCTCCCGCACGAAGGCGTAGGGTGCATCCGAGAGTTTCTGGTGACTGCCTGCCGCAATAGCCGGATGGGCGGCGCGGAACAGGCCCAGTTGCTGCCAGTGCTTGACCAGCTCAGCCTTTTCTCCGCTGGCCAGCTCCTGCCAGTTCATATCCGAGCGCAACGCCTGATCGAACACTCCGCCATCCTTGGCAAGCCCCCGGCCGGACTCGTCGCCATAGTAGAGCTGGATGCCGCCCGGCAGCAGCATAAAGCTGTTGGCGACCCGGCGCTGTAGCGGCACATCCTGATAGTCGCCAAAGAACAGCTTGGTGTCGTGGGAGCTGATGTAGCTCAACACGTTGAACTCGGGATCCTGATTGATGCGGCTGGCGTAGCTGGCATAGGTGGGCTCGGCGCTGGCCATGCACTGGGCCTGTGACAGTGCGAACTCGCGCTGATAGTCGAAGTTGATCAGGGAATCGAAACCGTTCTGATACCAGAAATCCTTGGCCACCCCGTGATCCCACACCTCGCCCACCATGTAGAAGGGCAGATCGTCGAGGGCCTTGCTCGGGTTCGCAGTCTTCCACTCCTTGAGCGCAGCGGTGCCCGCCTGCTTGAGCTTGGCCCACACTTCGGGCTCCAGATGCTTGACTGTGTCGGCGCGGAAGCCGTCGATGCCAAAGCGGCGCACCCAGTCGGTGTGCCAGGCGATGAGATAGTCACTCACGGTAGCGTCGGGTAGCGCCTTGGCGAGGGTATCTTTTTTCGCGGCCAGCAACGGCGTCAGCCCTACCGGTTTGGTCGATTCGGTGAGAAAGTCCGGCAGCCCCGCCACCGAGCCGGTCACATCGTCGGTGCCGGGCTGCGGGTAGCCGGGCAGACCGGCACGCACCCAGTCACCGCTCCACCATTTGCTCCACGCGGGTGATTGATAGTCGATGAACTGGTTGTAGCCATGCCAGTTGAGGCCGCCGCTCGGGCGCCACTGGTTCCAGACGGTTGGCAGTTTGCTGCTGTTCTGGGTCAGTTCGGTGAGCCCCAGATCTTGCAGATCGGCGAGGGTGGCATAACCGGCGTGGTTCATCACCACGTCGAGGATGATCCGCATGCCGCGCTTGTGGGCCTCGTCCACCAGGGTTTTCAGGCTCTCTTCATCGCCGTAGTTGGGGTCAATCTTGGTGAAGTCGAGCGCCCAATATCCGTGGTAGGCGTAGAAAGGGAAGTTGCCCTGCTCGCCACCGCCGATAAAGCCGTGCACCTGCTCCACCATGGGGGTGATCCAGATGGCGTTCATGCCGAGGCTCTTGATGTAGTCGAGCTTCTCGGTCAGCCCCTTGAAGTCACCGCCATGCCAGGTGGCTACCTCATCCTGACCATCCTTCTGGCGGCCGAAGCTCTGGTCGTTGGCGGGGTCGCCGTTGTGGAAGCGATCGGTCAGCAGGAAATAGACGCTCGCCTGATCCCAGTTGAACGGTGCTGGCTTGGCTGCCTTGACAGACTCGAGCAGCAGCAGGCCGCCGCTCTCTTTACTCGGGGTCAGGGTCAGTTTGCCCTGTTTGACCACCGCCTCTTGTTTTGAGTAGGCATCCCTCAGTCGGGTACCGTCTGGCCAGACCCCTTTCAGGGATACCGTGACCGGGCCGCCATCCCAGCTGATGCAGGGCTCTTCTGGTGGCTGGCGCTTGAACTCGCTCTTCTTGGTTGCCCGCAGCACCTTGAGGCTGGGGGTATCCGGGTTGAAAGTGAATTGATACTCCCCTGCCAGCATCACCCGCAGGGTAAAGCTGTGATCCTTGCTGCATTTGTCCATGGGCTGGGCGGTGCCGAAGGGGAGCGGCTTGCTCTCGCTCGGGCCAAAGCTGGTGCCGCAACTGTTGCCTGCGTCGCTGATGCGGATCTGGTGGTTCCCCTTGGCAAGGGGATGGGTCAGCTCCACCGTGCCCTTGTCCAGTGCGATCGGAGTCGCCACCGGCTGACCATCCACATAGAGGTGAACCTCGGGGGCGGCCATCGCCTGTTGGGTGAACAGAGGGGCGGCCAGCAGGGCGAGCCAGAGAGGGGATAAGTAATGAGCACGACGCATAAGCCATTCCTTGAGCAGGGCAGTTCGGACAAGGGCCCATTCTAGGAGCAGCAAAGCGCGCCTTGGATCGGCAAAATGCCGATTTGTGACATCAGTTCAAATGGTTACGTTTTCAAGCCGAGGAAAGTGTGATGGGGAGGCGGTGGGGGTACGCTGTCGATAAAAATAGCGGCCATAAAAAATGCCGGTCAGGTGACCGGCATTTGGTGTATCAGGCATTGTCGTCACATCAGACGGTGAAGAACTTGAAGTTGACGAAGGCCACCGCGATGAAGGAGGCGACCATGCCGCTGATGCAGAGCACCGCCGGGCGGATGGCTGGCCAGCGATGGGTCAGCAGAATGATGGCCAGCAGGGTCGGGTAGAGCCCGAACATATAGCGCGGCATGGCGTTGAGGCCGGTCATCAGCGGGATGGTGCAGCAGATGAACATCAGGGTCGCTTCAGCCCAGCGCTTCTGGCTGAACAGGTAACCGTTCAGGCACCAGCCGAAGATCACCATGATGGAGAGGTAAGCCTTGCGGCCGCCCAGCTCGAAACCGCTCAGCCACCAGTCCAGCGGGCTGTCCATGTAGCGACCCCAGGCCACCTGAATGTGTTTGAAGGCGAAGGCATCGCCGGTCAGGTGATATAGGTAGACCATGTAGGCAAACAGGCCAAACGGGATCATCCAGAGGGTGAACACCACCTTGAAAGCACGCTCGGTAAAGCGGAAAAATTCCCGCCAGCCGTAAGCTTGCAGCGCCAGGATCAGCACCGGGAAGACCATCATCACCCCCAGGTTGCGGGTGGCGGAGATACAGACCCCCAGCACGGCCACCATTAGCCACTGCTCCCGATAGGCGAACAGGAACATCCCCAGCATCAGCGCCATAAAGGTCGACTCGGTATAACCGGAGACGAAGTAGGCGGAGAAGGGGGAGAAGGCGAGCAGCCAGACGCCAAAGCGGGCGGTATCATCCCCCAGCTTGAGCTGACGCAGCACCAGCAGCATCAGCGGCAAGCTGGCGAAGAAGGAGAAGTTGGTAACAATGATGAGGCCGATCAGGCTCTCGACATTGAACAGGTTGGAGATGGCACCGGAGACCATCGGATAGAGCGGCATAAAGGCCCAGTTGGCCGCATTGCCCTTGCTCAGCCAGCGTGGGTAGAGGTCGTAGCCGTTCTCGATGATGCGCTGGAACCAGACGCAGTCAAACTGACAATAGGCCTGCAGCGGGCCAATGTCGGGGGAGCCATAGAGCTGGACACCGAAGTAGCCCATGCCATAAAGGGCCACCCGGCTCAGCATGAAGGCGGCGATGATCATCAGCCAGTCACGGCCGCTGATGCGCAGTGACGGGCGATAGGGGAGTGCAGCCCCGGTTAGCGGGGCAGTATTGGTCATATCATTCATCAGGCAAAAACCCAGACGCGAGAGAGAACGTAAGTGAGGACGGTAACGGTCAGGGTGGCGATGACCACCGGCAGCAGACCGGATAGCCCCGCAAACAGCAGGCCGCTCAGGATCAGGTTACGCACCGCCAGCGAGAAGAGGGCAACCAGCAGAAACTTGCTGGCGGCTCCCTGCTTCT
Source organism: Aeromonas sp. 600886 (assembly GCF_049174935.1). Classification (NCBI taxonomy): domain Bacteria; kingdom Pseudomonadati; phylum Pseudomonadota; class Gammaproteobacteria; order Aeromonadales; family Aeromonadaceae; genus Aeromonas; species Aeromonas sp. 600886. The sequence goes on along the minus strand of NZ_JAAKUB010000005.1, from coordinate 33,501 downwards.
GGAAGGTGATGTAGCGGTGACCAAAGAAGGAGAACCAGAAGGCGATGGCAAAAGCCAACGTGGTAACCAGGTGCTCCGAGATGGTGGGCCAGGTATGAAACAGTGCGATGGAGGTGCCAAGGTCGACGAGGGTAGCCCCCCCGCCGACAAAACCGAAACGTACCAGCCGCCAGAATTCCTCGCGGGAGATCATTGAGGCGCTTGCTCCTGCTGCTCTTGCGGGTTGCTGTCAGCGCTCTGCGGTTTGGCCGCATCCTGCTTGGCATACTGGCCATAGACCCCTTCAATGAGGTAGACCGGGCGCTGCTTCACTTCCACAAACATGCGGCCGATGTATTCGCCGATGATGCCGAGCGACAGTAGTTGGATACCGCCGAGGAACAGCACCACGGACATCAGTGAGGCATAGCCGGGTACGTCGATGCCGAAGAAGATCACCTGGGTGATGATTTTCAGGATATAGAGGAAGGCAACCAGCGAGACGCTGACCCCCACATAGCTCCAGACCCGCAGCGGCCAGCTGGAGAAGCTGAGCAGACCGTCGAGGGCGAAGTTCCACAATTTCCAGTAGTTGAACTTGGTTTCACCGGCGTGACGGGCCGGGCGCTCGTAGGGGACGCCAACGGCACGGAAACCGGCCCAGGCAAACAGACCCTTCATGAAGCGGTTGCGCTCCGGCAGCAGCTTGATCGCCTCGACCACGCGACGGTCGATCAGGCGGAAGTCACCGGCGTTCTCCGGCAGCTTGGTGCTGGTGGAGAGGGCGTTGAAGAAGCGGTAGAAGCCACCGGCAGTCAGGCGCTTCATCGGGGTATCGGCGCTGCGATCGACGCGGATGCCGTAGACGGTGTCATAGTCACCGGTCTGCCACAGTTTAACGAACTCCAGGATCAGGGCGGGCGGGTCTTGCAGATCCACGTCCATCGGCACGATGGCATCCCCTTTGGCCTGATGCAGACCGGCGGTCAGGGCCGCTTCTTTACCGAAGTTGCGTGCCAGGTTGACCAGGGTCACGCGCGGGTCACGGGCGATGGCCTGCTCGACCACTTCACGGGTGCGGTCACGGCTGCCATCGTTAACGAATACAATTTCAAGCTGGTCTTTCAGCGGGGCCAGTTCGTTGTCTATCGCGTTGATGAAGGCATCGATGCTCTCTTCCTCGTTGTAAACGGGAACGACCAGAGAGAGTCGAAAATCTGGATGCGACATAAGAACGTCCTTATTTGGGATAGTTGTTTTTATAAAATGGTATTCGGGGCAAGGATCACTGGGCTACGGTCAAACGTACCGACTGCACATTGATGGGAGTAGGTGCCGAGAGCGCCAGAAAATTGGGGCGCTTGGGATCTGCCGTGAGCGAGTCGCCGGGCAAACTGAGGCGGATTTCGTTGATGCCCGCTTTGGCCAGTTTCACCGTGGTGGTGAAGTCGTGACCCAGCGCCACTTTCAACAGGGCACCGGCTTCCGGGCTGTTGATGCGGGCCTGTACGGTAAGCTGATCCGGATTGGCCGCCTGCTTGGGCAGCACAAAGTAGAGACCGCCCTGACCGCTGAGCAGGGTACCTTCGTCGCTCGGCTTCTTGGCCCAGCCTTCGCTGGAGAGGAAGCGGCTCGGCTTGGTCAGATTGAGCTCGTTACCCGGCTGATAGGTCATGCTGGAGTTGTGTTCCCAGAAGCGGGTTTTGCCTTCCAGATAATAGAGTTTGTAGGCCAGGCTCACGTTGGGGTGAGCAGCCAGATAGAGGGTGTAAAGATAAAAACCGCTTAACGCCAGAATGGCAGTCAAAAAACCGAACTTTTTGTACGTCATATCACTCTCTATGCCTGACAGAATGGGTAGGCCGATGTCGCGCATATGCTAATCCAATTGCAAAAAAAGCATAGTGGATCACAAAAAAATATTTGGTCACATATTAACCCCTTTTTACCCCTGTTCCAAACGTTGCTGTTTCCCGGTTAAACAGGTCTGGCGGGGCGCCGGTTGCCAATGGTGCTCCGGCAGGGCAATTGGCAAATAGACGTGCTTTGCTGCGTCATTTTCTAGCGGATGCGATAGTCATCTGGCCTCTATCGCCATTTTGCAGGGGGCGATTTATGATGACTCACTTATTCGTCAAGGATGACATATGAAGTGGATCTCTTGCTGTCTGTTGCTTGGATTATGGGCGCCAATGGCATTGGCCAGGGCCCTGTGTCCCGAGCCTATTCAGGTCGGTTACGATAACTGGCCCCCTTACCATTATTACGAAGCCGATTCACCGCAAGAGGTGCGCGGTTATGCCGCCGAGGTGCTGACGGCTGTGCTCACTTCCATGCACTGCAAGGTCAACTATGTGGAGCTGCCCTGGAAGCGGGTACTGCACGAAATGGAGCATGGCGAGATAGACATGGCGATGGAGGCGAATATCAATGATGAGCGCGCCCGTTATGCCTGGTTTTCCGACTCCTACAACCCGGGGCGCACCTTGCTGTGGATCCGCAAGGGCAGCCACTATCCCGAACAGGATCTGACGAGCTGGCTGGCCAGTGGTTACTCTCTCGGCGTTACCAAAGAGTACTTCTATGGTGAGGAAGTGATGTCGCTGCTCGCTCGCTATGCCAAACAGGTGAGTGCGGTGAGCGACCAGCAAAATTTTGAGAAACTGGCCCGCGGGCGGATCGACGGTTTCCTCGGTGACATGCTGGCTACCCCCAGCGCCCTTAACAAGGAGGGGATGAGCGGTCTGTTCACCAGTCACCCCATGGTGGTATCTGAATCGCCGAGCTTCTTTATGTTGGGCAAGCGCAGCTTTTCGCCGCAGTTCTTGCAACAATTCAATCAGGCGTTGGCGCGGTTCAAGGAGACAGATGCGTATGACATTATCTGGCAGCGTTATGCCCCCGGGCGCTAGCAAAGTATTGGCCGTTCACGCATCATGAGCGGCCTGAGCATCGGGTCAGCTTGTCAGGCCCGACAGAGTGAACAAACCGTTTTGAGGTACCCATGGGGATGAAGTATTGGCTGGCCCTTGCCAATCTGGTGTGGCTGGGATGTTTGCCCGCTGGCGCGGTACATGCGACCGAAGCACAAGTTGTGGTGGCGGCCAGTGAAACCGGACACGACTGGTATCAGGGCAGTCAGGCCGAACAGGCCCGTGTCGAGCTGGAGCAGCAGTTGCAAGAGGCTGTGCTTGCCCAGCTGCATCCCGATTTTTTCACGCTGTGGAAGCGTCTGCAGGCCACCCCTGCAGACAAGCGTGGTGCCATCTATGACGACATTTTTACCAAGTTGAGCCGTTTCCAGCACGCCTGGCGGGGGATGGATCTGGTCTCGCGCGAGCAGATGAAGACCCTCAAGCTCGATTTGAACCGCCCTGTGGTGACCCAGCCCAGCGATGATGACCTGCTCACCCAGGTGAAATCCCTGCGCCCTCAGGTGGCGGAATACGAGGCGGTGCGGGCCAAGGTGCACAAACTGCTGGCGATGCCGATGGCCAGCAAGTGGCCAACCCTCGATATGCCGACCCTGCGTGCCGGAGAGAGCTCCGCCGAGCTCGGCCAAATCCGCGCCATGCTCAACGAGCTGGGCGACAGCGCCCCGAGCCATGGTGATCAGATTTACGATGGTGATACCGAGCAGGCCATCAAGCAGTTCCAGCGTCGTCATGGTCTCACCGCGGACGGCATTATCGGTCGTCAGACCCGCTCCTGGCTCAATACCGGCCCGCAAGTGCGCGCCAGCCTGCTGCTGCGCAACCTGTGGCGTCGTGATCTGGTGGATCAGCTCGCCGGTGGCCGGTACGTGCTGGTCAATATTCCCGACTACCGTCTGAGCGTGGTGGAGTCCGGCAACGAGGTGTTTACCAGCCGGGTCATCGTCGGCAAGGAGCAGCGCGCCACTCCCATTCTGGCCAGCGAAATTCGCTCCATCGTGCTCAATCCCTCCTGGCATGTGCCGCGCTCCATCCTGAGCAAGGACATCCTGCCCAAGCTGGGTCGCGATCCCGCCTACCTGAGTCGCGAGCAGTTCGAGGTGATCGACAGCGAGGGCAATCCGGTCCAGTTCACCGAAGAGGGGTGGCATCAGGCGCTGGCCGCCGGTTTCCCCTATCGCCTGCGGCAAAAGCCGGGTGATCACAATGCCCTGGGGCGCTACAAGTTCTACCTGCCCAACAATGACGCCATCTATCTGCACTCCACTCCGCGCAAGGCGCTGTTCGAACAGGGGGCGCGCGCCTTCAGCTCGGGCTGCATCCGGGTGGAGCATGCCGACGATCTGGCCGAACTGTTGCTGGCGGACTCCCGCTATCAGCCGGACAAGGTGGCCAATATCCTCAAGGAGAGCCAGACCAAATGGTTGCCGCTCACCACGCCGATCCCGGTCTTTACCGTCTACTGGAGCAGCTGGATCGACGAAAATGGTCGCCAGCAACTGCGCAACGACATCTACGGATTTGATCGGGTCAGCTTCCAGAGCCGCCTGTTGTGATCCCTGCCACAGAGTGAAAAGCCCGGCCTGTGCCGGGCTTTTCTATGGGCGATTGAGGTTTGACAGGGCCCCCCGCTGGAGGGTAGTTTCAAGCGCCTGTATCACATTCAATCAGTGATCTTATTCAACTATTTTTTTCGCTTGAATCTGCGATGGACGAACCCCTTATGCTGGAACAAGAGATAAGTCGACGTCGCCTGTTGCTGGGAGCCGGTTGCCTGCTGGGCAGCTCGCTGATCTCCTTCCCTGCACTGGCCAGCCGCAGTACCACCGGGCGTGAACTCAGTTTCTTCAATCTCAATACCGGCGAGCGGGTGCGCGCCAGCTATTGGGAAAATGGTCACTATCTGAGCGACGGGTTGGCCGAGCTCAACCACATCTTCCGCGATTACCGGCGCAATGAAGTGTTCAACATCGACAAGAAGCTGTTTGATCAGCTGTTCCTGTTGCAGCACAAGCTGGGTCGGCGCAGCGAAATCCAGCTGATCTCCGGCTATCGCGCCCCGGCAACCAATCGTCAGAAGCGCCACAAGAGCCGCGGCGTGGCCAAGCACAGCTACCACACCCTGGGGCAGGCGGTGGATGTGCGGATCCCCGGCGTACAGCTAGCCCATCTGCGCAAGGCGGCGCTCCAGCTCAAGGTGGGTGGGGTTGGTTACTATCCCCGTGACAACTTCGTTCACCTCGATACCGGCCCGGTGCGCAGCTGGTAAAGGGGTTGGCAAACTGCCAAGCTCTTCCCACCAGAGAGGAGATAGCGATGAAAAAGATAGTGATTGGCGGCCTGATCGCCCTGTTGTTGACCGGTTGCAGCAAGCTCAACCGTGAAAATTACGACCAGTTGAAGATGGGGATGAGTTACGCCGAGGCCAGCACCATTCTGGGCAAGGCGGAGCGTTGTGATGATGCCTTGGGCACTACCAGCTGCCTCTGGGGCGGGGAAGGGAAGAACATCAAGATCCGCTTTATCGCCGACAAGGCGACCTTCTTCAGCTCGGAAGGGATTAACTGAGTCGCAGACCGTCCATGAAAAAAGCGCCGCTCGGGCGCTTTTTTGTTGCTCGCAATCCAACCCGCCTCGCCAGAAGCTGGCGTACTCAGTGGGTCGCGTACTGGTAGTTGAAGGTGGGCAGACCCCACTTGAAGCGAACTGCCAGCAGCCGCAGTACAAAGCCGATCCCGATGGAACCGAACGCGGCCCAGTTGGTCGGCAAGCCCTGATCCAGCGCCAGACAGTAAAGCGCTGCGGTGATCAGCGAAATGGCTGCATAGAGCTCGCGACGAAACACCAGCGGAATCCGCTGGCAGAGCAGATCCCGCAGCACCCCGCCAAAGACCCCGGTCACCACCGCCATGATGCAGGCAATACCGGCGCCGTGGCCCATATCCAGCGCACGGGCCGCACCGAAGATGGAGAAGACCACCAGTCCCAGGGCATCGAGGGCCATGAACAGCTTGCCGAGGTAGCGCATCAGGGGGGCGGAGACCACACCCACCATCGCAGCTGCGGCAACCAGCAGCACGTATTCCGGATGTTCAATCCAGAGCAGCGGATAGTGGCCGAGCAGCACATCGCGAATGGTGCCACCACCGATGGCCGTCGCCGAGGCGATGATCACCACACCAAACAGATCCATCCGTCGCCGACCCGCGGCCAGCGCGCCGGTCATCCCTTCGGCCACCAAGCCAACCAAGAAGAGTGCATGTAACATGAGATATCCCAGGGAACGAGAAAGGCCAGAATCCTACCAACTCGTGTCATATGGGACAAGCTATCGAATGCATGCATTAATTTAATTCATGCTAAATGCGAAAAAGGCACCGTTTCGGGCGCCTTTTTCTAATCAATGTTCAAGGGTTAGCGCCCCAACTGCTCCTGCCGGTAGTGATCGACCCACATGGCGGTGGCACCACAGATGGCGACTGGCATCACGAAGAGGTTCACCACCGGAATGGCGGAGAAGAGGGTCACCAAAGCGCCAAAGCTCAGGCATTTTCCGCGGCGTTGCTTCAAGGCGTCACGCATGGTGATAAAGTCGATCTTGTGGTTGTCGAACGGATAATCCACATACTGGATCGCCATCATCCAGGCGCTGAACAGGAACCAGAGCACAGGCGCCAGGGTCTGGCCCACCACCGGGATCAGAAACAGGATCAGGCAACCGATAGCCTTGGGCAGGTAATACTTCAGCTTGGTCCATTCGCGGCCGAAGGTACGTGGCACATCCTTGACGATATCCAGCATGCCGCTGTCATTGGCGGGCTGGCCGGTGAGGATCTGCTCCACCTTCTCCGCCAGTAGGCCGTTGAAGGGGGCTGCTACCCAGTTGGCAACCGAGCTGAAGATAAAGGAGAAGACCACCAGTATGGTGATGAGGGCGATGGGCCAGAGCAGGTAGTCCAGCCAGTCGAGCCAGGCGGGGATCTGCTGATGGAGCCATGCGAACAGGCCGTCCAGTTGCAGCAGCAGGGCATAGAAGGCCCCGGCAAACAGCACGAAGTTGACCAGCAGGGGGATCAGCACAAAGGTGCGGATGCCCGGTTGGCGAATAAGGGAAAACCCGCGCAGGAAATAGTCTGCACCGCTGATTGAATCTTTGACCATATGGGGTGATTGGCTCATGTGAGCTCCATCTATGCATGGGAGAACTGCCAGCATATTACAAACAAGCCTTTGATTTGGTAAAGTCGCCGACTATTCCTTATTTCGTGCCATGGCGACTGAAAATCGGGCATTGAATGGGGATGATGCCTGCATATTACAAACAAAGCCGGGTCTGGATTTGGTAAAGTCACCTGCCCGCATCCTCTTTATTTAGCCACTGATACAGGTCGCCATGCGTCTGAAACTGATCAAACTCGCCGGCTTCAAGTCGTTCGTCGAGCCGACCCGCATCGAACTGTCGGCAGACATGACCGCCGTGGTGGGCCCCAACGGCTGTGGCAAATCCAACGTCATCGACGCGGTGCGCTGGGTGCTGGGGGAGAGCTCCGCCCGCCATCTGCGCGGCGAGAACATGACCGATGTCATCTTCAACGGCTCCATCAATCGCAGTGCGCACGGGCGCGCCTCGGTCGAGCTGGTGTTCGACAATCCCCACAACCGGGTGCCCGGTGAGTTCGGCCGCTTTACCGAGATTTCGGTGCGCCGCGAAGTGCTGCGCGACGGCTCCAACCACTATCAGATCAACGGCCAGAAGTGCCGCCGCAAGGATGTGACCGACCTCTTCCTCGGCACCGGTCTTGGCCCCCGCAGCTACGCCATCATCGAGCAGGGCACTGTCAGCCGACTGGTGGAGTCACGTCCGGCCGATCTCAAGCTCTTTATGGAAGAGGCCGCCGGGGTTTCCCGCTACAAGGAGCGGCGCCGCGAGACCGAACAGCGCATTCGCCACACTCAGGAGAATCTGGAGCGCCTCGGCGATATTCGCGGCGAGCTGGGTTCGCGCCTTGACCACCTCAAAGCCCAGGCCGAAACGGCCGAGCGCTACAAACAGCTCAAGAGTCGTTCGCGCGCCGCTCGCGCCGAGCTGATTGGCTCCGAGTTGTGGGCGCTGGAGACGCGTCTTGGCGAGGCTAAAACAGAGCTGGCACAGGCCGAGCAGGCGCTGGCGGCGCTCGATGCCAAGCGCACCGCAGATGAGGGGCGCCACGTCACCCTGTCGGTCGCCAGACAAGAGGCGCAAGCCGAGCAGGCGAGCCGTCAGCAACAGATTTTTCTCGGCGGGCAGGCCATCGCCCGTCTCGAACAGCAGCAACTGCACCAGAGTGAACTGGGGCGCGACTGGCAGGCCCGTGCAGAGGCGCTGGGCGAGCGGATCGCCACCCGCAAGGCTCAGCTTGCCAGCCAGCAGGATCAACTGACCGAAGGGGTGTTGCGCGCCGAGCAGGAGAGCGCCCGGCTGGAGCAGTGTGAGCAGTTGCTCACCGAGCAGCAGGAGGCCCGCCAGCAGGCTAGCGAGGGGCTGGAGCAGGCCCGCCTGCGCCAGCTGCAGTGGCAGCAACAGTTGGCCGGGTTGCAGGGGCAGCTCAATCAGACCCGTACCCGGTTGGGTGGCCTGCAGGAACTGCAAGCCAAGACCCGGCTGGCGCGCCTCAAGCTGGAAGATGAACGCGCGGGTCCCCTCGGCGCAGAGGCCGATGACCTGCAACCGGCCCTCGATGCCCTGAGTGGTGAGCTGGAGCTGACGCGGGCGGCCAATGGTGAGCTGACCGAGCAGCTGGCGCAGGCGGTCGACGCCCATGAACAACTCAAGCAGCAGCATGGCCAGCAGTTGAGCCTGCAACGGGAGTTGGAGGCGCGGCTGGCGACGCTGGATCAGATCCTCGGCGAGCAGATGGAGGGGGCGACCCTGGCGGATCGACTGCAGGTTGCCCCCGAGTGGGCACAGGTGCTCGACAAGGTGCTGGGTCGCTGGCTCACCGCAACGCCGGCGGACGAGTGCGATCTGATGCAAGAGGGGCTCTGGATTGGCCCGGCGCAACCGGCGGTTGCCGGTACGCTGGCGGCGCAACTGGGCGGCGAGCACATTCCCGCCTTCCTCAATGCCATCTGGCTGGTCGAGAGCCGGGAGGCCGCATTGGCCCGCCAGCCAAGTCTGGCGGCCGGTGAGTCGGTACTGACTCCTGCTGGCGACTGGCTGGGGCCAAACTGGGCAGATCTGGGGCAGGGCGCGGCGCTCGGCACCATGGCACTGCTGGGGGAGCGTGAGCGGTTGCATACCGAGCAGGAGAGGGTTGCCGCGGGGCTGGCACAGCTGAGCGAGCAACTTGTGGCTGCCGATGCCCGGCGCGCCCAGCTTGCCTGTGCGCAGGAGTTGTCGCAGCGAACCTTGCGCGAGCAAGAGCAGAAATGGCAACAACTGCGCGAAGCCTGGAGCCTGCAACAGGGTCAGCGGCAGGAGCGGTTGCTGCGGCTCGGTCAGCTTGGCGAAGAGCTGAGTCGGCTCGATCAGGTGCAGGCCGAAGAGGCAGAGCGACTGGCCAGCGCCCGTGAACAACTGGAACTCGATGAGGCACGCCTTGCCGAGTTGCAAGAGCAGGGGGAGCCGCTGACGCAAGGGGTGCAGGTCGCTCAGGATCAGCTGACCCGCTGCGAGCGGGCGGTTGACGAGGCCCGTGTGCGCCGCGAGCAGCAGCAAGCGGCCTGCCAGCGTTTGCAACTGGAGCTGGGCAATCTGCGCCAACTCATTACCCTGGGTGAAGAGGAGCTAGCGAGGCTCGGGCTGGAGCTGGCCGGGCTGAAAGGGCCGGATAGCGAGGCAGTGCCGGATCTGGCGCCCCTGCTGGCCGAGCAGCGCAATCTGGAGGCGCAGCAGCTCGCCTGCCATCAACGGCTTGCGGAGCTGGAGCGCCAGCTCGGTGAGCTGGAGCAGGCCAGAAGTGCCGATCACAAGCAGCTAGTGACGTTGCAGGAGAAGCTGGCAACCCTGCGCCTTGAGCGCGAACGTAACCTCACCCGTCGACAGGGGCTGCACGAGCAGTTCGAAGAGTTGGGGGTTCGACTGGTAGATCTCGATCAGGCGGTGTTGATCGCTGCTGATCGCAGCAAGCTGCGGCAGGAGATCCAGACGCTGGAGGCGCAAGTGGAGGCGCTCGGCGCCATCAACCTGGCGGCACTGGAGGAGTACGAAGAGGCGAAAACCCGGGCAACCTACCTCGAAAATCAGTGTCAGGATCTCGAGCAAGCGCTGGAAACCTTGAGCCAAGCCATTAAAAGAATTGATAAAGAGACACAAATACGGTTCCGGGACACTTTCGATAAGGTCAACGAAGATTTAAAATCCCTGTTTCCAAAAGTGTTCGGTGGGGGCAGTGCCTGGCTTGAGCTCACCTCCGATGATCTTTTGGAGGCCGGAGTGAGCATCATGGCGAGACCTCCGGGTAAGAAGAATGCTACCATTGCCCTGCTTTCCGGGGGGGAGAAGGCGTTAACCGCGCTTGCGCTGGTTTTTGCCATCTTCAGACTCAACCCAGCACCTTTTTGTCTGCTGGATGAGGTGGATGCACCGCTCGATGAAGTGAACGTCGGTCGCTTCTGTTCTCTTGTCAAAGAGATGTCGAGCACAGTACAGTTCGTTTACATCAGTCATAATAAGGTCTCCATGGAGATGGCTGAGCAGCTGGTTGGCGTCACGATGCAAGAGCCCGGGGTTTCTCGCATTGTGTCGGTCGATATCGGTGAAGCCGTCGCTTTGGCTGAGCAAAACTAGAAAGAGAAGCAGCTAATGCAGGAATTGCGTTACATCTTGGTTGCCCTGGGCGGTATTGCTATTGCGGCATTGCTCATTCACGGGTTGTGGAGCAACAAAAAGAATCGTCAGGCACCGATCAAAGAGAAACCGATTGGACGGATGGACTCCAAGTCGCGGGATCGTGATAACGATGCCTTCGACAGCGATGGCATCGGCCAGGTACGCGTGGTCAGTGGTGGCCGTCGTGCCGAGCCCAAGCTGCGCAGTGAAGAGAGCCGCCAGCCGGAACTCGGTCGTCGCCCTGCCGTCCCCGCCTTTGATGATGAAGATGACGAGGACGATCTGCCGCCGCCCGTAGTGCGCAAGCCTGCTGCCCGCCCGGTTCCGCCGCCTCCTGTCTATGAAGAGGAGGAAGGGCTCGACGAACCGCTGCCCGAGGAGATCGACGAGGCGCCTGCCGCGCCGGTGCGCAAACCTGCTCAGGTCAATCGTCGTACCCCGGTCTACCGTTCCCGTCCCCAGCGCGAGCCCATGATGCAGTCGCTGGATGACGAGCCGCTGGTCGAGCCCGCTTACGCGACCGCCCCGACTTTTGGTGCCCGTGCAGAGACAGTCCGTACCGCTGACACCGTTCGTGCCGAACCGGTGCGTGCTCCCGAGCCGGAATATCAGCCGCAGCCCCGTAATGTGGCTCCCGAGCCTGTGTATGAAGAGCCGGCCTATGTGGCACCTGCACCTGTGGTTGAAGAGCCGCGCATGGCCCCCCAGCCGGTCGAGAAAATCTGGCAGGATGTCTATGTCATCAACCTGATGGGCCGTCCGGGTCACGACTTGCAAGGTGCAACCCTGCTCTCATCCCTGATGGCGCTGGGCTTCAAGTTTGGCGAGATGGATATTTTCCACCGTCACGAAGATCCCAACGGCAAGGGTGAAGTGCTCTTCTCCATGATCAACATGGTCAAGCCGGGTACCTTCAATCCGTACCGGATGGAACAGTTCACCACGCCGGGTGTCTCCCTGTTCATGCAACTGCCGCTGCGCAGCAATGCCGCGTTTGCCTTCGAGGACATGCTGCAGGCTGCCGATCAGCTGGCCAGCGATCTCGATGCCATGCTGACAGATATGGATCGCAGCCCGCTGAGCGACGAGACCATTGCCCGTTACCGTCACGAGCTGGCTGCCTACGAGGCCAGTCGCGACTAATACGCCATGCGGGTCGAGTGAAGAAAAAGTGCGGTACCCTGGTACCGCATTTTTGTTTCTACCCCGGCCGTATGTTCAATCACACTTCGAGACTTTTTCATGAGCGACACCCTCTCCCGCCACCGTCAATTGTGTGAACTGCTTACCGAATATGGTCACCAGTACTATGTGCTGGATAACCCCACAGTGCCGGATGCCGAATACGATCGCCTGATGCGCGAGCTGCTTGATATCGAGAAGCAGCAGCCTTCGCTACGAACCCCGTCTTCACCAAGCCAACGAGTTGGAAGTACCCCTTTGCCTGAGTTTCGGCAAGTGACCCATGAAGTTCCCATGCTCAGTTTGGATAATGTCTTTAATAATGAAGACCTTGATGATTTTGTTCATCGGATTGAAGGACGCTTAAAATCTACTGACTCTTTGAAGTTTTGTTGTGAGCCAAAGTTGGATGGACTTGCAGTTAGCCTGCTTTATGAGAATGGAATATTAGTTCAAGCCGCAACTCGCGGGGATGGACGAGTTGGGGAAAATATTACTGATAACGTTAGAACTATTCGGTCTGTTCCCTTGGCTCTTCAAGGTAAAGGTTGGCCGTTACGTTTAGAGGTTCGTGGCGAAGCCTTCATGAGGAAGAAGGACTTTGTTGATCTGAACGAACGAGCTTCTGCTGCTGGTGAAAAAGTTTTTGTTAACCCACGTAATGCTGCGGCTGGCAGTTTGCGCCAGCTCGATTCGCGTATTACCGCTAACCGCCGTTTGAGTTTCTATGCCTACGGCGTCGGTGTCGGCGGCGAGCAACTCGGTGACTCTCACTTCGGTCGTCTCAACCAGCTCAAAGCGTGGGGGCTGCCGCTTAGTCCCGAGGTGAAGCTCAAAGAGGGGGCCGCCGGTTGTCAGGCGTTCCACGACGACATTCTGGCCCGCCGTGGCGAGCTCCCTTACGAGATCGACGGCGTGGTCTACAAGGTGGATGCCATCCCCCTGCAAGAGGAGTTGGGCTTTGTGGCCCGCGCCCCGCGCTGGGCGACCGCCCACAAGTTCCCGGCGCAGGAGGAGATGACAGAGCTTGAGAACGTCGAGTTTCAGGTTGGTCGCACCGGCGCCGTGACGCCGGTGGCCAAGCTTAAACCGGTGTTTGTTGGCGGCGTCACCGTCTCCAATGCCACTTTGCACAATGCCGACGAGATCGAGCGCCTTGGCGTGATGGTCGGCGATACCGTGATCGTGCGCCGGGCAGGGGACGTGATCCCGCAGATCGTGGCAGTGGTGGAGGCACAGCGCCCTGTTGATGCGCGTGAAATTCTCTTCCCGACCGAGTGCCCGGTGTGTGGTTCGGCAGTGGAGCGGCTGGAAGGGGAAGCGGTTGCCCGCTGCTCCGGTGGCCTGTTCTGCGAGGCGCAGCGCAAGGAGGCGATCAAGCACTTCGCCGCCCGTCGCGCCATGGATGTGGACGGCCTTGGCGACAAGATTGTCGAGCAGCTGGTGGACAAGGGGCTGGTGAAGACCCCCGCCGATCTCTTCAGCCTCAATGCCATCCAGCTGGCCGGTCTTGAGCGGATGGGGCAAAAATCGGCCCTCAATCTGGTGGCTGCTATCGATGCTGCGCGCAGTACCACCCTGCCGCGCTTCCTGTTTGCCCTGGGGATCCGTGAAGTGGGGGAGGCGACTGCGCTCAACCTTGCCAACCACTTCCTCACCCTGGATGCCCTGCGCGCGGCCTCGGTGGAGCAACTGCTCGAAGTGGCCGATGTGGGTGATGTGGTGGCCAAGCATGTCTACTACTTCCTGCGTCAGCCCCACAACGTGGAGGTGCTGGAAGCCTTGCTGGCTGCCGGCATCCACTGGCCGGCCATCGAGAAGAAAGAGGCCGCGGAGCAACCCTTTGCCGGCAAGACCTTCGTGCTGACCGGCACCCTGACCACCTTGTCGCGCAACGACGCCAAGGCGGCATTGCAGGCGCTGGGGGCCAAGGTGGCGGGCTCTGTATCTGCCAAGACCGATGTGCTGGTCGCGGGGGAAGCGGCCGGTTCCAAGCTGGCCAAGGCACAGGAGCTTGGCATTACCATCTGGAGCGAAGAGGAGTTGCAGCAGGCGCTGCAAGGCCAGAGCTGAGTTCGTCTCTCTGATAAAAAAACAACCCGGTATTCGTGCCGGGTTGTTTTTTATTCCCCCGCTATCACCATTTTTTGCGGGGGTGCAGCAAGCGCCTGAGCAATATTTCCCGAGTGCTCAGTTTGCTCAATCAGTATGGCAACACTCTACAAGGCCACCTGATGCATCAAGCCGAAGGGGGGCATCCTCTCTCGAGGCTTATTCCTGTGGCTTGAGGAAGTTGCGATAGAGCATATAGAGGTGGGCCGAGCTCCAGCTGAAGTTGCTGGCCCCCTGCATGGCGCCGGTCTCCGGATTGTAGTTTTCGCGGATGGGGCCGCTGCCCGCCAGTCCTTCGGCATTGTTGAACAGCTTGTTGACCAGTGCCTCGGCATCGCTGCGATAGCCGTAGTTTTCGAGCCCCTTCACCCCGAAGTAGAACTGATCGAGCCATACCCGGCCGCGCCAGTAGATATTGGGGTCGTAGGCCGGGTTGGTCAGCGCGGCTGTGCCCAGCGGGATCTTTGTGTTGAACTCCTGGGCGTTGAGCATCACCTCGCGCACCCGTGCCGCTTTCTCCTTGTCGGCGACTTCTGCCCAGAGCGGGCTCCACCCTTCCGGGCCACGGCCGCGGGCGGTCAGCAATTTTCCGACGCAGCCGTTGCCGTCAGCAACATCCCCCTGAGCAATCTGACGATCGTAATAGAAGCCTGATGCCTCATCGAACATGCAGCTGTTGATGTAACCAGCCAGCTGGATCGCACCATCGCGGTAGCGGCTCGCGTCGTTCGGCTTGCCAAGCAGGTCGGCCATGTCGGCCAGAATGCGTTTCTCCTTGGCGAGGAAGGCGTTGAGCTCCACCGACTCCTGATCGATGGAGAAACCGATCAAATCGCCATTGTCCTGATGGTTTTCAAAGAAGGCGACGTTCCAGTCCTGACGTGCCTTGGCCAAATCTCCGCCATAAGTCTTGTCGGCATAGCGTTGCAGCTGGCCCGGTTCGATAAAGCCGAAGCGGGCGGCGTTGTCCATGCCGGACTCCCAACCGGCGCCGTGCTGGGCACCGATATCCATGTCGCTGTAACCGCCCACGTTCAACACCTGTTGATAGAGCGGCATTCCGGCGCAGGCATACCAGCCATCCCCCTCACTGGTACAGCTTGAGAGATCCAGCCCGGCGGGAATACCGTTGGAGTACTGCACCTTGAAGGTGATATTGCCGTACTCGTCGTTGTGCTCCACATGCTTGGTGGCGCCATATTCGATGATGCCGTTGCGGTTGTTGTCCCGCGCGCGGTACCACCAGTCGTGGTAGGCCTGCAGCTTGGGATACATCTCGGCGATAAAGGCCTTGTCCTTGGTGGCGCTATAGATTTCCCAGATGGCCCAGGCGGAGAGGGGCGGCTTGGTATCGCGCTCGTTCCAGTTGCCGCCATCGCCACCGCGATCCGCCAGCTTGTTGTAGAAGACGGCGTCGATCACCATGCCCGCATCCTGCGGTCGTACCGGATCATCCGGATGTACCTGATAGTCATACATGGCGCGCACGTTGTTCTTGGCGACCTCCGGGTTGAAGTGTGCCATGGCATAGGCGTGCTTCCAGCTGTCCCAGGCCCAGACGCCGTCGAACCAGCGGGCGGTATTGGAGGGGGTCACCCCGTCGTGGAGGATGGCGCCAGCTGGGGAGCGCCAGTTGCCGTTGAGGGTCTCCATCGCCTTGACGGCGATGCGACGCTCCGACTCGGGGATCCCCTGATTGGAGAGACCCTTGGCAAGGTAGCCCTCCCAGCGGCGGATGGAGTCGGCAAAATAGCTGGCCGGGTTGGCCAGCAGGGCCTGACGGCTCTGCTGATGGCGGCTGGCGTCATCTGCGGAATGGAGATAGCTCTGCAGGGTGTAGATATCCTCGCTCCCCTTGGCTGCCAGGGTAATGCTGGCGTCGCTTTGGTAGCCCAGTGTCTTCTGGTCGAGGGTGGTGCGACTTGGCAGGGTGCGGTCGATGCGATAGCGGGCGCTGCCGCTCTGCATGATGTTCCAGGTGCTGCGCAGTTTGCCGAACTGGAATTCGATTCCTTTGTCGCTCTCGCTGATGGTGCGAGTCCAGCCTGGATATTTGCTGGCAATCGTATCCTTGGCATCCCATTGATTGAGCAACTCGCCCTGCCAGTTGAGGTTGAGGGTGAGCGGTGCATCGGTCTGATTGATGAGTCGGGTGCGGATAAGAGCTGTGCGGGCATCGCCATAACGCAGCTCCAGCTCCAGCGTGAAGGGCTCGAACTCGAAGTGTTGCACCAGCGCACCGGGAATGGCGTACACCTCCTGCTTGCGGGCGCTGGTGAGCGGGAACGGGCGGCCGCTCGCATCGCTTAGGGTGAGCTTGTCCAGCTCGCTGGCAAAGAAGAGGCTGTACTCCTCGGAGATGACCATGGGGCCGGTAAAGCCCCCCCACTCCTTGTCGCTGGCAGGCAGCAGGAAACCGTGCCAGGCCCCCAGATCGAGCAGCGGGTTGTATTTGAGGTTGGAGTAGCTGTCAAAGTCGCGGAATTGGGTCGGTGTTCCCCGACGGTCGATCACATCCTTGTACTGGATGGCCTGCTCCGGTTTGGCGACTGTGTTGCTCTCTGTCTGGTTATCGTTGCAGGCAGTCAGTCCGAACAGGGCGGTGCCGAGGGCTACCGAGAGTAAAGTTTTACGAAACATTGCTCGCTCCAATTCCGTTTATGTAGGTTAAAAGGAAGATTTTTTACGCTTATTTTTAGTGAAAAGGTGTTCGGTAGCCATTGTATGGCAAGGGGAAAGGGAGCGTTGGCGCGAGATCACACTCTGAAGAGGCGGCAATGTGAGCGGGATCACCGGGTTACATCAGGTTACATAGAATGGTCTTTAAGTAATGTTTTACTTTTCGTTGCTCGCCAATCTGGCAGGACAGGTGTGCAGGTATTGGTGGGGCGTCAGGCCGAATTCCTGTTTGAAGCGGGTGGCAAAGCGGCTGGGGGAGTCATAACCGCAGGCGAGGGCAACCTCCAGCGGGGTCAAGCCCTGTTGCAACAGGTTGAGGGCGTGGCTCATGCGCACCTGAGCCAGCAACTGGCGAAAGCTGCGACCTTCGGCGGCCAGCTTGCGCACCATGGAGGCGCGGCTCATGGAGAAGTGGGGGGCCACTGCCTCCAGGGTGTGGTCGATGCCGGGTTCCACCGCCAGGTAGCGTGCCAGCCGCTCTGCGAGGGTCATGGTGCTGGCGGGAAAGAGCAACCCGAGGGCGTTGGCGGCCCGTAGCTCGGCATAGAAACCGCGCAGCAGTTCGGCCTGGGTTGCTTCGCTCAGTCCCCGTTCGGCCATGGTGCTGATGAGCTCAAAGCAGAAGGCGAGCTCGGGGGTGATCTTGACGGCGGGTTCCTCCAGGTCGGCGTGGGAAGGGGCTGACTCGGCCAGCCACTCCGGCGGTGGTGGGGTCAGCAGCGTGATGGCGTGGGAGCGAAACTTGCCCTGCTCCGGCTGATTGACGAAGGTGAGCTGGTGGCCTGCCGGGATCAGCAGCCACCGCTCCCTGTCAAACGACAGACGTCGCTCGCGCCACCACAGTTGCTTGCTCCCCTGGGTGACCCAGATAAGGGTCGGGGCGTAGATGAGCACCCGGTGCAGGGGCTGCTGGCGGATCCCGAGATAGTGGCTCTGTTGCAGCAGGGAAGTGCTCATCCGGTTGGCTCCTAGGGGGTGACGAAGGTGGCGGTCAGAGTGGCTTTGCCGAGCGCCATGCTGTTGAGCATGTAGCCTACCATAGCGGGCGGGGTATCAGCCTTCACCTCGAGATCATGGGGCAGGGCCCAGGCGGTGAACTGATAGCGGTGCATGCCGTGACCAGCGGGCGGGCAGGGGCCGCCGTAACCCTGGCTGCCAAAGTCGGTGCGGATCTCCAATCCCTGCTTGAGCTTGCCGGAGGCATTGCTGGCCAGCTCGCTCTGGGTGGCAGGCAGGTTCACCACCAACCAGTGCCACCAACCGCTGTCGGTAGGGGCATCGGGGTCATAGGCGGTGATGGCAACACTCTTGGTGCCTGCCGGCAGATCCTGCCAGCTAAGTTGGGGCGAGTGGTTGTCGCCGCTGCAGCCAAAGCCGTTGAAGCTGAACTGTTTGGCCATCAACTGGCCTTCGTGAATGTCCGTGCTCTTCAGGGTCATGGCAAAGGCTGGCATGGCCGTCAGGCAGAGCAGTGGCAACAGGGCACTCTGTTTGAGCAATTTCATCGGGTGACTCCTCGTGTGGTAACGGGTTCACTTTAACGAGGGCAGGGTAGAATGTTATTGCAGAACGGCTCAATGTGAGGTCGATTGGTGAGTTAATTGAGCCTTTGAGTGGTTTTATGGCAAGAAGGTAAACGGCAGCCATAAAAAAACCGGCATCAGGGATGCCGGTTTTTTGTTTGACGATGAGAAATGCGGCTTAGCGCAGGATCATCTCGTCACGGCCCGGGCCGACGGAAACCATCGGAACCGGTACGCCGAGCAGCTCTTCGATACGCAGCACGTACTGCTGGGCAGCGCGCGGCAGCTCTTCAAAGGTGCGGCAGCCGGTGATGTCTTCGCTCCAGCTTTCCATCTGCTCGTAAACCGGCTTCAGGGCAGCGGTTTGCGGCCAAATCGGGTTCTCGGTGTGGGCACCTTCGTAGGCCACGCAGATCTTCAGGTCCGGCAGGCCGGTCAGGCAGTCCAGCTTGGTCAGTGCCACTTCGGTGGCGGCTTGCAGCTCGACACCGTTCTTGGTGGCGACGGCGTCGAAGTAACCGACATCACGGGGACGGCCAGTGGTTGCGCCGAACTCGTTGGTGATCTTGCGGAACTCGTCCTGGTTCTCCATGGCGGTCAGCAGGGTGCCGGTACCGACAGAGGAGCTGAATGCCTTGGCCACAGCGATGACGCGCTCCGGACGCAGACCCGGCAGACCGCCACCGATACCGGCGTAGGCGCCAGATACGTGGGAGGAGGTCACCCAGGGGTATTCGCCGTAGATCAGGTCACGGCCAGCGCCCAGCTGGGCTTCGAACAGCAGGGTCTTGCCTTCGGCCTGCAGCGCTTTGAGCGGCATGCTGACGTTGCACACGGCGTCGATCCAGGGTGCAGAGACTTCCAGCAGCCAGTCGGCCATCTCCTGGGCAGTCTGGGTGAATTCGAAGGAGGGGTAGATAGCCTTCATCTGCGGCAGTTTCCAGTCCAGCATGAACTGGATGCGCTCGACCAGTACGTCCGGCTGTTTCAGCCAGCCGACCAGGATCGCTTTCTTCATCACGCGATCGCCGTAGGCAGGAGCGATGCCCTGACGGGTGGAGCCATAGGCGCCGTCACCCAGACGTTGCTCTTCCAGGGTATCTTCCAGTGCGTGCAGCGGCAGGCAGAGGGTTGCGCGGTCAGAGATGGCCAGCTTCGGAGTCACGCCGGAGGCTTTGACTTCGTCGAGCTCGACGGTCAGTTTCTCGGGGCTGATCACCATGCCCGGGCCGAGGACAACCAGGCAATCCGGGTTGAATACGCCACTCGGAACCTGGTGCAGCTTGAAGGTGCCAAGGTCGTTGACCACGGTGTGGCCAGCGTTGTTGCCGCCCTGGAAGCGAATGCTGGCGCCAGCTTGACCTGCCAGATAATCCACGATGCGGCCTTTGCCTTCATCACCCCAGTTAGCACCTACGACTACGATAGACGACATGACTCTTTCTCCTAAGACGTTAGGCGTCCATCCTAGGAGCCTGATGCGGATTAGAAAAATTAATTATCTTTATAATTCCGATAAGAGAACCATATAATTATGGCCAATTAAGCGGCAAGCCGCCCGATTTTGCCTGGCAAGCCCCGCACCTCGCGGGTTGAGGGACTCTTATGCTGGATATTCACTGGCTGCAAACCTTTGTCACCCTGGCCCGATTGCAACATTTTGGTCAGACCGCCACCGAACTGCACATGACTCAGCCCAATGTCAGCCTGCATATCAAACGGCTGGAGCAGGCGACCCGGGTGCGGCTGATCGAGCGCAGCCCGTTTCGCCTGACTCAGGCGGGGGAGCGGCTGCTGCAAAGCGCCGAGCGCACCATTGCCGAGTTGCAGCTCTGCCAGTCCGATCTCAATGCCCTCAACCAGCTCAGCCAGGGGACGCTGGCCATCGCCGCCAGCGACATCATCTCCCGCCTGCTGCTGATCCAGCCGTTCCAGCGCTTCAAGCGGGAGTTCCCCGGCATCGACCTTACTTTGTTCAACACCACTTCGGATCAGGCTGCCGAGCTGGTCAAGGCGGGCAAGGCGGATCTGGGTTTTGTCATGGCGCAAAAGCGCAGCGAGCCGCTCTTCTACACCGAGCTGCAACAGGTGACTTGGTGCGCGCTGGGTCATGGCCTTGCCCGTTGGCAGGCGCGGGCGGTGGCGGGGGAGAGCGATCCCCTCGATGAGCCGACCCTGATCCTGCTCGGTCACGACACCCGCACCCGGGCGCTGATCGACCCATCTCTGCCGCTGTTGGCGTTACCCCCTTGCCGCATCATGGAGGTGGGCAGCGTGGACGCCCAGCTCGATTGGGCCGAGGCGGGCTTTGGTGTCGCCATCGTGCCGGACTTCTCCCTGCATCCGCGCCTCAACCTCACCGCGCCGGTTACCAGCCTGAGCGACTTTCCCGGTACCAGTCTGGGCTACGTGGTGCGCCAGAATCAGGTGTTGTCGCGGGCCATCAAGCAGTTGCTGCATTGGGTGGAGGAGGAGATCCAGAAGCCCAACCCCTATCTGACCCGGGTGATGGAGCCGTAGCGGGGCGGCAAGGTGAGCAGGCCTATCGGGGTGACTAAGCCGCCATCAATTGCGCCACTATCGAGCGCATATCAATAATCAGGGCAGCCGAGGCTGCCCTGATGCGTTTGTGGGAGCTGACCACTCAGGGTTGCAGCTGTGTGGCTGCGCTGGTGGCAGGGACGGGAGGCGTGTCGGTTTTATCCTGCTGCGGGGTTTCGCCACTCACCGCGCTGCTGGCAGGCTGGATTGCCTGCTCTTGCGGCGCAGTAGCCGCATAGGCACCTTGTGGCAACTGAGTCGAAACGGCATCCGATGGTGATGGAACCGTTGACGCTGTGGCAGAGGGAGCCATGCTCTCACCCTCGGTGGTTGGCGTAGCAGTGAGCTCGGGGGCGACCTCAAGCGCCTCTTCGGGTAAGGGATTAACCTCTGTGGCTTCTGTCGTCACTGCGGCACTGCTGGTGGCGGTCGCGTCAGAAGGCGCTTCAAGGGTGGCTGTCATCCCGTTGGCGGCACTCACCTGCTCTGTCGTGGGCACCGCTTCCGAGGTCGATGGTGCTGGTGTTAACGGCTCCGGTGTCAGCTGTTCCGCGGTTAACTGCTCGGGAATCAGTGACAAGGGAGCTGGCGGTTGATCCGACATCCCCGCATGGAGGGGCAGCTCGGTTTGCGCCTGCAACTGCTCGGGGGTCACTTTGCTCAGGGCGGGATGCAGCCGGCTGAACTGCTTGACCCGGGCCAGCAGGGTATCGCGCACGGTTCGGACGATGGGGTCCGGCAGGCTGGCCAGCGCCACCAGTTCGGCACTCATCCCGATGTTGTTGATGGCGGTGGTCTGCCCCGGATAGAGGTTGGCGGCGATACGGCTGCGCTGGTAGTAGGGGTGTTGTTTGAGCAGCGTGTCGATCTGCTCCCCTTCGATGGGGATGAGGCGCACCTTGCAGCGGCTGATCAGATCGCCGACCGCCAGACTGGGGTGACCGGCAACCACAAACGCGGCATCCAGCGAGCCATCGCAGAGTCCTTCCAGCGGTTCGCTGTCCGATTTGAGCTGATAGGCAGCAAACTGCCCGGGTTGCCATCCCATGGCTGCCATCAGGGCCTGGCTGGTGATCTGCTCACCGGCGCCCTTGTTGCCGGGATAGACCCGCTTCCCTTCGATATCTGCCAGGGTGGTGATGCCGCTATTGGGGGCGGCCAGCAGGGTCAGCGACTCCTGATAGAGGCGAAACAGGCTGCGCAGCTCATTGTTGGCCCCCTGCCCGCTGAAGGGGCCGGTGCCGTGCAGGGCGTGGTGCAACACATCGGACTGCACCAGCGCCAGCTGTACGTCCCCCTTGTCGAGTGCCTTGAGGTTGGCCATCGAGCCACGGGTGCTCTGCACGGTGCAGCTGTCCCCATGCAGGGCATGGCCGGCATTGAGCACCCGGCAGATGGCACCACCGGTCGGGTAGTAGACCCCATTGAGCGGGCCCGTTCCGATAGTCAGCGCCTGGCTGCCAAAGGGGAGCAGCGCAGAGAGTGCACAGAGGGGAAGCAGAAGGTGATGCAAGATCCGTAGAGACATAATTGACCGTTGACTGAGTTGACCGCTGGCTGATGACACAGGGAAAAAGGGATGGGGCTTGCCCATCCCGTTGCTGGCTGATCAGGGCTTGCTGTGGTTGAGGATTGCCTGCTCCATCCGCGCCAGCGCGTCGGTCAGCCGTGCCCTGGTGCAGCCGAAGTTGAGCCGCACGAACTGACCGTCGCCAAACTGGGCGCCGGGGGAGAGGCCAACGCCAGCCTGCTCGAAGAAGGCGATGGGATCGGCAAGGCCAAGGGCGCTCACATCGATCCAGGCCAGATACGTCGCCTGATGACTGGCCAGCTTGACGCCGGGCCAGCGGGCAACCGCCTGCTGGATCAGGGCCAGATTGGCCGCCAGATAGTCGAGCTGCTCGGTCAGCCACTGTTCGCCACCCTCATAGGCCGCTTCGGCGGCGACAAAGCCCAGCAGGTTGACGTCGGCGCTGATGCCGCGCATCGCCTGCTGCAGCCTGAAGCGCAGACGGGCGTTGGGGATAATGGCGAAGGAGCAGCAGAGACCGGCGATATTGAAGGTCTTGCTCGGGGCCATCATCACCGCGCAGCGCTCGGCCGCTTGCGCACTGATGGCGCCGTAGGGAATGTGGCGGGCGTTTTTATCCAGCAGCAGATCGCAGTGGATTTCATCGGAGCAGATCACCAGATTGTGGCGCGCAGCGATGGCATCGATGGCCAGCAGCTCGTCACGGGTGAAGATGGTGCCGCCCGGATTGTGGGGATTGCAGAGCAGCAGCAGATCTGCGGCGGGAGCCTGACGCTCCAGCTCTGCCAGATCCAGCACCCAACGACCGCCCTCTTCAATCATCGGCACGGTGAGCAGGGGACGATCATTGAAGCCCGGCGCCTGCAGGAAGGGGTAGTAGACCGGCTTGGGGGTGATGATACCGCGGCCATGCTGGCTCCACGCCTTGCAGGCAAGGTTGAGCCCCGGCACCACGCCGGGCAGGAATACCAGCCATTCGGGCTCAATAGCCCAGCCATAGCGGGTCGCCATCCGTTCGATAATGAGTTCGATCAGGCGCGGCGAGGGGCGTGAATAGCCGAAAATGCCGTGGGCGACCCGTTTGGTCAACGCATCGATCACGGACGGGGGGGAGACAAAGTCGGTATCGGCAACCCACATGGGCAGCACATCCTGACCCTTGTACTTGTCCCATTTCAGGCTCATGGTGCCACTGCGGTCTACTTCCTGATCAAAATCAAACATGCGAACTCCTTGTGCTGGCAGGATGGGCTTTCACTCTACGGGGTCGCGGCCTCCCTCGCAAGGCGCACACCTGCTTATGCCATCCTTGAGCCCGCTCTTGATAGTGACATAAGATAGGCGCCGAATTTTCATACGGCTGCCGCCCGTTAGCCCGTATCGTCCTTCCAATCAGTGGTAACCCTATGAGCTTGTCGATAGCGGCGGTCAAACGCCCGGACCCCGTCTCTCTTTCATTTCTTGCCGTGACCTTTATGACCGGCGTCGCGGTGGCACTGCAGGTGCCTACCTTAAGTCTGTTTCTGGCCGAGGAGGTGCAGGTGCGCCCCTTTCTGGTCGGGCTCTTCTATACCATCAATGCGGTGGTGGGCATTTTGGTCAGCCAGTGGCTGGGCCACCGCTCCGACAACAAGGGGGATCGCAAGCGACTGATCCTGCGCTGCTGTTTTGCCGGGGTGGCGCTCTCCTTGCTGTTTGCCTGGAACCGTAACTATTGGCTGCTGGCGAGTCTGGGGGTGATGCTGGCGGCGCTGGCGGCCACGGCCAGTCCCCAGCTGTTTGCGCTGGCGCGGGAGTATTCTGACAGCCGCAACCGACGGGCGGACATGTTCAGCTCGGTGATGCGAGCCCAATTTTCGCTGGCTTGGGTCATAGGCCCGCCCATCGCCTTTGCGCTGGCCATCGGCTACGGTTTTGAGCTGATGTATCTGGCCTCGGCACTGGCCTATCTGCTCTGCGCTCTGGTGGTGTGGCGCTGGCTCCCCTCTCTCCCTTTGCCCAAGATGGCTGAAGAGACAGAGCGGGTCAGCAGCTGGCGGGATCCGGCGGTGCGGGCGCTCTTTATCGCCTCCACCCTGATGTGGACCTGCAACAGCATGTACCTCATTAATATGCCGCTCTACATCACCCGGGAACTGGGGATGGATGAGAAGCTTGCCGGTATCCTGATGGGCACGGCGGCGGCGCTGGAGATCCCCTTCATGCTGCTGGCGGGTTATTACACGGCCCGTTTTGGCAAGCGCCCCATGATGTTGTTGGCGGTGCTGGCTGGCGCGGCCTTTTACACAGGTCTGGTGACCCTCACCGACCAATACGCCCTGATCGCCTTGCAGCTGTTCAACGCCATCTTCATCGGTATCGTCGCGGGGATCGGCATGTCTTACTTTCAGGATCTGATGCCGGGGCGAGCCGGGGTGGCGACTACCCTGTTTGCCAACAGCATCCGCACCGGTTCCATCATGGCAGGGGCCATCGCCGGTATGGTGGCGGAGGTGTGGAGTTTCCACGGGGTCTTTATGGTGGCGCTGGGATTGGCACTGGTGGCACTGGCCGCCAGCTGGCGGGTGCCCAACGTCTGACGGGGAGCTGGCTGTTATTTATCGTGCTGGGACTGGGCGTGCGGAAGCGGCGCTGATTCGCCCTGATATTCGTTGCGCAGGCAGCGCAGCAGCAGCTCGGTCGCTGGGCCGAGGGATTCGGGGGAGAGGGTCAGCAGATAGGTGTAGAGGTGGCGCTCGTTGCCGCTCTCCAGATCCAGCTGTATGAGTGACCCTTCCGCCAGCTCCCGCTCAACCAGATGGTGCGGCAGCCAGGCATAGCCGAGGCCAAGGCGCAGCATGGCGAGCACTTCGTGGTAGTGGGTCGCCTTCCAGCCGGTGTCATCCGCATCGTTCCAGTCCACCGAGCGGTGAATGGGGGGATGGAGGCTGATCTGGTTGTGGCTGGTCAGCACGTCGCTGCGGATGGGCCCCTCCTCCTGTGCCAGCGGATGGCTGGCGGCGCAGAGAGGCAGCAGGCACACCTCGTCCAGCAACAGGCCGGTGCGATCGCCGGGCAGGTGCTCGGAGAGCATCAGATCCCCCGGTTGCAGGGCGTTGAAGTGGCAGTGAATGCGTTCGTGCAGGTTGACCCGGCAACCCCGACTGCGAGGATAGAAGCTGGCCAGCGCCCGATAGAGGCGCTCCCTTGGTTGCAGCGCCGAGACATAGAGGTTGATCTGCGGCTCCCACTGCCGCTCCAGGTTGTTGGCCAGATTTTCCAGCTCTTCCACCTGCTGGCTCAACTGACGGGCCCGCTTGAGGAAGATCTCGCCCGCCGGCGTCAGCACCGCCTTGCGGCCGCGCACCTCCAGCAAGGGCACCCCCAGACTCTGCTGCAACTTCGCAACCGCATGATTGAGGGAGGACTGGCTCTTGTTCAGCGCCTCGGCCGCCTGGGCGTAGCCGCCGCAGTCGACCACCGCCTGAAAGATCCGCCATTGCTCAAACGTGCTCTTGGGACGAAACATAGTTCAACCTGATTGGAGATAGGATGGTCAGTGGTTCGAACAGGGAGCCTGTGCTCCCTATTCAATTTAACCCCTGCCGCACAACACTCTGGGTATTTTATTGATTTATTTGGGCTGGGCCACGCAACTTGTTTATTTTGGCTGAGCCACAAAGGTCTGGCCGGTTTTGCCGCGGCTGTCCGACCCCATTAGGTAGAGGTAGAGCGGCATCAGGTCGGCCGGAGTCTTGAGGTTCATGGGATCTTCCGCCGGGAAGGCGCTGGCGCGCATCTTGGTGCGGGTGCCGCCCGGATTGAGGGTATTGACCCGCACACCGGTGTTCTCAAGCTCGTCGGCCAGCACTTCCATCATCCCCTCGATGGCAAATTTGGAGATGGCATAGGTGCCCCAGTAGGCGCGCCCCTTGCGTCCCACGCTGGAGGAGGTGTAGACGATGGAGGCATCGCCCTGCGTCTTGGCAGTCTGGCGCAGCAGCGGCAGCAGCGCCTGGGTCAGCAGGAATTCCGATTTGACGTTGACCTGCATCACCTCGTCCCACTCCTTCTCCTGAATGTGTTCAAACGGAGAGAGGGTGCCAAGCAGACCGGCGTTGAACAGCACGCCGTCGAGGCGGCCAAACTGCTGGGCGAAGGTTTCGGCCATGCCGCGGTAGTGGGCGGCGGTGGCCCCTTTCAGATCCACCGGCACGATGGCGGGCAGCGGATAACCGGCCGCTTCAATCTGGTCATACACGGCTTCGAGTTTGGCGCTGGTGCGGCCGAGCAGGATCACGGTGGCACCGTGAGCGGCGTATGTGAGGGCGGCTTCGCGGCCGATCCCGTCGCCGGCACCGGTGACCAGAATGACTTTATCCTTGAGCAGATCGCGGGGCGCCTGATAATCGAGCATGACAACTCCTGTTAACAAATTCCGGCCATAAGTGCATGGCAATCGGCGCCAAGTGTACTGATCCGCGCGCCTGTTTGACCAGCCAGCGGCAAGAAAAATGTGAAGAAAATAGAGAGGTTGTGATGCTCGGGTTGGTTTTTCCTGGCACTGGCTGCGATTTTTTGCGCGCCTCCATCAAACTCCCTAGAATGTGACGAAAACCGATCCATTCTGGAGTCCATCGTGACATTTCTGACCGAATATGGCCTGTTTTTGGCCAAGACAGTGACCTTCCTGCTGGCCATCGGCGCCATCATCCTGATGATTGTGAGCACTCGCCAGCCGAAAGCGCGCAAGGGGGAGCTGGTGGTGACCGATCTCTCGAGCGAGCTGGAGCAGGGGCAATTTGCCCTCAAGAGCGCGCTCGTAAGCAAGGCCGAGCGCAAGGTGCTGGAAAAGCAGCAGAAAGAGGAGCAGAAAAAGCGCGCCAAGGCGGGTGATGAGCGCAGTCGCCTGTTTGTGCTCGATTTCAACGGTAGCATGGATGCCAAAGAGGTGGCCTCCCTGCGCGAGGAGGTTAGCGCGGTGATTGGCGTCGCCCAGCCCGGCGACGAGGTGCTGCTGCGACTCGAATCCGGTGGCGGCGTGGTGCATGGCTACGGCTTGGCCGCTTCCCAGTTGCAGCGACTGCGCGATCGTGACATCAAGCTCACCGTGGCTATCGACAAGGTGGCGGCGAGCGGTGGCTACATGATGGCCTGTGTGGCAGACAAGATCTTGGCTGCCCCCTTTGCCATCGTCGGCTCCATCGGGGTGATCGCCCAGCTGCCGAACTTCAACAAGTTGTTGAAAAAGCACGATATCGAATTCGAGATGCACACTGCCGGTCAGTACAAGCGCACTATCACCATGTTCGGCGAGAACGACGATCTGGGGCGCGAGAAGTTTCGTGAGGAGCTGGCGGCGATCCACGAGCGTTTCAAGGCCTTTGTGGCCGAACATCGCCCGCAACTCGATATCGATCAGGTCACGACCGGAGAGCACTGGCTGGCAAGTCAGGCCAAGGGGCTGGGGTTGGTGGATACCCTCTGCACCAGTGATGACTATCTGCTGGCACAGGCCAGCCACCACAAGGTGATCGGCATCAGCTATCGCAAGCCAAAAAGCCTGACCCAGAAGCTGGGGCAGCAGGGCGCGCAGGCGCTCGAGGCAGGACTTGGGCGGCTGTGGCAGCAGAGCCCCTGGCGCTAGCCCGAGGGAAATCCCGCGATAAAAAGGCCAGCCGATGCCCATCGGCTGGCCTTTTTGCATCCGGTTGCACCTTGTCGGTGAGCGAGGGTTGTTTCTATTGAGGCCCTCTGTTACAACTGAATGCTTTCCCCGTTTATGACAGGATCTTGTGGTAAGAGCTGCGGGGCATGGAGCATAGCGATGTCATGGAGCACCTTCAGGCAATTTACCCCGCTGGTCTGGATCGTCATTCTGGGTACCTTTATGGTGCGTACCAGCTACTACATGGTGTGGCCCTTCCTCTCCATTCTGCTCTATCGGGAGTATGACCTTTCGGCCACCTTCATCGGCCTGTTGCTGGGTGGCTCGATGGCCCTCTCTACCCTGGTCAGTTTTTACGGCGGCTGGCTCTCTGATCGCTTCGGGCGGCGCAGCATACTGCTGGCCGGTTGTCTGGTGGCGATGAGCTGTTTCGGCCTGCTCGGTTTCTCCCATGCG
The DNA here is from genome assembly GCF_049174935.1 of Aeromonas sp. 600886. NCBI lineage: Bacteria > Pseudomonadati > Pseudomonadota > Gammaproteobacteria > Aeromonadales > Aeromonadaceae > Aeromonas > Aeromonas sp. 600886. The sequence continues at coordinate 5,108 of NZ_JAAKUB010000005.1, read as the reverse complement.
GTGTTCTGGCTCGGGGTCGGGGTGATGGGCAGCGGCCTCTCATCGGGGCTCATCGATGCCCCCGGCAAGGCGTTGATGGCCGACAGTCTGGCCTCGGCCAAGGCGCGGGAGCTGGCACTGCACCTGCGCTATTTTCTGCTTAATCTGGGGGCCGCGTTGGGGCCGCTGCTCGGGGTGACCCTCGGGATCAACGCCCAGCAGGAGACCTTCCTGTTTCTGGTGGTGAGCTATCTGCTGCTGGCGCTGGCCTTTGGCTGGGGATTTCGCCGGGCTGGCAGCACAGGCAAGCTGGGGACTGCTGGCCCCGGACTGCGGGATGCCATCAAGGTGTTGCTGGCGGATCGCGCCTTCCTGCTGCTGGTGATGGCCAATCTCCTGATGGTGCTGGTCTACTCCCAGTTTCACTCGCCGCTGGTGCAGTACCTGACCCGGGCCGGTATGCCGCAGGTGGCCGAGCTGGTTGCCCTGCTGGTGGCGACCAATGCACTGACCGTGGTGCTGCTGCAGTTTCCGCTGCTGCGGTTGTTGTCACGCTGGCCAGTGCGGGTACGCCTTCATATCGGCATGGCGCTCTTTCTGGCGGCCCAGCTGCTCTTCGCGCTGGGGGACCCGATGGTGCGCAGCCACTGGTTTGGTGCCGTGCTGCTGCTCAGCATCGGCGAGACCATCCTGTTCCCCCTGCTCAACGTGCTGATCGACCAGATGGCCCCCACCCACCTCAAGGGGAGCTACTTTGGTGCCAGCGCACTGGCCGGGTTGGGAGGGGCTGCCGGCGCTCTGCTGGGAGGCTGGATCCTCGAGCAGTGGAGCGGTCAGTGGCTCTATGTGCTGATGGCGCTGCTTTGTGTGGCGATCTTTGCGCTTTATGAAGCAGGCGCCCGACATCATGGTCGGCGAAGTGCCCGGCAGGAGTCGGTGATAGGCTAACCGGGCTGACTTCGCCGCTGGCCAGCCCCTTATGGTTCAGAAGGTCAGCACCTTGTCGGCAGCCAGGGTCCATTGGGCCAGCATCGGCAGGGTGCCGACCTCAATGCCCTCGATCAGCGGCAGGGCGGTGATGCCACGGGCATCGGTGCAGGTCTTGCACAGGCGAATGGTGACGCCTTGCGCCAGCAGGATCTCCAGCATCTGGCGCAGGTTGTACCCCTCGGCCGGTGCCTGACCGGCCAGTGCTGCACTCACCGCATCGGACATCAGGAACAGCTTGAGGCTGGCACCACCCTGTTCGTTGAGGGCGATAGCGAGACGCAGGGCGTTGAACAGGGATTCGCTGCCATAGGGGGCACCGTTGGCAATGACCACAATTTGTTGATTCATAACAGACTCCCGATTGAAAAGAGCGCCATTGTAGAACCAACAGGGTGGCAATTGCGTGATGTTGCACAACTTCTGTCGCACCTTTTTCCCGCTTGCTTGACCCTGCCGCCGATCGAGGTTTTTATGGTCAGCTCGCAAACAAGACCGGATGAATCGAGATGTGGAAAGTATTGGGAGCCGGCTTGCTGCTGTTGGCGGGTCAGGCCTTTGGCAGTGAGGCGGTCGGTTGCAAGGCTCGCCTGCAGGCCGTCAACGACCAGCTGGTGTTTGCCAAAGCACACAACAATACCGGGCAGATTGCCGGGCTCGAACAGGCAGCGCGCAATATCAAGGCCAACTGTACCGATGAAGGTCTGCTCAAGGAGCAGAAAGAGCGGGTTAACAAACTGCGCGGCGAGGTAGATGATCGCCTGCTCGAGCTGCAGGAGGCGAGAGTCAGTGGCAAGCCGGACAAGATTGCCGACAAGCAGAGCAAATTGGAGCAGGCACAGACCGACTTGCTGACGGCGCAGCGGGAACTGGATGAATTGCACCGGTTGGTAAACAAAAAATAGCCATCATGGAGATGAGGGCGGGATCAAAAAAGGCCGGGATTTCCCGGCCTTGTTGCATTTACTGTCGGTGCATCTGTACAAACTTCTTCATCAGCAGCGCTGCGGTTTCATCATATGGACGGGCTCCCGGAGGATGCAGCCTGTGAGTTGTTGATGCAGATACCGAGGTTACTGCCGATGCATCCGCACAAACTTTTCCATCAGCTGATCTTCGGTTTCCACATGAGCGGGATCCCAGATGATGCAGTCGATAGGGCAGACACTGATACAGGTCGGCTTCTCATAGTGACCGACGCACTCGGTGCAGCGACTGGGGTCGATCTCGTAAATCTCCTCACCCAGGCTGATGGCCTGGTTCGGACACTCGGGATCACACATGTCACAGTTGATGCACTTGTCGGTGATGAGCAGTGCCATCTCAGGCGGCCGAGTGGGGCTGACGGGTATCCTGACGCTCACCGAGGTTGCGCAGCAGGATGCCGTAGTTCACGTCCACTTCCTTCGGCACCGGCACATAGACTACGTGGCCGTTGCCCGGTGCGGTGTCGATCAGCTCGCCCTTGCGGTTCTGCATCTGCTCCAGATTGAAGCTGAGGTTGCCCTGCGGGGTCATCAGCTCCAGGCTGTTGCCCACCAGGAACTTGTTCTTTACCTCGACCTCGACCATGTCACCGTTGCGACCGGTGATCTCGCCGACGAACTGCTGGGTGTCGGAGACGGAGTAGCCGTAGTCGTAGTTCTGGTATTCGCTGTGGTTGTGACGGCGCAGGAAGCCCTCGGTATAGCCGCGGTGGGCCAGATTTTCGAGGGTGCCCATCAGGCTGCGGTCGAACGGACGGCCTGCAACCGCATCGTCGATGGCCTTGCGATAGACCTGGGCGGTACGGGCGCAGTAATAGAAAGACTTGGTGCGCCCTTCGATTTTCAGCGAATGGACGCCCATCTTGGTCAGGCGCTCGACATGTTCGACGGCGCGCAGATCCTTGGAGTTCATGATGTAGGTGCCGTGCTCGTCCTCGAACGCGCTCATGTACTCGCCCGGGCGGTTGGACTCCTCCAGCAGCACCAGTGCATCGCTCGGCTTGCCGAGGCCCAGCGTCGGGTCAACTTTCTGCACGGCGATGGGCTCCTGACGGTGGACGATCTGGCCCACGTCATCTTCTTTACCTTCGTGAACCTTGTACTCCCAGCGGCAGGAGTTGGTGCAGGTGCCCTGGTTGGGGTCGCGCTTGTTGATATAGCCGGAGAGCAGACAGCGGCCGGAGTAGGCCATGCACAGAGCGCCGTGAACGAAGACTTCCAACTCCATCTCCGGCACCTGCATGCGGATCTCCTCGATTTCGTCCAGCGACAGTTCGCGGGAGAGGATGACCCGAGTCAAGCCCATCTGATGCCAGAACTTCACCGTGGCCCAGTTGACCGCGTTGGCCTGCACCGAGAGGTGAATGGGCATATCAGGGAAAGCTTCGCGCATCATCATGATGAGACCGGGGTCTGACATGATCAGCGCATCCGGCTTCATCTCCACCACCGGACGCATGTCGCGGATAAAGGTCTTGAGCTTGGAGTTGTGGGGCTGGATGTTGGCCACCACATAGAACTGCTTGCCGAGGGCATGAGCCTCGTTGATGCCGAGCTGAAGGTTCTCGTGATCGAATTCGTTGTTACGCACCCGCAGACTGTAACGGGGCTGGCCGGCATAGACTGCATCGGCGCCATAGGCGTAGGCGTAACGCATGTTCTTGAGGGAACCTGCGGGGGAGAGCAATTCTGGTTTAAACATGTCGGACTCTTTATGTCTGATTGCAAATCAGGACAACGCCACCTGATGGCGTCGTAGTGGTTGAGTTGCGGTGCAAGATGCCCTCCGAGAGGATGCTCAATGCAGCGCGACCCGATGACGGCATATCTGGGGTTATCGAAAGAAGATGCGCCGGATATTCGGGGTGCGAGATTGTACTCGCCCCCACGTCATCATGCAATTTGGCAGGAAATTGTTGGCTGCGCGAGCCGATAGGATGCCGAAATGAAACAGCCGCTCAGGCCCAATGGGAGAGGGGAGATGGCATGGCATGGGCATAACCCTGCTGATAGTCACAGCCGAGCCGATTGGCGACCTCGATGTGTTGCTGGGTCTCGACTCCCTCGCACACCACCTTGGCGCCGAGCCGCTGCAGGTACTCTACCAGACCGGTGAGCATCCGCAGTGCATGGCTACTCTTGGTCGCTTGCAGCAACAGGGAGCGATCCAGTTTGATGATCTCGTAGGGCAGCGCCAGCAGCCGTTGGAAGTTGCACTCCTGGGTGCCAAAGTCATCGCAGACGATATGGGCGCCGTGGCTGCGCAACACTTCTATCAGGGCCAGCTCCTTGTGCTGTAGCGGGGCGTGCTCGAGTACCTCGAACCAGATGTCGAGCCCTACCTTGCGCGCCTGGATCAGTACCAGCAACAACAAGTTCTGGTAGGTGGGGCTGTTCAGAGTCGGGTTGAGGTTGATTGAGAGCAGACTGGTGCTGCTCTGCGCGAGCGTCGGCAGGTCGCGCAGAATCGCTCTGAGCATGACGATGTCCAGATGAAGGGACTCCTCATCGCTGAGGGAGAGAAAGTCGATCCCCTGATAGCGCTGCTGGCGTGGTTCCCAGCGTCTGGCCAGCGCCTCAAAGCCAATGATCTGGCTGTTCCGGTCAACGATCAGGGAGCTGAGGGGGTTAAGCGAACGGTATGAAGAGTCAGTTGTTGTCGAGGGAGAACTGAAATAAGGGGAACTGCTCACTCATAAAATCGCGGGGTGTATGGCCATTACCAGCCCCAGCCAGCCACTCCCAGTCCAGTCTTGGCGAGCCCGCTTTAAAGCGCTGGTAGGCCACTCCCTTGTGAACCGTCAGAAAAAGAGTCGTGGGGAGTCCCAGCTTGTTGCTGTAGCGCACCATCAGATCGCCCTGATAGTCGTTGCTGATTCTGATTTTGAGTGCCTGCAGTGTCAGACCTGTTGCGTGGCCATGCTCATCCCAGACTTCAAACATGATGTGAACACTCTGATGTTGATGATGCCACGATGAGCAAGGTGGGATGCAATTGCAACTGTCAAATCTGACAAGGGCGGAAAGTGTTAGTGGGCAAGAAAGCGAAAACCCGGCGCAAGGCCGGGCTTTCTGAATGATGGTGGAGGGAGAAGGATTCGAACCTTCGAAGGCAGAGCCGTCAGATTTACAGTCTGATCCCTTTGGCCGCTCGGG